>NZ_JAGHWU010000138.1:0-727 GCF_017746145.1 Xanthomonas sp. D-99 | reverse complement strand
GTGAGTTGATCAGACCTTCCTTTGCTCCCTGCGATCGGTTCTAGGGTGCCTTTCTGATAGTTGGAAATGGTGCGTTTAAGTTGCTTTGTTGTCGAAATGTGCCGGATAAATCCGTTCGTTCCGAAAAGAATCATCTTGAGTTCTTCTTCATCCGAATCTTTTTCGCAACCATCTTCAGTTTTATGTTCACATAAAAAATCGACGTAGCTTTGAAGCTCATCGAGATCGAGGCCAGGCGACGAGACGCTCTTTGGATCGAAAAAATTTGAACCGAGCTGTTTCTCGCAGAAAACCGCCTTAACGTCACCGTCCTCAACTACCATCGCCAATGAGACTGGCCAGTAGGGAGTGATGCGGTTGCCTTCTTTGCAGCCAAAAATATATCGATCAAGCAGGTCGTCAGCATGTTTGCGACTGGGCAGGCCGCCATAACATTTTCCTGTGGGTATAGGTCCCCCGGTAATCCCCCCGCCCATTAGCAGACGCCAGAAGTGGAATTTTCTCGTACCCTTTCTCGAGGAGGTTCCATGAAGAAGTCCCGCTTTACCGACAGCCAGATCATCGCCGTGCTCAAGCAGGCCCAGGCCGGTGCGCCCGTGCCGGAGCTGTGCCGCGAGCACGGCATCAGCTCGGCGACGTTCTACAAGTGGCGCAGCAAGTTCGGCGGCATGGACGTGTCCATGGTCGCGCGCATGAAGGAGCTGGAGGAGGAGAACCGCCGGCTCAA
>NZ_JAGHWU010000137.1:0-1012 GCF_017746145.1 Xanthomonas sp. D-99 | reverse complement strand
GAGACTTTTGGCCCGTGTTACTACTCGGGCCACCCGGCTGCGCCGGGCTTGCACCGGTCTGATTGCAGGCTGCGACCGGTGAAAAGGGTAGGCAAAGGGCGAGCAGCGGGGTCACAGGCCTTCACTCACGAAGTAGGCAAGCACGCCGCAAGGAGTCACGAACAGAAAGAGGGCGCAGATCCAGGACCAGGGAGCGGCCAGGAAGTAGAAGCCCATGATGAAAAGGGATACGAATGCAGCAAATGCCCATGAAGCCAGCACCATTAAGGCGAGGTCCTTCATGCGCGGAACTCCCGCTTGGCGTTGGCGACCAGGGCGGCGGCGCGGTAAGCGGAGTCGAGGCGGCTGAATCGAGCTTGCCGGCGATAGGCGATCGACACGAACACGGCGCGCAGGTATGCGCACGCGATCAGGACCAGCCAGATGGCCAAGATAATGTGATGCGTCACGGAATGTCCCCTGTTGCAGATCCCCTACCCTGACCCTCGGCCCCCGGGGGGTACCGGGGGGGAGGGGTGTCTAGGGATTCCTATCCACAGGCGCATGTATAGTGACCACTGAACAGAACGTCAAGAGATTTGTAAACATGCCAAGCGTGAACGAGCTGCTTGACAAAGCGCGAGAGAAGGCAAACCTCCAGTCAGACAATGCTTTGGCTCAGCGTATTGGGGTCACGCGAGCTGTGATAAGCAGCTGGAGAAAAGACCGCTACCCGATGCCAGATGAACGAATTGCGCAGGTCTGCGCATTGGCAAAACTGGACGGCGGCGAATGGATGGCGCGGATCCACGGAGAGCGCGCTGCGTCGCCAGCTGAGCGGGCTCTATGGCGATCAGTGCTGGACAGGCTAAGCGCGGCCGCCGCGGTGGTCGCGCTGCTGGTCCTGGCGGTGCAAACGGGAGCACATGAGGCGCTGCTGGTAGCCCTCTCCCCTGTGGCCATAACGCCAACCTTCTATACATTATGCGAAATGAAGTGTTGACGCTCCTATGCGCCCTGGCGGCCTATCACT
>NZ_JAGHWU010000136.1:0-1492 GCF_017746145.1 Xanthomonas sp. D-99 | reverse complement strand
CTCGCGCCGGGTCTGCTTACGGGTGCCCAAGCCCTCAGCGTCACCGAACGTCAGCTGCATGGATGAATCCTCTACATAAGGCGATAGTGTCGCGCATCTGCGGTGAGTTGATCAGACCTTCCCTAGCTATAAGGTGCCCTCCCTCATCATCAGGAAGACCACAGTTGCCGGCTTTACACTGCTGATAACCGTTGCGATCCTTACTCACCAAAGACAGGTTGGCCTCAACATAATCGACTCGCCCGTCAGAATCGGTCCTGTAGACCTTGTTGCCGTCAACATTATAGATAGCGTTTGATTCCGGCTTATTTAAAGATTTATTCCACCCGCCCTTCTCACCAGAGGACAAGTTTACTTCTTTATAAATGCCTCCATCCTGCGCTTGTACAACTACTTCACCATCCTTTGTTAATAGACGACGTGATCCGTTCGGCAAAAATCCTACTTCATTGACATTCGAGCTACTGGAGTCAAGGACACCATAGCCGCCCGGCAACTCGGGATAATTGATTGATCCAGACACATCAACTTTGTTATCACGAATGGAATCAATCAAAACGCTTGGGTCAGAAGGCTTGGGCCTCAGCACCGGCACCTCTACAAAATCGCCTGACGACTGAACAAAAATAGCCGGATCTTTAACCGCGCTCGGTAAAGGAACATCAAGCTCCTTACGCACCTGTAACACGTCCTTGAATATATTTATAATTTTACCGGCAGCAACCTCACCTACTTCACCCGCCTTAGCAAACAGTATTTCCTGTGCAACAGCACTCAGTGCTTCATCGACATTTCCGGTTAGCAAGTTTCTAGTCACATCCGCAGCAAATCCGACGTCACCCGTGAACGTGGTGCCGATCGTCCATGCATCCTTGTTCAGGACACCGCTAACGTAATCGTTTGCCCAGCCCGCACTTGTCCTGTTAAGCGCCTGCAGTAAATAGCGTTGATCCGTCGCACTGACCGCCGTTCCAAGAACTGTCCCATATACCTGGTCAAGTGCTGTCGTACCGCGAAGATTCCCTGC
Source organism: Xanthomonas sp. D-99 (assembly GCF_017746145.1). Lineage (NCBI taxonomy): Bacteria > Pseudomonadati > Pseudomonadota > Gammaproteobacteria > Lysobacterales > Lysobacteraceae > Xanthomonas > Xanthomonas sp. D-99. The sequence continues at coordinate 465 of NZ_JAGHWU010000136.1, read as the reverse complement.
AAACATCGAACTGTCATTATATTGATGCCAGTCGGCCGCAAAGTCGGTGTAAGTACCGTGTGTTGCCTTGATGTTATCCAGGAAGTTAGATGCAGGCCCGTCCTGAGCAACCTGCCCTCCCATACCAAGCACCTCGTTCCAGCGACTGTCCGTTTGACGCATCGCTTGAACGGTCAGACGTTGCCGAGCTATTTCGATCTGTTGCGGTGTGCAGGATTGCCCGCATTCCAGTGCTGCAAAATCTGCAGCGTTGGCATTAATCTTGGCAAGCTCATCAGGATGAAGCTGCCGATTGAACAGATCGCCGGCCAAAGCGGTGTTGGCTCCTGCAAGGCCACCCAGGGTTCCACCAATGGCAGCACTTCCAAGCTCCATCAACGCCCGATAGGTTTCGCTATCACTTGTGACCCCGTTATCCCTTAGGGAAGGTCTGATCAACTCATCGCAGATGCGCGACACTATCGC
>NZ_JAGHWU010000135.1:0-822 GCF_017746145.1 Xanthomonas sp. D-99 | reverse complement strand
GTTGATCAGACCTTCCTTAGGTGCAGGTGCGCAGAGTGCGGTTAGGAAGAGCAGGGCTGCTCGGGGGAAGCGCATTGACAGATCCTAAGGGGTGACAGACGCAGCATACAATGTGTGAATTCATGCGTAGCAAAGCTGGCGAGAGCTGCTTCGAGTCGCGGGCTAGGCGTTGCCATCAGCTTCCGTCCTTGGTTAGTTCAATGTTCCAATTGATTTGACACATAGCCTGCCGGGAGAACCAGGCACTTCATTTTGAGGAACGAGCGAAATCACAATATCGTTTCCGCTTCCGTCTTTCGCGAACCTAGCAAACCGCCAGCTTTGTAGTTGGCCGATCTCACCATGCACGGGCGAATCCACAAATCCCAACTCAATAAGCGAACTTTTGTATTCTTCAAAATCGACGCAGTTACTTTGAAGACTTGAAGATCCTTTATCTTCATTGACAAAAGACAAGCCAATGCCCTGCTCGAGAGCTCGAGAGCTCGAGAGCACGAGACTCGGGAGTAAGCTCCAATAAGTAGCTCCAGCCATTACTAAGCGCTTGGCCGTGGATATACGACTCAAGAGCCTCAGAGGGGAAGGAAACTTTCTTCAGAGAAATGCCAGTGACTTCGCGGACCCGATCGACTGTCAGATCTTTCCTGGAGTCCAACCCGCCCAGCAGTTTCAAAAATCTTTCGCCAATCTCAACAGCGCTAAGGAAGGTCTGAACAACGAGACCTGACAGGGCGGAAGGTGGCGTCGTTCCGAAGAGTGGCTTTTGGAACTTCGGAATTTCGCCATTTCTGGCGCTTTCCGCGGGAATTTCCCGGTTCACAG
>NZ_JAGHWU010000134.1:0-5892 GCF_017746145.1 Xanthomonas sp. D-99 | reverse complement strand
CCCCGAACGTCAGCTGCATGGATGAATCCTCTACATAAGGCGATAGTGTCGCGCATCTGCGGTGAGTTGATCAGACCTTCCTTAGGTCAGCCGACAGCTGTCCGCGACCAAGCAGGGGGCAACTACGCTACGGGGATTGGTTACTACCCCAATGGAGCGGCGCGCCAGTTCACGTATGGCAATGGCGTCAGTCACTCTCTCGTGATCAACGGGCGGCAGATGCCTCAGCAGGTTCGCGATTCGAACGTTGCGTCGCTCGAGTATCAATACGACGCGAATGGGAACGTCACCACTATCCTCGATCAGCAGATGGGGTCGGTTTACAACCGCCACATGTCTTACGACGGTCTTGATCGATTAACAGATGCTGGTTCATGGCGTTTCGGCGGCGATGCTTGGAACCGATACGCCTACGACGTATTGGATAACCTCCTCAGCGCACAGCTGCCGGGGGTGATGGAAAAGAACTACTGGTATGACGCCAAGAACCGTCTGACCAATGTTCAGAACAATGCAGGCGCCACAACCGTTGGCCTGAGCTACGATCCGCAGGGCAACCTCAAGAACAAGAATGGTCAGGTCTATACCTTCGACTATGGAAATCGCCTGCGAGATGTCACCGGCAAGGAAAGCTATGCCTACGATGCCTACGGCCGCCGCACCGTAGCGGGTCGCCCTACAACGCTGACCACTCAGGTCTACACTCAGACGGGCCAGTTGTTCTACACAGAGGCGTCGGGCAAGGGCAACACGGAATACGTTTACCTCAACGGCAGCTTGTTAGCCACGCGCAACGCAGGAGCCATCAAGTTCCAGCACACCGATGCGTTAGGCAGCCCGATTGCGGTGACAGATGCCGCTGGCCAAGTGGTCGAGCGGACCGACTACCAGCCGTATGGCAGCCCCATTGGCAAAACGGTCGATGGCATTGGCTACACCGGCCATGCCATGGACGGTGCGACGGGGCTGACCTACATGCAGCAGCGCTACTACGACCAAGACTTGGGACGGTTCTTGAGCGTAGATCCGGTAGCCGCTGACTCGGTGTTGGCAGCCAACTTCAATCGCTATTGGTATGCGAACAACAATCCGTATCGGTTCACCGACCCGGATGGGCGTGAGGTGAAGTTCGCCAATGGCGCACCAGAAGATTTTTTAAGAAATCTCGCAAGTTCAATTAGGTATTTGAATGCGGCCGGCGTGGCGGGTCCTATCGGTGAAGTGCAGCTTAGACGCGAAGTTGTGACGGTTGCTCCAGCTGCGGATAGAACCAACGCTGCTCAATCGAATTTCAATCCAAATACAAACGTGTTGACTTGGGCTGATAGGGGTGGACTTTCAATAATTGATAAGAATGGTGAGAAAGCGACCATATCCCCGGCACTAGCTCTCGCTCATGAGTTTGGACATGCCGAAAATAAGCTGTTCGACCGCGGGGCTTTTGTGATAGACGTTAAGACGTATGATGAGAGCTACAGTAATCAAGAAGAGCGGAATGTGATTGAAGGTTATGAGCAGCCCGCGGCAAATAAACTTGGGGAAGGGGAGCGTGGAGATCATGGTGGAAAGCCAATTGTATTTAAGTGTTCCACCCCGGAGTGTTTATGAAAATCTATAAACAAAAATACGCTAAGTTTAATTTTTTATTTTGCGTAATTTTAACGGCTTTGATTGCTTGCGCGCAGGGGGCGGTTGAAAATGTTGTGAAAGCGTGGGCTACTGCCGAAAAGCTGGATTTTTTCTATAGGGGATTTGATGAGACTGCTCCTCTTAGGTTCTCAGAGGACGAGATGTTGAGTGCCGCCAAGTTCAAGGGTTATGTGACTAAGGAAAGCGAGCTTTCCCGGTTCATTGGTGAGTTGTCAGGCGCGTGTGACGCTGTGGGCGAGCCGAGCGAAGAGCAAATGGATCTGCATGTGCTAATAAAGGCACATGGTAAAAATGGCAAGGAGATGCGCTGGAAGGCTTCCCCATTTCATTTTTACGATTCGACTGTAGGGAAGGTTTGTGTGCTGAAGCCTAAAGATAGTGAGCGGCTTTCTGCATTGATGCAGAAGTTATCAGCGGCGAAGTAATTTGGCTAGGTATGTGCTTGCGGAGGTTGGATGCAGATCTTGGCATCTAGACGTGTATTTTTGCAAAAAAGTAGTTTCATGCCTATTTTTTTTACGAGCCCAGGAAAAGCCTAGGCTCGCAGCAGGCCATTGATCTTCAGGTGGTCAACTGAAGCCAAAGCACCAGTAACACCATGGGAAGGCCACTCAGCACCGAGGTGACCCAAAAAGCTCCCATCACGGTCAGCAGGGTCATCACCCACCACTGCCACCAAGCGAACCCTGTGTCCCGCGCTTGGGCAACCCGTGCTTCCGACGGGTAGAGCTGCTCGGCTTTCCGCAGGCCCCGCCGAGCCATCAGCGGCCCAACGATGAAGCCAAACGGGCCCAGGAAGAGCAGGGACAGCGAATACCAGCAGAAGAATCGGTTGTGCGGGGTGGTCACCTTTTTAGGGGCAGCGCGCATGGCGCCGTCTTTGAGGAAGCCGCCCACAGCGCCGGCTGACGTTCCCACCATCGAATCTGGTTGGGTCTTCATTTAGCGTAGGCCCTCCAGGTGCCGTCGCTCTTGGCGTAGCGCAGGTTCTTGCTCACTGGGATGGGCACTTGCCGGCCTCCGATGTCGATCGCCACCTTGCCCCTCGTGTCGCAGCGATAGCCGTCGACGCCCTCCGCCTCAACGCAGCCGGTGAGCTCGAAATTCTGAACGTCGGTGACTTGGCCGGCGCCGCTGTCTTGCAGCAGCCGGACAAAGGCTTCCTTGGCGTTGTCAGATGAGGGCTTGCCGCCGCAGGCGGTCAGGCCCAGGGCCATGGTCAGGACGACCAAGGGGATCCGTGCGTTTTTCATGTCGTTCCTTTGCTGATGAGTGATAGAGAGGGCGACCGGCTTACTTGTCGCGGTTCCCGTCGGGCTTGAAGCCAGCGATCCAAAGCCTGGAATCTTTGAAAGGGGTCAGCATTCCCGAGGCACCGGGGTGCAGGTCGGCGGTCTGGACAAAGCCGCTCACCCACGCGATGCGCAGCGACACGTCCATGGCCCTGTCAGCGACGCCAGGGCGGCTCACGTTGACCACGAACGGCTGAGCCGGCGGAGTGGGGCCTGTGGACCGCTGAGCGCCGGTGTCCGGCTTACTGGGCGGCACCCGGATACCGCTGAGTGAGTCGCGGCCTTTCCACAGGGCCGCGCTGTTGAGCTCCGCCGTCTCGCCCAGGTCGTCCGTTTCCGTCACGGCAGCATCGAAGCAGGTGCGGAAGGTCTCCGTGGTCGAGGCGGTCGGGCTGGTCCAGATGCGGGCCTCCGCCGTCCAGCAGGGCAGGGAGGCGCCCCATTCGGTGAAGGTCAGCGCCACGCGGGGCCAGTCCAGCTTCCCGAGCCGGGCTTGCTGGTGGTTGTCGCCTTTGAAGAGCCCGGGCAGCTTTCCTGCACCGCTGAGGGGTTCATAAATCGAGCCAGTGCCTTGGCTGCCCGCCTTGGTGCCGGCGTGCGGCTTGATGCCAACCATCTGCTTGCCCGTGTCGGCCAACCCCTTTCCGAGTTGACGGAAAAAGCCGGACTTCTGCTCCGGCACCTCTTGGGCTTGGGCACTGAGTGGAGAGATGAACGTCAACGCCAAGAGCGCAGCGAACGCTCCTTGTCCTGTGTGCTTCATACGAAAAGCCCCTGTAGACCGCCGGTCTGGCAGCATTTACGATAATCGCAGATGAGTCGCCCGCTTCCAAGCGGCACACTGAGGGAATTCAGCTTTCGTGCAATCTTCTCGATGCCCAAACCCAAGACACCTGCCACGGTCTATGGCACGCGTCTGCGCAATGCGCGGATGGCCATGGGCTGGACCCAAGCCGATCTGGCGGAGCGCATTGGGATGGTGGACTCGGTGTCGGGAGCCACGCGCGTGAGCCGCTACGAGACGGGGCAACATGACCCGGATCCTGCGACCGCTGAGGCACTAGCGAAGGCGTTAAAGCTACCTGTGGCCTATTTCCACGCCACTTCCGACGTGCTGGCCGACATCATCTTGATTGTGTCGCGGTTGCCTGTCGCCAAGCAGAAAGAGGCACTTGAGCGCTTGAAAGAGATTGCCGGGCAATCAAACCCTTAGCGGTTTCTCCGAATCTTTCCACTGCTTACCATAGTCTTAGAGTGCCTAAGCCACGCTTGGCCCCGCTCATCTTTTGTAATGCTGACCCTATTGGAGTTAGGAATCACATCCATGACATAGTTTGTCATGCTTATTTCTACCGGGATATTTCCAACTTCCTTCCCGGCTACTTCAAGAGACCATTGCGTTTCGCAAAGAAACTCTCCTGCAACCTTTGTGTGCCTAAGTGCTCCGTTGTTGGATAGGTCTACTTCCATCGCGCCAATGTTAACGGATTTTTTAGCCCCTCTCAAAAGTTCGAATGCTAGATCTATGTCCTCAAAGTCTTCTGAAGAGAAAAGGTCGTCTTTTTTAACGGAAAAATTTGAGTTGAGCACTCTAGTAATCATATGTAGCCGACTAAGATTTCTGATCCGCTGCAAAACGGGTAGCCATCCATCGACGGATTCGACGGGGGGCTTGAGCTCGATTCGTTGGTTATCAAAATCAAGTGCAATGTGCATTGAGTCTTCTGCGGCAACTTGCTCTGCCCAGCTAGCGAGTGGGGCGAGTTCATGGAACGACTGCAGAACGTTTTCTTGAAAATAACCTGCCCGGATACCAATGTTAAGAACGGTCTTGAGGCGTGTCTCTTCTTGAGTCAAGCGTAGAACTAAGTTAATAGGAGAAGGCTGGAGCTCATTTGTGATCCCTGAGCCTTTCGATCCTGAAAAAAGATCTGCCGGCAAAATCAGCTCGCTTGCCAAGACCGAATATTCCCGTCCTGGACAGATACTAACGAGCCCTTTCTTAGCGGATATCTGCTTCATGGTCACCATGCCTTTGGAAAGCGGCGCTGGCGAAATTGTATTTGAGAAATTGCTTGGTAACGTGATTTTAAAATCGCTCACGTCGAAGGAGCGTGGGAGGCCGTATTCATAAGCATCCTTCAAGCGTTCTATGTTCTCTGGGCTATCAATGGGCCGAAAAGAGATGTTGGCATTAGGGGGTGAATATAAAGGTGGCGCCTCTCTTGTTTTTGAAGGTTGTGGCTGTTGGGGTGTAATCTTTTTTACATTCGGAGTGAAGTTTCGACCTTCTATTTCTATGGAGAGACGGTCTTTTGTTTGGACCAATGATCTAATGCTTTCTTGCAGATACTGTTCGAAGAATTTCCTGTCCTCCATTGTCCGAGCTGGATCGAAGGTGACTGTTCTTCTTTTTTTATCCAGAAGGACCTCCTTATTTGTGGCCGCCCAAGCTTGCGCGTGCACCCAGTATATGGTTTTGTCAGATGCAACCCGTAATATGAACACAGGAAGGATGCTTGCTGCATATTGACGGAGTCGACTACTCGCAACCAATGCCTTAGGTCGCTTACTTGATACGGCGGTTCCTTTTACTTGGACAAGAAATCTTATCCCCCTGTAGATGTTCTGGTCTGGAGTGATGCAGAGGTCATAGCCAATGTCGATACGGTCTTGACCCACATTCCAATCCCAAGACATAAATAGATCCTCAACAGCTAGCTCAGCGCGATGTCCAGTTTTATGTATCGTGGGAAAATTCATGAAAATCTGATGGTCCTTATGTCTGATCGTGCTGAAGTCGCATAGCTTAGGGAAGGTCTGATCAACTCACCGCAGATGCGCGACACTATCGCCTTATGTAGAGGATTCATCCATGCAGCTGACGTTCGGTGACGCTGAGGGCTTGGGCAAGCGTAAGCAGACCCGGCGCGAGATCTTTCTTGCCGAG
>NZ_JAGHWU010000133.1:0-3743 GCF_017746145.1 Xanthomonas sp. D-99 | reverse complement strand
GGGAAATTCCCGCGGAAAGCGCCAGAAATGGCGAAATTCCGAAGTTCCAAAAGCCACTCTTCGGAACGACGCCACCTTCCGCCCTGTCAGGTCTCGTTGTTCAGACCTTCCTTAGGTCGTGGTTACGTGCATCTTACCCACGACTACAATTATGCGAAGTTCGATAAGTTGCTGGGCCTTAACGGTGAAATGGTCCGCAACCCGGACATGGCCAAGGAACCGGAAATCGCTGCGAAGGTTTTAGTTGTCGGTATGCGTGACGGCTTATTCACAGGCAAGCCTCTTGATCGCTACATCGATAATGATAGCCACGACGTCTACAACGCGCGACGCGTGGTCAACGGAGTTACTCCTAGCAAACCCTGGAGCGTAAAGGCAGCCAAGGAATGCGAGGAGTATGCGGGTAATTGGGAACGTCGCGTTCCGGATCTGATCGAAAGCGTAAAACGCGATGGAGTCGACCTCAAGCACAGCGTGACGTCTGGTTCGACATCTCATCAAGCTTCGAAGTCTAATGATGGCAAGCTCGAACAAGGCGAGCGCGGCGAACAGGTGAAGCAGCTTCAAGGCCAGCTTGCTCAGTTTGGCGCTGTTGGCCGCGATGGAAAACCGCTACACGCTGATGGCGACTTTGGCGGCAACACAAAGTATGCGGTCGAGCAATTCCAACGCGAGCACGGATTGCAGATAGATGGCGTCGTGGGGAAGCAGACGCAGGCGGCTTTGAGCCAAGCGTTGGCGCAGCACACCGCCAAGCAAGCCGAGCAGACGAGTGCTACTACTGTGCCGGCACAGTCCAGCCTCTTGCTTTCCGATCCTCGCCACCCCGACAACGGCATGTTCGTCGGCATGGTAGGCAAGCTGGAAGCCCTGGGCGAGCGCGGCGGCTTTGCCAACCGCAAAGAACTTGAGCAGGCGGCCGGACAAATTGTGTTCGAGTCTAAGGTGAGCGGTCTCCAACGCATCGACCATGTGGTGCCGAACAAGGGCGGCGACGGTTTCTTCGCAGTGCAGGGTGAGATGACCGACCCGGCAATGCAGCGTGTGTTCGTGGATCGCAATCAGGCGCAGAACCAGCCACTGGAACAGAGCAGCCGTCAGGTGGCTGAGGAAAGCCAGCGTCAGGCCCAGCAGAGTGCATACCAGGCGCAGCAACACGCCGAGACGCGCAGCGGCCCTAGCCTGTAAAGGAAGATAACGTTCGATGGATGGCCCCGGCACTGACCGGGGCCATTTTCTTTCGTGCAGGTACGCAACGCATCTGCTTCTTCGACAAGGACCGCGGCGCGGAGATCTTTGTGCGCGCGTGCGGCGGCAACTACCTGGCGCTGGAAAATGGTTCGCCGACTGGCTTCAATCCTTTCAGTGCCGACGTCCCCCCAATTTTGACCAACGCTTCGCGATCTCTCAGCAATAGCGATGAATACGTATGCACGCCCACGCTGTTGGAGTGCCACGCCGCTAGGCTAACGCCCTTAGTCGGCGGCCGTGTTGGCTGCCAGCAGTGGCCCGGGAGGGGCGCGCATGTTGCAGACACCATGGTGGCGCGGGGCCGTCATCTATCAGATCTATCCGCGTAGCTTTCTTGATTCCAATGGCGATGGGGTCGGCGATCTGCCGGGCATCATTGCCAAGCTCGACTACATCGCTGGGCTGGGTGCGGATGCCATCTGGATCTCGCCGTTCTTCAAGTCGCCGATGGCAGATTTCGGCTATGACATCGCGGACTATCGTGCGGTGGATCCGTTGTTCGGGACGCTGGACGATTTCGACCGTCTGCTCGACAAGGCGCATGCGCTTGGCCTGAAGGTGATGATCGATCAGGTGTTGAGCCACACCTCGATCGAACATGCGTGGTTCCAGGAAAGCCGTCAGGACCGGACCAATGCGAAGGCGGATTGGTATGTGTGGGCCGATCCGCGCGAGGATGGGACGCCGCCCAACAACTGGTTGTCGCTCTTCGGTGGTGTGGCGTGGCAGTGGGAGCCGCGGCGCGAGCAGTACTATCTGCACAACTTCCTGGTCGATCAGCCTGACCTGAATTTCCATAATGCCGAGGTGCAGCAGGCAACCCTGGACAATGTACGGTTCTGGTTGGACCGCGGGGTGGATGGCTTCCGCCTGGATGCGATCAACTTCTGCTTCCATGACGCGCAGCTGCGCGATAACCCGGCCAAGCCGGCCGACAAGCGGGTGGGGCGGGGCTTCAGTGCGGACAATCCGTATGCCTATCAGTACCACTACTTCAACAACACGCAGCCGGAGAACCTGGCGTTCCTGGAGCGCCTGCGTGCCTTGCTCGATCGCTATCCGGATGCGGTAAGCCTGGGCGAAATCTCTTCGGAAGACTCGCTGGCGACCACGGCCGAATACACCGCCAAGGGCCGCTTGCATATGGGCTACAGCTTCGAGCTGTTGGTGCAGGATTACAGCGCGGCCTATATCCGCCAAACGGTCAGCAGGCTCGAGGCCACCATGTTGGAAGGATGGCCGTGCTGGGCCATTTCCAACCACGATGTGGTGCGTGCGGTGACACGTTGGGGCGGTGAAGATGCGTCGCCTGCGTTCGCTCGCATGGTAGTTGCGCTGCTATGTTCGTTGCGTGGTTCGGTTTGCCTGTACCAGGGCGAGGAGCTTGGGCTGGGCGAGGCGGATGTGGCATTCGAGGATCTGCAGGATCCGTACGGCATCACGTTCTGGCCGACCTTCAAGGGCCGCGACGGGTGCCGTACGCCGATGCCGTGGACCGATGCGCCATCGGCGGGTTTTACCAGCGGCAAGCCGTGGTTGCCGTTGTCCGAGCCGCATCGTCTGGCTGCAGTGAGTGTGCAGCAGGACGATGCCCGGTCTGTGCTACGCGCGGTGCGGGCATTTCTGAGTTGGCGCAGGAGCATGCCGGCCTTGCGCGAAGGGACGATCGCGTTCTACGACACCGCAGAGCCGGTGCTGATGTTCCGGCGTGAGCATGCGGGCCAGGTCATGCTGTTGGCGTTCAATTTGTCTGCAGACATCACCGAGCTGGCACTGCCTGCAGGTGCATGGGGGCAGATCGATGTGCCGGGGGTGGAGCGTGGCGTGATCGAGCATGGCCGCGTGCGCTTGCCGGGGCATGCTGTGGTTTGCGCAATGGGCGGAGAGTGACGCTGTCGCCTCACAGAGAGCTTTATGAGGATGTTTGATTGATACCGGCGAGGCATTTCATTGGGATGCCTCGCTTTTTTGTGGTGGATTGTGAGATCCGAATGAGCGTGCATGCGAGGCGCGGTGCCTGGTCGGCGAGTCAAGATAGGTTATGGGGTGGTGCCGCTGCAGGAGATGGTTATGTATCTCGTCTCGGTTGTATCGGCATTGCGCTCGATCCTTCCAACCTGTACCGAACAATTCGACCCGAATGGGAGATGCTGTGTAAAGAAAAGCCGCCGGTGTTTAGCCGGCGGCTTTTCTTCGTTGGAGATTTTGAGGTTCTAGAGCGAGACGCTTTGATTGCATTCCGCGTAATAGATCATCGCTCCTGACGGGAGATCTACCAAGAGGTGAAAGCAGGGCTTCTTGGATGTTGAGGGAGTTGGCGTGGAATCCGTACCCTCACCCCAAGCCCTCTCCCGGAGGGAGAGGAGCTAAGGAAGGTCTGATCAACTCACCGCAGATGCGCGACACTATCGCCTTATGTAGAGGATTCATCCATGCAGCTGACGTTCGGTGACGCTGAGGGCTTGGGCAAGCGTAAGCAGACCCGGCGCGAG
>NZ_JAGHWU010000132.1:0-1035 GCF_017746145.1 Xanthomonas sp. D-99 | reverse complement strand
TTGTTCAGACCTTCCTTAGGTCATTTGTTGCAGCCGCACCTGAAGGTTGCAGGCTTGCCGCAGGCAGCGTGATGACACCACTTTGCTTGTCGTACGTTCCCGCCAGGTTTGACTGCGCGCTATTTGATGCTTGTATCGCGAAGTCCTTCAGTTGCCCCGACTGAGCCTGCTGATCAAACTGGGCCAGCAATTTGGCATCGGTCGTGATTGCGTTGTGGAGCTGGGCAACTTGGTCGTTGCTTGCGCCGTGGTTTGCAGAAAAACGAGAGAGTGCAGCTTCCAGTTGCGGGCTTGGCCTAGCCATGTCCTAACTCCCGAAAAATTAGCGTCCGTTCAACGTGCCGATTGATTTGATACACAGACGCGTCTGCTCACGGGGCACAAGATTTTGTGGAATGATGGAGATCACGATGTTCCCTCCAATCCCATTCTTCGCAAGTTTTGAATAGCGCCAATCCTCCAGCTGCCCAATCGGACCATAGGTAGGGGACGCATTGAAACCCATCTCTTTAAGCTTGCGATCATAATATTCAAAATCTAGCGTGCAGATGGCGGACATGTTTCCAAAGTCATCCACACTGTTTTGAAAAGTTAACCCGACGCCTTTTAAAAGAGAAAACGATTCCGGAGTGTAGGTGAAGGCATACCGCCATCCGTCGCCCAGATCGTTGCTCCAGTAACCAACCGAGAGCCTACCCTGCTCTGGTTGCTTTAGCGTGATTCCCATCTTCTCCCGGATACGTTCGGGACTCAGGTCATCTCGGGAATCAAGGCTCTCGATCAGCCTCAAAAAGCGGTTTCCGATTTCTTCGACGCTAAGCGTAATTTTGTCGCCGGTGACAGCCTCTGGCAAATTCATGTCAGCGTGCTCCTTCGGAAGCGGCTTCAGTGGTCCATGGGCACAAGCACTTAGGGAAGGTCTGAACAACGAGACCTGACAGGGCGGAAGGTGGCGTCGTTCCGAAGAGTGGCTTTTGGAACTTCGGAATTTCGCCATTTCTGGCGCTTTCCGCGGGAATTTCCCGGTTCACAGAC
>NZ_JAGHWU010000131.1:0-954 GCF_017746145.1 Xanthomonas sp. D-99 | reverse complement strand
TTTGAAGTTGTTGTTGACAGCGCCCCTTCTTCATCCCTGGTGGCACGCTATCGAACACATGGATTGGTTCCCTTGTTGGTGGCCGGACAATCTGGGTCTGCTGCGTAGCCGGTCGCTGCTGAGGTGCTGGCTTCGGCGGCGGCGGTTGGCTGGGAGGCTTATTGCTCATAGATCATCAAGTCCAAAATCGTGATCCTTCTGCGGAAATTTCTCATTGATGACCATCGGGTCTCGGACTGGTGGGCGTTTGATGTCCTTGGCTGTCGTAGATGGCAACGATGCAGGGCTATTGGCGGGCTTCTCAGGTTTGCTGGGGGTAATCACTTTCTTAGCGTCCTTTAGCGATTTTGGTGCGACGTCATCCGCCGGCTTTGTTGGGGAAAGGCTGAAAAATACTCCAGCGAGCATGAGGGAGCCAACGCTGGCGATAAGGAATCTGTGCCCAAGCGCGATCCACTCGGCCTTCTTCTTATTTTGGATTGAGTTATTCGACGCGGATTTCGCGTAGGTCTGGTCAAGATGGTAGTAGAACTCGCGCCGCGCCTCCTGTTCGGCTCTTGATTTTGTGATGCCAAGCCCCCGCCACTTCTCCCTATACTCATGCTCGAAATGCTCACGGTCGCCCAGCCATTCAAGCATGTCCGGGGCATGGGAGTATTTGTAACGGACTAGGGACTTGGCAAGGCAGAACAGATTGCAGAGCAGCAGCACTGCCGTTACAGCCAGGGCAATAGAAAGGCCGAGCTTGGACGCTGGATGTTCGATGTCTACCGACCTTGCCATCGTAAGGGCACCGCCAGCCACAACAGTTAGGATGCCTACGGGAAGCGAAAGGCTATTATTCAGGGCGTCTCGACGCTGCAGCTCCCAGAGGTGGTGATCTTTGAACGTCGTGTCCCGGTCCATTGGTTTAGTCCTGCGAACCCGAAGCCAGGGTAATCCCCCCACTTTTAG
>NZ_JAGHWU010000130.1:0-789 GCF_017746145.1 Xanthomonas sp. D-99 | reverse complement strand
ACCGAACGTCAGCTGCATGGATGAATCCTCTACATAAGGCGATAGTGTCGCGCATCTGCGGTGAGTTGATCAGACCTTCCTTAGATCGTAAACGTTCGAAACATCCAGGCCATGAGTCCCCTGTGCTATCTCTCGAATCAGCCGACCTTCTTCATTGCGAATCTGCAATCCGGTATTAATTACATAAATCCATAATCGATCCTGTGCATCCATTGCCAGACGTTCTGGATTGCCGTAGCCCACCGATTTTGAATTGATAGAAAGCGGCCAGCGTTTCCGCTGTTTAGTACGAGGGTCATAACGGACAATCGAATAAGGTAGGCCTATCCAGACGTAGCCGCTTTTGCTTTCGACCAGAGACGTTGGCCAACGCAATTCGTAAATTGGCTGCAGATGACGTTCAAACGATCCGTTGGCGGGATCCAAGCGCTCAAGAACGCCACGTGTCCCGGCAACCCACAAGCCCCCAGATGCAGAAACTGCCGAAACCCTTACGATTGGATTTGAAATCGATTGACGATCGTCAGTGTGATAAGACAGTACGGCAAAGGTACTCCAGTTAGGAGGCAAATGCCAAAGACCACCATTAAGACTAGCGAACCATAGGCCACCTTCACGATCTTCGTACGCACTCGACCAGCTCGGCTTTACGAGGCCGTGGGCTGAGACACTATAAATCGGCACATTAACGACATCCTTGCCAACCGAGACCCCCAAACCGGCCATGGTATCCAACCAGTAGCGCCCGACACGATCACGCAGCAACATACCTAAGGAAGGTCTGATCAA
>NZ_JAGHWU010000129.1:0-1937 GCF_017746145.1 Xanthomonas sp. D-99 | reverse complement strand
CAAAGGCTACGGGAGGCGGGTCAATTTGAAGTTGCTGCGGTGGGTCAGATTAAAAGTGCTGGTGACAGCGTGGCTGCAGCAGATCGGCCAGCCGCGCACCAAGTGCGTCGACTCCCGCACGTACCTGGCCATCTCCCGCATCCAGCCTGACGATGCTGGATGGATCGATGCCCAGGCGCGCCAGCGCATCACGCAACTCCTCACAACGCGCAGCTGCTAGCCGCGCGGGCGGCCATGCGTCGTCCTGCGGGTAGGCGGCTTCGCCATCGGTAACGGAAACGATCAGGGCCTGCCTTCCCGATGCGATCGCCATCGCAAGCAGCCCGCCACACCCCAGCACCTCGTCATCCGGATGCGGAGAAACCACCACCACACGTGAAGCGGTGCCCAGCAACTGTTCGAGGCTGCTGGTGAGCAGCGCATTCAACTGGCGCGATGCACGCCAGCGCTGTTCGCTGACGCCTTGCCCTGCGATCTGCTCGCCCCTCACAGCAACCATGGGTTGACCTCGCGTGCGTGCAGCTGCTCCCCCAGCCACTGCTCGTCTTTTTCGCCGTGGGACTGGCGGATGAAGGCAGCCAGGTCGGCGCACCGTTGCGCGTGCCCGGCATCGCAGCACAGTGAGGCAGGCCCCAGAGCCAAGGCGGCGCGTTCGATCACGTCCCGGCAGACGCGGTCCATTACGCTCCGTAACCGAATGACAGCCAGTTGATGGCTTTGGGTTGGAGCGTCGTCGATCGTATTCGCCAGGTCTTGCAGCATCAGCCGTGCACCCGTCAGCTGTTCGTCGATGGTGCCCAGGTGTGCTGCGGCGAAAGGGTTGTTTGCCACTCGTGGCGAGCGGCGGACATGCTCGGCAATGGCCGCGGCGGCGCCATACCAGCAGGCCGCGATGCCTGCCCCACCATGCCAAAAACCCGGCCGCTGCAAATAGAATTCCGGCTCACCCAGCAAACGTGCCGGCGCACTTGCGAAAAGGCCGTTGCCAGTTGGAATGCCGAGCATGCCTGGTCCGTGCCACTGAGTTGCATCGAGCTCGAAGCATCCCTGGCTTAGCGTCACTGCGGCAAGCGGCTGCCGATCACCGTTTCTGACGGTCACCAGTGCGTGTGTCACAACGTCCAACTCTGCGCTGCACCACGGTTTGATACCGGACACGGTGCTTGAGCTCGCCTCATACGTCACGGTGTCAAGCGGCCCACCCGCTGCCCACACTGCCCACACCGCTCCATTCGAAGGCAATGGTTGGCCGGCCTCGAAAAAAATCGACACAGCGTCGTAGTGCGCTTCCAGCACTTTGGCAAGCGGCAAGCTCGCAGCACCCAGCCTGCTCAGCGCCTGCCAGCGAGCGTACGTGCGTCCTGCGCCAGGGTTGGGAAGTTGCGGCGTCAATCGCAAGTACTCACGCACGCATTGCGCGAGCGCTGGACTTGGCGATATCGAAGCTGTGCCCGGCAGATCGTCGCGGGCGAGTGCTGATTGATACATAGCTCAATCTAGGCGATCGCTCGTCAATCCAAAGTGAGCCAATGACCAATTCCCTCACCGCAACGGCAACTGGATAGGAAGAGTGCTTGGCTGCTTGGCGATGGGCGCGAGTCGTTGATGCGAGCGTGGCTTCAACAATCAGCACCGATCGCAATACTGCGCGCAAGAAATGCCACGCCGTGTCTGCGTGCGATTAAGGGGAGCGAACAGAGTTTTTGCGATGCGTCGCCACCGGACTCATCCGATACGGATGATCGATCGTGCTATTGAATGTCGCTTCGAGCCGGAAAGAATCGACAGACCGCCCCTCAGCAGAAAAAGGGCGCAACAGCACTGGTTGGAATCATCGAGCGCTTAGGGAAGGTCTGAACAACGAGACCTGACAGGGCGGAAGGTGGCGTCGTTCCGAAGAGTGGCTTTTGGAACTTCGGAATTTCGCCATTTCTGTC
>NZ_JAGHWU010000128.1:0-2243 GCF_017746145.1 Xanthomonas sp. D-99 | reverse complement strand
CGGAAAGCGCCAGAAATGGCGAAATTCCGAAGTTCCAAAAGCCACTCTTCGGAACGACGCCACCTTCCGCCCTGTCAGGTCTCGTTGTTCAGACCTTCCCTAATGGTCGTTTTTGGGCAGGTTTTTATCCTGCCTCTGCTTGCTTTTCTGCCGAACAATTTTTTGTTGCATGCCATTTCTGGGCTCATATTCTCTCTGGCAATTCTGGTGGCGCTGTGGAAGCTTACCGGGCTGGTTGCCAATGAGCGCTGGCTACGGGTTTGTACGTTAGCAATCATTGCCGGCGGAATATCAACGGCCTTTGCCGAGAATATCTTCGGGCAGGTGGCATACGGTGCAGTTTTGTTGTTGAGTATCGTTGTCATTCTGTTGGCTTGGAAAACCATGTTGAGCGAGGGGCACTCTTTATTCTGGAATGCTTCCCTGCTGATGATCGTTGTGACGCTTGCGACATGGAATAATCCGCAGCGGGCCCTCATCTCTTATGTGATACCACTCATCGGTTCTGCCATTGTCCAAGCGATCTCCGTTCTTTCTCTGGCGAACGTTCGGCAGCGCCTAATTCCAGTGATATGGCTGCTGGCCACGACTTTGGTCGGTACCGTTGTTGGCTCGGTACTCAGCTCATGGATCATCTCGCAGGTACAGAATAGCAATGGTGTCGCTTCAGCTCGTTGGTTGAGCTACGACGATGGCGTTCATAACCTTGTGGAATCCGTTCAAGGCGTCATGGCGATGTTTGGCGGGATGCCGGTTGCAGGAAGCGATGTTCTTTCTGTGGAGGGGATCTATCAGGCGGTGAGATTGGTATGTGCCGTGATTCTGGTGGTTCTGGTGCCTGCTGCCATCTATCGTCGGGTATTTGAACAAAACGCCGCGGGCAGATTCGTAGCAGTCTTCACTGCATTGCAGGGTCTTTCCTGCCTCTTCCTGTTTGTCGCTACGACAATCCCGGACATGAGCGATCCGGTGACTTCCTCGCGCTATCTGGCACCTTCTGTAATCCTTGGTCTTATCCTGCTTTATACCTCTACCTTTACGGTAGCCAGCGCATGGCGTGGTGCCCTTGTGGGGGTTACGATGCTGGTGCTGATCAGTAATAATGTGATGCGGCCGAACAAGGAGGCTATGCCGCTAAGGAATCATCAGGTCGATCGGGCAGCGATAGTGGAAGCGCTACGCGCCAACGGTTTGAAGTACGGATATGCAACTTACTGGAACTCTGGCTTGTATACGGTACTGAGTGGACAGGATTCGAGAATTCGCCAGGTTCTGATCATAGACGGGCTGCCAATTCCGATGCGTCACCTTGGCTCAAACCGATGGTATGAAGCTGATGCGTGGAGCGGCCCAAGTTTCTTGCTTTTGGATAAGGTCGAGGCCGAGAAAGTAAACTGGGATGCAATGCGGCTCCGGATCGGTGCTGTTGAAAGGCGTATCCCGATTGGTAAACTGGTTGCTTACGTCTATCCAAGCAATATTGCAGCAAAGCTTCCGAACTGGAGTCGTGAGTTCAAGTATCCTGTGACTTATCCGGCTGTGCCCGGGGCGATGTATAATCAGGGCCATTGGGACGATTCTAAGAAAGCTGTCGTCAGCAAGATAGGCGAGTCAGGTTTTATCGCGTATGGACCTTACATCCATCTTCCCAAGGGGAAGTATCGAGCGGAGTTTGCGCTTGCCGCGTCCGGGGTTTCACAGGGTACGGAAGTTGCTATGATAGATGTGGTAAGCAATAGCGCGACATTCCAACTCGCGAAAATGTCGGTCAAGGCTAGTGCCGAAAACAGGTATTCTTTGGAATTCACGCTGAATCGCCAGGCTGAAATCTTGGAAATCCGCACGTTCGCGACTGGGATGGGTGAACTGGAGTACAGAGGGGTAACTCTGATTCCTCTGTCCGCTAATGCTGAGTAACGTCGTGGTTACACGGCAACGGCGGCTTTTCGGCCGCCGTTGCCGTGCATGGCTCGGATCTGAAGGGAATGCTGAGTACTATAAGGAGGCCAGCGCCACGTTGGCTGATTCGAGAATTTTATCCATATGCTCTTCGACACCTACCCAGAGCGGCATCCGGACTAGTCGCTGGCTGACGTCTTCAGTTACAGCAAGATCGCCGTGGCTTCGTGCAATGTCTTTGCCTTTAGGGAAGGTCTGATCAACTCACCGCAGATGCGCGACACTATCGCCTTATGTAGAGGATTCATCCATGCAGCTGACGTTCGGTGACGCTGAGGGCTTGG
>NZ_JAGHWU010000127.1:0-2443 GCF_017746145.1 Xanthomonas sp. D-99 | reverse complement strand
TGTGGATGAAGCGAAAGCAGTTGCTGCCTGCGATGGGGAGCGTGCGCCTGTAACCCTGGAAATTCCACGGAAAACGCCAGAAATGGCGAGAAATCCGAAGTTCCAAGCGTGACTCTCCGGAACGATGCCACCTTCCGCCCTGCCAGGCATCGTTGATCAGACCTTCCTAGGCCGTTGTAGGAACATAAATTAATGTCGAAAACACATGTTTTTATGGCGAAATGACATAAAAGTCTGTACCATCTATGGATGGAATACACGGACTTCAGAAAGTTGCTGGCACGAACGGGGCTGACGCTGACCGCGTTCGCCGAGCTTTTGAAGATGAACCGTCGGTCCATCACCAACTACGCCGCCAATGGCGCCGTTCCTGACCACCTGGCTCTAATCGCAGCATTGATGGGCAACATGGCCGACAACGGACTGGATTTCCGCCAGGTGCTGGAAAGCGTGGAGACTCAGAAAAAGAAGCCGCGAGGGAGCTGCCGCGCAATCACCGAGCGACGCTCCAGCTCCAACGGAAGAAAGGTAGAAGCCCGCTAGGAGGGCAGACATGTCTCAGACCAGTAAAATTGAGTGGACCGAAGCGACCTGGAATCCCACGGTCGGATGCACGAAGATTTCGCAGGGCTGCAAGCATTGCTACGCCGAAACCATGGCCAAGAGACTGCAGGCCATGGGCACGCCGGGTTACGAGAATGGTTTCAAGCTAACCGTGTTGCGCAATCGACTTGAGGAACCGTTGCGGAGAAAGAAGCCGACGGTGTACTTCGTCAACTCCATGTCCGATCTGTTTCACAAGCATATTCCTGACAACTACATCGAGGAAGTGTTCGATATCATCGGGCGTTGCCCGCAGCACACGTTCCAGGTGCTGACCAAGCGCGGTGACCGACTCGCCAGTTTTTTCAGCAAGCGGGTACCACCGAAGAATTCGTGGATCGGAGTATCAGTTGAGGATCGCCGGCATGGCTTGCCTCGCATTGATGCGCTTCGTCAGGTTGATGCCTCGGTTAGATTTCTTTCCGTGGAGCCGTTGCTGCAGGACCTGGGGGAAATCGACCTGACCGGCATCCACTGGGTCATTGTTGGCGGTGAATCCGGTCCCAAGGCGCGCCCAATGAAGCTGGAATGGGTCGCTGATATCAAGCGCCAGTGTGAAGATGCCGGGGTCGAATTCTTCTTCAAGCAGTGGGGGGGCTGGGGCGCAGACGGCAAGCGGCGGTCGAAGAAGGCGAATGGGCGGCTCCTGCATGGCCGCACATGGGACGGAATGCCGGAGCTTTCGGCGATGGCTTAAACTTCGGGCATCCATCACCCAGCCGCCGCGAGGGGATCATGTCAAGGAAGCACTACGATTACAGCAATGGACCCAGCCTCATTGAGCCGCACAGTGTGGCCAAGCACCGGGTGCTGCAGACCTACTTGGCAGCCTACTTCCAGACGCTCGTAAGCTCTCCCAACCAGGACGAGTTCCGGCTGACCCTGGTAGATGGGTTCGCCGGCGGCGGGGAGTACCGGGATAGGGCGACTAATGAAATCCACCTGGGATCTCCGCTTATCATGCTCCAGGCGGTTCAAGAGGCGACGTTCTTGCTAAATCGAGAACGCAGGAAGCCCGTCAATCTGGACGTGAGCTATTTCTTCATCGAGAAGAATCCGCAGACGGCAAGGCATTTGAAGCAGACGCTCACGAACAGGGGGTACGACGCGCTGTTCGACAGCAAGATATTCCTGCGGAATAGCAGCTTCCTCGACAACATGGATGAGGTCATCAAGTTCATCCAGTCCAAGAGCCCCCGCAACGGGCGCTCTATCTTCCTGCTGGACCAGTACGCCTACCGTGATGTGCCCGCGCATGTCATCAAGCGAATCCTGCACACCCTTCCGAGGGCCGAAGTGATTTTGACGTTCGGCGTGGATTCCTTCATCAATTTCGCCAGCGATACGGGCCTGACACAGAGCCTTCTTGCGCAGATTGGCATTCCCGACGCGCTGCAGGGGCGAACATTTGAAGAAATTAAGTCGTCGGAACGCGACTGGAGACTGTTCATTCAGGGCAGCCTCTATCGAGGGCTGGTGGATCGTTGCGGCGCTGAATATTACACACCCTTCTTCATCCGAAACCGGCAGGGGTTCGGGGACTACTGGCTGATCCACATGTCCCAGCATCATCGGGCGCGGGACGTGATGACGCAGGTTCATTGGAAGAACAACAACTACTTCATTCACTACGGCGGCGCGGGGATCGACATGTTCGGCGCAGGTATGACCGGATACGACCCCAAATTCGACACCAGCGGTAGTGGACAAGGCGCACTGGCCTTTGAGTTCGATGACGTTGCCCGGAACTCAAGCGTCAGCGCCCTTTTGGAACAGATTCCCCGCTACGTCTATGCTCACACTGACGGCATGAGCTTTGGTGGTAATCCCCCCACTTTTA
>NZ_JAGHWU010000126.1:0-1179 GCF_017746145.1 Xanthomonas sp. D-99 | reverse complement strand
GGCGAAATTCCGAAGTTCCAAAAGCCACTCTTCGGAACGACGCCACCTTCCGCCCTGTCAGGTCTCGTTGTTCAGACCTTCCCTAGGGGGCTGGTAGTGTTGACTTGTGACGATGTGTCTTAAACAGTGGAAGACGGTGGCCGACCTGACAAGTGCTTACTGTGCCTTGCCATTGGATTGAGGAAGGACAACGGAAATCGATCTTTTGCCATTTGAGGCCTGAAATGCGCCAGGCCAAAAGGCAATAGCACCCGCAGCACAGGTGCCTCGCTCGCATTGGATTTCTATTTTTCCAGATTTATCAAGATGAACTGCTGCGGCTGCAGTTGCTACCGCTAAGCTTCCGGCCAGACACCAATACAGGTTCACTGATCGCTTTCTAGCGGTCAGCACCGACAAAAAGAAAAGGGCGGCAAAGAATCCTGCACCCGCAAGCGCCTTTAGCCAAGTTTCCAAGAAAACCTGTGTTCGTCCGGGACCAGTGAAGACGTAGGTGGCTAGGACTGAGAACGCCAGCCAAGCCGCGCCGGAGATAGCGAAGGCTGCCCCTGGTGTTTTGTGTCCACGCCACACCAAATCTGCTTGCAACACGAAGAATGCTAACAGCAAAAGTGGCGCTACTGCGTAGCCAAGTAGCCCAAATTGGTTTTGAGTCACCAGAAAAAGGGCCGAGCAAGCCACTGTCCCAAGGAGAAGAGTTACTTCGCGGGAGCGCAGGCTAAGCCTGCGCTCCCTGAAATGGACTGTGCTCATTACTTAACTTGCACTACATCGCCGACAAGGACGGTTCCGCTGCCTACAGTCACTGTGCCTCCAGAAATGGTCGCTGCGCCACTTGACGTGAGCCAGTCTATCCCACGCTGGTAATCAGGTCGAGACGCCGCGTCCGGGCTTTCGTAAGAACTGTAATCGACGTTGATAGGCTCGCTGCTAGATGTCCCAATGAGGTTGCCTGCTGAATCGTAGGCTTCAACGTAAACAATGGCTCGCTTAGCAGAGTCGTAAGCGAAAATCGCCCTGCTTTTATCATTGAACGTTGTGTCAATGCGGATGCTGTAATCCTCCGAGCTCCTCGGTAATCCCCCCGCCCATTAGCAGACGCCAGAAGTGGAATTTTCTCGTCCCCTTTCTCGAGGAGGTTCCATGAAGAAGTCCCGCTTTACCGACAGCCAGATCATC
>NZ_JAGHWU010000125.1:0-2094 GCF_017746145.1 Xanthomonas sp. D-99 | reverse complement strand
GTATGAATCCTCTACATAAGGCGATAGTGTCGCGCATCTGCGGTGAGTTGATCAGACCTTCCCTAGGTGTAGAGGAACCGCGTAAGTGAGCCTGACCCCGTTTTCCCTGGGCTCTCTCCGTTAAGCCCAAATGTCTGAGTTAATCCGCTCCACGAAGCGACGCCGACTTAATTTAATTGTTATCCGCGTGCAGGAAGACTCAACTGCTGCCTCTTGGTACATTGGGTCGACTGTCATGGTGCGCGAAGTGTTGCCGTCGAAGTCCAGTATGTGGGATTTATAAACGGATTTCTTTTTGAGTTGAGCCTTCTGAATCTGCTGCCCGAGCTCATTACTGAACGTCGGGTCCGATGAGGAGAGAATCTGAACCCGCTCGACTTTATAAATAAAGTCGTTAGCTTCTAGATGCCAAGATCCATAGGCAATGTCCTTGTTTGTCACTGCCGCCCCACCGTGAGGGGTGATAACTGACATGGTGAGGTTTGAATAAGTGTGATCAGCGTTGTTGTAGTGCGTGTAGTAACCACCAATTCAAAATTAGGACCCATGCATAATGGTGGGGCCGCACTCCCAGGTGCCAACAAGTGACTTCTCGGACAAGGAGGCGCGAGCAGTAGCGCAGCTGGCGAAAAGTACAACTGTCAAAATATCAGCCGCATTGGAGCTCCATGACATGCCTGACACCTGAGTTGAGCCGCGCAGCGAAGCGGCCTCGGCTTGAACGACTTGTTAGGCCTCATCATCTATCAGGCCTATGCTGTAGGGAAGCCCTGCAACGAACTGCGTGATAGCGCTGGTCGCGCGAGGCTAATTTGCCGGCGGCCGCCTCTTGTTCGCATACCCGAATAAAAGTCGTCCTCTCCTCTAACGATGCGCCTTGTAGTTCTGCTGCCATCCCTTCTGCAGCTGTCATCGCCGAGTCCGGATCAACGACATCATCCCCGGAAAGCTCCAAAAAGACGAACGCAGCAATAAGAGATTTGCAAAGACTTTCCATAAGGTCTAACGCCTGAATTAAGCCGAGCCGCGAAGCGGCTTTGGCTTGAATGAGTTGTTAGGCCTCGACCCAGATCTCCGAAACTGAGAGAGGAGAAACGGGGTCAGAGCGACTTTTTAAGTGAACCTGAGTCCATTTCTTGGTAGCCATGCAAATGCTGTTACCGCCGTATAGCAGGTGAACTCCCAAGATGATGCAGCGACGCACAAGCTCTGCCTGCATAAGAACCACAAGTTGCTCGAGACCATCCTCAAGTGACTGGATTGCATAGCAAGAAAGGGCCACTGAGGCGGCGGTGGAACCACCCGGTACGTAGACTGCGGAACCAGCAGCGACATCGTCCCCCGTAGCTGGACGGCCGGCAACACAGGGTACGGCGTGCCACTCACTTATTGCGATTGAACCCCAAAGATCGCCCATGTTTGTTGTGGCGCCTAACACCTGAGTTAAGTCGCACCGCGAAGTGGCGTCGGCTTGGATGAATTGTTAGGCCGCCGCCCGAGCTTCGAGCTGCAGCCACTCATCAACAGTGGTGAACATAAAGTCGCCAACTGGAGCGAGATTAGGGTCATTATGGGCGAAGGGATTGCCATCGAGCCACTCTACTATCACTGAGTCGGGAGCTAGGACATTGGCTGCCTGGACCCAATCCAAGAATTCTGCGCTGAGCCCCTGATACTCATACGTTTCACCTAGCATGACTACACGAGCACGAGCTTCGCCAGAAGGAATGGGGACGCTCACTATGTCTCCTAGCTCGACTGGAACATCGTTGCTATAACGCATGTCTGCGGCCTAACTGATTTGGACCGCCTAAGAGCGGTGTCGCGCCAACTATTGACTAAGTTCACATGTCTGGGAAGGGGTGTTTCTATTCATTAGCAATGACTTGCCGAATAGCAACCAAGTGTCTTGGCGTCGATGCTGGTTGCGTTATCCGGCGTTTGAGCATACGTATTTTTTTTTGCCTGTGACGGTTTAGGGAAGGTCTGAACAACGAGACCTGACAGGGCGGAAGGTGGCGTCGTTCCGAAGAGTGGCTTTTGGAACTTCGGAATTTCGCCATTTCTGGCGCTTTCCGCGGGAATTTCCCGGTT
>NZ_JAGHWU010000124.1:0-2703 GCF_017746145.1 Xanthomonas sp. D-99 | reverse complement strand
AGGCTTGTCGAAGCGTTCAACTTTCCTAACGGTCTACCCTCGGATCAGGATCTCTCCGGGGTTGATTTGGCCGATGGAGATGCCGAGGTTGCCCCCGGCGTTTCGATGCGTCAGATGGCGAAAGAGGCCTATCGCTGTGGAGACGATGCAGAGGCAGAAAAAATGCTTCGGCGCATCCTTGCCGCCTAGTCGTTGGTGAGTGAGGCTCACCAGTGACCAGGCTTGTCGATCGGCTTGCCAGCCTTGCGAACGCGCTCGGGAAGCTGCGCTGCGGCCAGCTCGCCATCCAAAATGTATTGCCGGGTCCAGTCAGCGCGGCTCGACAGCGAGACGCTGACTCTTCTGTCCGACTCACCATCGACCGGCGGCCTGCGTGGCGTGACGACGCCTAGAACGATGCTTGGGAAGTCTTCGCGGATCGCTGCAAGGACCGGCTCGATATCGCTATCGTTGGAGCACACCACCAGCTGCTGATAGCGCGCCGACGCGGCATCCCGGTACATGGCCAGCGCCAGGTTCACATCTGTCTGTTTCTCTTCGAGCTTCCAGACCCGAACCCGGCGCGCTCGATCATACGGCTGGCCGCTGACAAACTCCGGCAGAAGAGTTCCCCCTTTGTCCCAGCTGTGCTTGCCTAATGTCGTGGTGAATCGTTGCGGGTGAGTGTGTGCTAACGCGCGCAAGTACGCTGCTTGCGTTTCCGAGGCCTGCTTGTGGGTCGCAAACCGACCCAGCGCCGGCGCCGTGAAATACCGGACATGCAGCAGATCGGTGGTCGGATCTTGGTCATGCAGGAGGCGATCGAACAGTGCAACGACATCAAGCCACTTAAATGCGGTCCCACGGATGCGCCCGTAGTACAGGTTGTAGCCATCGATGTAGACGGCAGTGGCTTTGTCGGTTGTCACGAGGAGCTTCCTGCGGACATGAAAAAACCGCCTTGCGGCGGTTTTTTCGTCCCAAGCCGTTACCCAATTGAATGAGGCGACAAGGGAGGAGTGGTGCGGCTAGCCTAACCGATACGCCCGGGCGATGCAAGGATGCATAAAACCCGTCACGCGATTGCCCGACCGCCCTGCTGGTCACGGAGGCACCGCGCCACTGCGTGGAATCTCGTGTTATGTGCGCTGCCGCCCTCGCCGCGAGAGCACTTGCAGTGCAGCTTGCAAAGCTTGATCATCAAACATCCATGTTTGATGCCTCGATCATGACATCGCCCATCTCCATCACCACCCTCGCCGCCCTGGCCAGTGCCGGGGTGCTGCGCACCGTGCAGCTGGTCGGCCAGGTCGGCGGCTATACGGTCATGGTGCGCATGGGCCAGGTCGAGAAGCAACTGACCGGCCAGCGCGGCGAACCGCGCGTGTTTGCCTCGCTCGACACCGCCGCCGCCCAGCTGCTGGCGCTGGGCGTGACCGTGTTCGAGGTGCTGCCGGTGGGCTACGTGCGCGCGCCCAAGGTCTACCGCCGAGGGCGGCCGGCCGCGTTGAAGGAGTTGGCCAAGCTCCAGCGCCCGGGCAAACCCGCCAAGCCGGCCAAGAAGTCGGCCGGCGCGGCGGTGGCCACCGCCGCGAAGATCCTGCCGAGCGATCGGGCGCAACTGAAATTGCCTGGCCTGCCGCGCACCCGCAAGCCCGCCCGCACCGCTGGTGCCGGCGCATGAGAACTGACCAACGCATTCAATGGAGCGTGCCATGACACCTGATCTACCACCGCATGTCTTTATCGGCGCTCTCGTGGCGCTGGTGTTGCTGCTATATCTGCAAAAGCGCAGGGGCTGGATCAACGGAACCCAGTTCTTCGGCTACACCATGCTGTCCATGGCATGTTTGTCAGCATTGGCCGTCTACATCCGACTGTTCTTTTCGGAGTGATAGCGCAAAGCTGCGCGGTCGTCGTTCTCGCTGACGGTCTCGCCGACCGCCAGGCCGGTCGTGGCAACGCATGGGCCAAGCTCGCCACAGCGCGTGCTAAAAGCGCTCAGACAGCCGATTCTTTCAACTCCAAATAAGCACGAACCAGGGAGGTTCAAAGTGCCACTTAAACCCGATTCCTTTGTCATCGCCAGAGCCACCGATCTGCTTCCCGGCGCCATCTTTACGACGGGCGGAAATTGGTTCATGCACGCTCTGGTTTTCAGAAACTACGCGCCCGCACACGCCGCTGTCGCGCTGACGTTCAAAGGAGCGACCACTTTTATTCGAGGCGAAATGGGTGTGACCCTTGCACCACGTTTGAAGACGGATTTTCGTGTTATCGGACCGATCCAAGGGCCGGGCACGCCGCCGCCCGCATCGATTGCGTGGACCGATGCTGACGAACCGGTCATCGTCGCGGAAGAGTCGCTAATCACGTTTGCCGGCGCCGAATCGAGTGCGATCAACAGGCATGAAGGGTTTTATGCCACCCATTGGGGGGTGTGGGTGCTCGATGCGGAAGGGAAAGAGGTTGACCGCGAGCCGCTGTTTGTCGTTGGCGCCGAGGCGTAACACACACTGCGCCGGTTGCAGCACTATCGCTGTAACGTTGCAATCGGCCCGGGCAAATCTGTGCCGTCTTCTAGCGCCCGTTGGATGACTTTCTGCCAGTAGCTTTCAAGCTCGGCAATGTCGATGTCTTCGCGGGGTGTGGCGATGCAGTTGCGGCCCCCGCAGCATGGGCAGAACGGGTCGGTTCCTTTGCAGTGTCAACAACAACTTCAAA
>NZ_JAGHWU010000123.1:0-1101 GCF_017746145.1 Xanthomonas sp. D-99 | reverse complement strand
CAGGACAAAGCCACCCGCTGGCTATGGACGTACAACCACGAGCGTCCGAATATGGCGCTCGGCGGCATCACGCCTGCCATGAAGTTGGCGATGGCCGCTTAGCTCCACTTCTGGCGACCGCTAAAAGTGGGGGGATTACCACCGTACGTCCGCCGCACCGCGCCGACCGCCAGTCGGAAACGGGCTGCAATCAGTTGTTTGGTAATAAGAATAGTTGTATTATTATTACCAAACAAACCCGTCGGAGTTGCACATGGACCCGTCCCAAGACGCACGTGATCGCATCCTTACAGCCGCTGACTCGCTGTATGACCAGGCCGGGCGTGAGGTTTTTCCAACCGTCGATGCCGTGCGGAAGGCGGCCAAGGTCAACATGAACGACGCAAGCACCGTCATGAAGGAGTGGCGGCGCATGCAGACCCGCCCAGCAGTGGTGGTGCAGGTGCCCGAGGCGGTACAGCAGGTCGCCAGCACGGCCGTGCTGGCGCTGTGGCAGGCCGCCCAAGACGCCGCCAATGACGCACTGCGTGCCGCCCAGGCTGGCTGGGAAGCCGAGCGCCAGGAAGCGGATGCGTTGAGCCAGCAGATGGCCGACGCCTACGAAGCCCAAGCACGTGAGCTGGAAGCGGCCCAAGCACGCATTGCCGAGCTGGAAGCCGCCATGCAACAGGCCGTCACGGCAGCGGCCACCCACCAGGCCGCCATCGACCAGGTGCGCACCGAGCTGGTGGACCTACAGCAGCGGGCCAGCACAGCTGAGGCCCGCGCCAGCGAGCTACGCACCGAGCTGGATCGGGCGCACCTGGTCGCCGCCGAGCAGCGTTCCGCTGCCGGCCAGGCCAGTGAGGACGCCGCGACTCTGCGCGGTCGCTTGGCCGCTTTCGAGGGGATGGCCACCTCGCCCGCCCCAGTCAAAGCCGCCCCCGGCAAGGGGATGTAAGCCGCCCCACCCCGCGTGCATCCACGTTGAGCATCCTGCCCTGCCAGGATGCTCAACGTGGATGCACTCGTGGCCGGACTGGAGCTGGGGTGACGGAAATTTCGGCGGTTCCGGCTTACCCCCCCTTTATCGCCGTCGATAGCCGCATCGCTCCGATATCG
>NZ_JAGHWU010000122.1:0-1190 GCF_017746145.1 Xanthomonas sp. D-99 | reverse complement strand
AACATGGCCTGACCCCGGCGCAGGTGGTGGCCATCGCCAGCAATGATGGCGGCAAGCAGGCGCTGGAGACGGTGCAGCGGCTGTTGCCGGTGCTGTGCGAGCAACATGGCCTGACCCCGGCGCAGGTGGTGGCCATCGCCAGCAATGGCGGCGGCAAGCAGGCGCTGGAGAGCATTTTTGCCCAGTTATCTCGCCCTGATCAGGCGTTGGCCGCGTTGACCAACGACCACCTCGTCGCCTTGGCCTGCCTCGGCGGGCGTCCTGCGCTGGAGGCAGTGAAAAAGGGATTGCCGCACGCGCCGACCTTGATCAAAAGAACCAATCGCCGTCTTCCCGAACGCACGTCCCCTCGCGTTGCCGACCACGCGCAAGTGGCTCGCGTGCTGGGTTTTTTCCAGTGCCACTCCCACCCAGCGCAAGCATTTGATGAAGCCATGACGCAGTTCGGGATGAGCAGGCACGGGTTGTTACAGCTATTTCGCAGAGTGGGCGTCACCGAACTCGAGGCCCGCAGTGGAACGCTCCCCCCAGCCCCGCAGCGTTGGCACCGTATCCTCCAGGCATCAGGGATGAAAAAAAGGGCCGAACCGTCCGGTGCTTCGGCTCAAACGCCGGACCAGGCGTCTTTGCATGCATTCGCCGATGCGCTGGAGCGTGAGCTGGATGCGCCCAGCCCAATAGACCGGGCGGGCCAGGCGCTGGCAAGCAGCAGCTGTAAACGGTCCCGATCGGAGAGTTCTGTCACCGGTTCCTTCGCACAGCAAGCTGTCCAGGTGCGCGTTCCCGAACAGCGCGATGCGCTGCATTTACCCCCCCTCAGCTGGGGTGTAAAACGCCCGCGTACCAGGATCGGGGGCGGCCTCCCGGATCCTGGTACACCCATGGACGCCGACCTGGCAGCGTCCAGCACCGTGATGTGGGAACAAGATGCGGGCCCCTTCGCAGGGGCAGCGGATGATTTCCCGGCATTCAACGAAGAGGAGATGGCATGGTTGATGGAGCTATTTCCTCAGTGAGGCTCAGTCGGGGTGACGGTCGCCTCGACCGCCGTGTGGTCTGCACTGGATCGGGGTAATCCCCCCGCCCATTAGCAGACGCCAGAAGTGGAATTTTCTCGTCCCCTTTCTCGAGGAGGTTCCATGAAGAAGTCCCGCTTTACCGACAGCCAGATCATCGCCGTGCTCAAGCAG
>NZ_JAGHWU010000121.1:0-806 GCF_017746145.1 Xanthomonas sp. D-99 | reverse complement strand
TTGTTCAGACCTTCCCTAAGGGCGGAAATGCGATCGTCAATGCTCCTTGCCATTACTGCCTCCGAAGTGTGAGGGTGCCCGACGAGTGGCGACCGTCACCAGTGAAGTAGTCGCCTTTGCCAGTTTGCATATCTTTTGAAAAAACTAATCGTGCAAAACCACGATGGGAACCGAGCTCTGTCTGACCGGCTTTTGGATCATTGCGATAGCTGTAAAGAAGCACAAAGCCTTCGATAGGATCGGACACAAGGCCAGCTACATCACTGTTGGACTTAGAAAGCCCTGCATCAAGGTGGATTCGCACCTTGTCCCAGTCCTGGGTGATTGTCATCCTTCCCTCCCAGTCGATGGCAAGCGAGTCTGGACGTGGGAAAGGATGTCCTTCACAAATCCAAGTGCCAGAGAGGTCGGCAACTTTCAACCATCGTGCTACGAACGGCATTCGCCAGATCCAGCGCCGAAAGATTACATATAAAATGGCATAGACGGCTCCAGCGCCGAGCAGTGAGAGGACGACTGGTGGAAGATTTGTGCTAAGCCCCAAGCCCTTCGCGATATCAACTGCTTGGAGAAGGATCCAGACCAGAAGGCCTGAAACGGCCGACGCTGTTCTTGCAAGATACTTGCCTATCTGTGCCCGGTTCACGCCGCCAAGCACCACATACTCATGATCCATTTGAGTCCCCTCTTTGTGCCCCGTCCGATGCTATGAGTGCTTTTTAGTCAGCTGTTGCTGATATCGACGTTGGCCGAATCTTTTCCATAGTAGCCTTCATAGACCTATGGAAGGTCTGATCAACTCACCG
>NZ_JAGHWU010000120.1:0-6690 GCF_017746145.1 Xanthomonas sp. D-99 | reverse complement strand
GTTGTTCAGACCTTCCCTAGATGGCAACGCGGAGTCCTCGACTGCTGATGTAGCCCTCAGCTCAACGAAGGGCTTCTGTTTTTTGGTAGAGGTCAAACCTTCAAAAGAAAGAATTAGAGACGAATGGAAATTGCAGGGGAAAAAAAAGCGCAAACGCAAAGCTAGTGTTCATTCGAAGGCAGCATTTCGCACTTTGAAAGGACTGGTGGAGGCATTTGAGAGCGATCCGGCTGACGAAGAAAAATCCAGATTGCTGCGCCGTTCGCTGCGGATTCACCAAGTTGCATATTGGGAGGGCCAAGCCCGAGATAAGCGGCACGATGGAATAATTAAAGTCGAGCCCTATATCAATGCCTGCATCCGAATGCGCCGGGTTGATGAGCTAACCAGTGATCGATGCATTCCAACGTTAGAACATCTCAGTTATCAGTTCATTTTTGATGAAACACATGACAACCAATGTCTACAAGCCAAGGAAATGCTAGGAACATCACAGAAGATTCAATTTGATATCATCTCCAAAAAACCCATTGAATCCATTAAAGCTGCGTACGGTGCAGAATATGACGAATTCCAGGAATATGTAAATTGGCTTTGCGAAAGTTGCAGCGAAGATGGCGATATCGATCAACCGATTAACTGCATCGTGATGACCAGCGATGGATTTCTACAAGCCATATCAAGCCTGAGAGAGTTGGCTGATTTGCTAAAAATAGACTTTTCCCGAAAGCCAGAACTAAAAAGTTCAGACCCAACTCAGCGTTAATCCTACTCAACTGCCCCAACAGGACAATCACTGAGGTGCGCCCAGATCTGAAATTTTTTCGATATCCGCATCCATCTCTTATTGCATGCCTCTAAGGCCCTATCCGCCTCGACCAAAGCTAATTCGTGATCTAGGCGGTGAAGCGCCGCGATGTAAGCTTGAAGCCAGAAATATTTTTGACTCATCGGTTGGCTTTTTGTTTTACTTTCCATTGCCGCTCTTGAAAATTGACTGGCATCGACAGTAAGGCCTTTTGGTCGTTCGTCAAGTTATCTTTTCCGTTTCGCCCGGGACCACTGCATGATGAACCATTCCGAAGCACGGCCGTCTAAGGAACTTTTGGGCGTATCATGCCTAGCAATTGATCGACCACGAGAACTATGCGCCACATCGAAATTGTCCGATCGAAGCGTTCCACCCGGTCACCAGAAGACGCGAACATTGCATCCTCCAAGAGGTCATGGTCCCTCACCCGCTTCGTCGGCAGCCTAGCTGCCATGACGACGCTGGCTGGAATCGTACTTCACGGATGCGGACATGTTGCCTACACCAGCTATCTAGATGCCTGGGGCGTCCAGTCTGACCTTTTTCCACAATCGGCTGATTGGAAGGTTGTTCGTGGCTATTACGCCATCGTGCTACAAGGGCTTGGAATGATCCAATCCTTTCCATGGATTTCGATAGTAATCGCTTTTTTCGTCTTATGGCTCGCCGTCTGGGTTTACCGGCTACCCACACAATCGGTGCGGGATGGTCACCTTCAAAAGTTCTATCGACGCTATCCATGGGTCAAGCTTGGCCTTACTTCTGCGGGTGTCGCAGCGTCAGGAATCTACCTAACAATGGCGGCATACATTGTTGGCCTGCTTGTTTTGACAATTCCAGGCGTGATTGGGGAGCGTTATGGAAAAGAGGAAGCTTTCACAGAGAAGCGGCATCTCCTTGGTCCCGTATCGCGAGGCACTTCAGAACTCTGGGAAAAGGGTGAGCGAAAGATCCGAGGCCACATCATTGCCAGCAGCTCTGACCTGATTGCCATCTACGACACCGACCTCCATCAGGTCCGAACGCTATCGCGTGGCGATTGGGAAATACGAAGAGTAGGTCCTTAGAAGCATAGGCGTGAGGATACTGGTGACCTCCGCACACTTGACAGCATCTGCTCACCTGCCAGCGCTACGAAGTGGTAAATTTTCTGTTCGGAATGAATCTTGGCAAAGGGGGGACAACCATCCATCCGTCTGGATGATCATCTCCCACTGCCTCGCCGCATTGACACAGACTCGTCCATGTCCATAAGGAGGTGATGCTTTGAGCCTTTCAGCCAATCAAATTACAGGACGAGCCGCTGAACTCGAGGTTGAGCAGCTCTTCAACAGCTGGGGATGGGTGGTTGGCACCGACCACATTGATGATGGCTACGACCTTCTCGTTATGCCTGATCGTGCTCTTTATAAGGGCGCTCGATTTTCGGTCCAAGTCAAGGGCGAGGCGAAAGTTGGTAAGAAGCGTAGCGTCACAGCACCAGTTGCTAAAAACCGTCTTCGTCACTATGCGGAAGACCCACAGCCCGTTGTTATCGTCAGACGCACTGGTAATGGGAAGCTCTATTGGGTTCACGCGCAGGCGTGGGCCAAAGCCAATCCAGGTCGACTGAGCGGCTCGGGCAATGCGGGTGTGCGGATGGACCTCAATCAAGAACTCAACGAACGCGAGAGCTTCGAACACTTCCTCAAAGCAAATCTAACGCCAGCTGCCCAGCGGCATCATGCATTAGCTGAGCTTGCGGAAGATCGGCGCGTCTACCTCAACTCTCTTGATACTAGCCTTGAGGTCGACGTTGGGCTCCTTGATGGGCGGGAGTGCTTCACTATCCGGGCCGCTGCGGGCGGTTCCAAAGCCCGCATCCAATTTGAAGCTGCTACTGGTGAGACTAACTTAAGAGCCTTGTCTGACGCCATTAGGCTAGGTAAGCCTGCAGAGATCCAGGTGGAAGATGTACGCTCGATAGGATCTCCCCTTCTTACTACTCTCGGCTTGGATTCCCGGTCCAGTGGAACGATCTCCATCGAACCAGCTCAACGCCGCGCAGGATTCATTCGTCTGCATGCGGGCGAACGTCACACTGTATCGTCCCCGACCGTTATGCTCCCCGCTGAACTCTTCATTGGGCAGGAAGGCGTGTCAGTGGTGGCATGTCACCCAGATCACCTCATGGAGATGTCTGCCGATTTCCATAAGCAAGGTGCCAGAGGAGGAAAGGTCGATTGGCATATCACTTGGAGTGATGTGAGATTGTCATCGGTCCCCATCCGAGATCTCACCGCGCTTCGCGATTGGGAGTCATGGGCGACGTCAGTGGAGATCAAGCAGTGTGCAAGGATTGAATTTAGTTTCGAAGGTTCGCACCACGTTCTTCCCATTACGCTTGCCACGGTGCCGGAGCTCCAATTACTGATAAATACCGCCCGAACGTTTGGGAGGCTCCACCTTGTGGCCGACGCCGTCCAATCTTCTTTCCAATTGCCGCCCGGCTATGACATCACACCGGGCGAAATGGGAGATATCGACCTTGCTTATGCACTCTTGAAGGGCGAGACACTACCAGTTGTCATTGGAACACTTGAGTTTGAAGCAAAGGCACCGGTTGAAGCCAAAGATTATGAAATCTTAGTTCAAACGACGCTTCGAATTGAAATTGGCAAACTGCTTCTTGCCGAGCTTCCCGTCAAGATCGAACTTCCCGATTTCAAGGTAGTGCCGCTGGATGGATCGCCGATGCATAAGCTCACAAAGGAAGGAAAGCACCTCGGCATGCTTTCGCTCGACGACCACACCACTGTTCCACGCTCCACAGAGTTAGAGAAAAAATTGGAAAGATGCCATTCTGATGACTTTGAACAGCCGTGAATTTGGTCATACTTTCAACGTGCGATCAACGGAAGAAAAGCAAAGGTGACCAAATTTCGTTCTAACCTGCGCCTCTTTAAATATATTATTTTTAAATCTCAGCTTGTAACCGACAAGAGGTTATCATGGATCCGATCGCTGCAGCGTCAGGCTTAGCCACCATCGTCTCGCTTGCTTCTGACTTCGTAGCGCAGCGCAAATCTTCTCGCGACGCAGATATCGAAGAGTTCAAATCATGGCTTACTACGCAAAGGCATGATGATGTGATTGCCCTGCTCGAATCAAACCAAATGACCGCTTCAAGCACAAAAGCTTTCATTAGGGAGTCGCATCAAAATTTAATGAAACGGCTAGATGACTTAAATGACCTTCTAATTCACATGAAAGCTAAGGGCGCAACCCCTGTTTCACAAACGCCATCTGCAATTGAAATCATAACACTGGGCGAACTGAACAAATTTACTGGCACACCAAGCGATCAGGAGGCTTTGGCCACGCGCATTGCGCTCCACGCGATTGAACAAAAGGCTGTTCAATTCAAGGTGGACTTGGAAAAAACGGTGGTTAACATAGCGGCCAATGATCAACTTCTCCTTGCCCGATACGAACAATCGCGGATAAAGCTAGCCAAAGAGCTTGAAGAAAGGCTTACCTTTCTCACCTCTCCTCTTGCCCAAGACGCATGGCGTTACTTTTTAAGCACGACTCAAGACTGGAATTTGGTAATCGGAAAATTCATAAAACTTGCAAGCCTTGACCCTAACGATCGCCATTCTGGGAAGAAGATCGATGTGTGGCGAACCGACGAACCTGAGGTTTTTGCAGGAATTTATCTGAATTCCGAAGAGATTTCCGCGATGTTAAATCACTTGGATTTTTCCTCTATGCGGGATTTAGCTATGGGTTCTCATTGGCGCGCAGCGATCGATCTGCCCAGCGAAATGATCACATGGCACGTAATTCCTGCGATCACCATTGCATTACGCGCAAAAAACATTGACATCCAGAGCGATATGTTGGCTCTTCACGATTGGCACATCGGCGAGGGTTAATGTGCAAGGCAACTTACCCTTGCCTATCAAGCAACTGGTTCTTTTGGGCGCGGCCACTGCGGTTTAGGCTGTCGTTTTAAATTACTGCCCTCCCAGGCGCGACCTGGGAGGGCAGCAGTGTTGAGCCCATCGCTGCCTAGCGCACCGACCTTAACTATATCAGACCTATTGCGTAGCAGGAGCCACCGTAAATCCTACGAAAATTTAGAAGCTATTCAAGACGTCCCAACCCCAGGCCAGCGTCACTTACAGGCGAGTGCTGCGAGATGGACGCTTCTCTAATGAATTTGATACATCGCTATGCGCTGCTCTCTTGCGCTCGTTGGATTGAAGCTCTCTG
This sequence comes from Xanthomonas sp. D-99, assembly GCF_017746145.1. Classification (NCBI taxonomy): domain Bacteria; kingdom Pseudomonadati; phylum Pseudomonadota; class Gammaproteobacteria; order Lysobacterales; family Lysobacteraceae; genus Xanthomonas; species Xanthomonas sp. D-99. Next base: position 1,622 of record NZ_JAGHWU010000120.1, on the reverse strand, counting down.
TGTTGCTTCGCTGCATCAACTCTGGAAATCGCTTCATCAAGCTTCGCTTCAATCGCTTCGTCTGTGATCAGGTCCCGCACATCATCTAAGTTCACTCGGCGAACCAAGATGTCGGCCACCTCATCACGGCCATTTTCGAGTGCGACGTGCAAAGCCAATTCGGGATAAGCTGTGTTGTGCGCAAACTCCAAGATGGACTTGACGATGCCTGCATGCCCATTTCGTGCCGCAGATCGCAGCGCCTCTTGGCCAAAGTCACGAGGCGCACGGTGGGTTGTCACAATCGCGCCGAGCAAGGTGCGCACCAGTTTTTCATGCCCCTTGGCAACAGCGGCGTTAAGTCCTGATGTGTAGGTGTCTTCCGGATCTGGGAGGCCAGCTTCGATCAAGAAATCAACGACGTCGACATGGTTATTCTCGGCCGCCGCCGCAAAGCCATGCTGCGCACATTGGATCTTGGATGAAAACGGCAGCAGGTGCTTGATCACCTCCAAATTGCCTTCTTTGCATGCGGCAATTAATGCTCGACTGCCCTGTACCTTGGCATCTGAGAACAGGACCAATTGAAAGACGACATCGGCATGACCATGACGTGCTGCCTCATACAACGCAAGTGAGTCATGTTGCAGAGGGCTACACTCTTTGAGCAGTCGTTTGACGCACTCCGTGTGCCCGTGCCTGGCAGCAAGCACCAATGCTTCGTCATCCTCTGCATCGCAAAACGCCATGAGCTGCTCGACCGCTCGCAGTGATCCTACCCTAGCAGCCACATCAAGCGGATAGACCGAAAACGACTTCGACAACAGTGGCACCAGTTGATCAATCAAGCTTTCTTTTCCGCTCTTGATCGCTACCTCAATGGCGTGGCGTGCCGCAGCATCGCTATCACTTTGAGCCTGACAAAGCGACGTCACATACGTCTCACTCCCCTGCTTCACAGCCTGTCTAATCTTTCTTTTAAGTGCCTGGTCCATTTTCTCTCCTCCCCTTCAACTTAACGCCATCACGTCTTTCGTCAAGATCACAGCGTGATGGCGTCAGTCGATTGGATAAGCCCAACGGGACTTACAGATCATTGATGTCAGGAACATCATCCTCGTAGTCGCACGCAATGAGCGAGCCGCCTTCATCTTCGATGCGAAGGATCTCAGGCGCGCTGTGCCATTGGTCGAAATCAAAGTCGCTGTAAGCGATCGCGTCGATATCGCATTTGGAAAGTGCTTCCTCTGGCGAGCTCGCCTCAATCATTGCCCAGTGGACGATTTGGGCATACGCATTAATCTCGATGGTGTATTTCATGCTGCTCTCCGTGCCTGGTAACCCACCAAGCTTCGGAACGCAATCTATGCATCAGGCCCGGATAGCTAAAGGACGAGGTCGTCCCGGGTCGCTGAACAACCATTCATCCGTTGCCTACAATCCTGACGATAAGATGCGCCAGGCAGCCGTTACGTAGGGTGGGTGGTCACGCTACACGGGCTTCGTGTCTTCGTCTAACTCCTGGCGATCCAGCAAGGCCATCTGGGCTGCATGAACCGCCATCAGGTGGGTTCTGTAAGCCTTCCGCCAAAGTTGCTTCTCGCCATTTGACTGCCAAGGTAGCGCTAAGGAAGGTCTGAACA
>NZ_JAGHWU010000119.1:0-944 GCF_017746145.1 Xanthomonas sp. D-99 | reverse complement strand
CGGGTGAACTTGCTCCCGTTTTCGACATGGAGCCAGAGAATCACGGCAACCGATGCCGCCGCCATGAGTTCGGTGCTCGGTGCCGGTGCGCTGAGCTTTGCGTGTTTGACGGCCTGGCTGATGGTGCTGCGGCTGCATCCCACCGTCTTTTGCACCACGCTCCACGAGCTGCCGCTGGCCAGCAGCCGATTGATCGCACCGTAGCGCGCCCGGTCGACTTGGCGGCCTCGATATTTGCCTGCGACCTTGGCTTTCGCAATGCCTTGGGCCTGCCGCTGTCTGCGCTGTTCATAGTCGCGCCGAGCGATGGCGGCCAGCATGTCCAGGAGCATGTCATTGATCGCACCGAACATGCGAGCGTCGAACTCGTTTTGCAGGGGGGCCAAGTGCTGCCACGTCGTCGGTACATTGACCGCGACCACGCGCACTGCGCGCTCGCGGATCAGCGTTTTCAGCTTCTCCCACTCGGCCCTGCCAAGACGTGACAGACGATCCACGTCCTCGACCAGCAACACGTCATGCGGCCGACTGTCGGCCAGCAACCGAAACAGCTCGGCTCGGTCCAAGCGTGCGCCGGACGCGTTCTCAGCGTAGTAGTTGCAGATGCGAACGCCCCGATCGCGCGCAAACTGATCCAAGCCGCTGCGAGCACGCTGGGCATCCTGTTCGTCTGTGGAGGCGCGCAGGTAGGCGCGGACAAAGGTGGTCATCGGTACGGTTAGGGTCGATTGGGTGAACCGGTTTGTTTAGGGTCACACGATTGGCAACAGAGTACCGGCTTCTGATGGTTCGACAAGGGGATACCCAAACAAAACCAGCATCCTGGCAGGGCAGGATGCTCAACGTGGATGCACTCGTGGCCGGACTGGAGCTGGGGTGACGGAAATTTCGGCGGTTCCGGCTTACCCCCCCTTTATCGCCGTCGATAGCCGCATCGCTCCGAT
>NZ_JAGHWU010000118.1:0-2419 GCF_017746145.1 Xanthomonas sp. D-99 | reverse complement strand
CTAAAAGTGGGGGGATTACCGGTGCGCATGCGCACGCCTGAAAGACTCGGAGAAGTTTATGCAGAACCAACTGACGCAACGCTCGTTGAGCGACGCCGAGCTTGACCGATTGGGAGACTTCCTCGAAGGAATCGGCGCCTCTGCGATGAACCTCGAAATGCTCGATGGGTTCTTTGCTGCACTCATTTGCGGCCCAGAAACGGTATTGCCCAGCGAATACTTGCCACAAGTACTCGGGGAAGGTCATTGCTTCGACAGCAATGACCAAGCCGCGGAGATTTTTGGCTTGGTCATGCGGCACTGGAACACGATTGCATCAGAACTGTTACGCACTCTGGAGAAAGACGATGTCTACCTTCCCGTGCTACTCGAAGATGCGGATGGGGTCGTACACGGCAACGACTGGGCACGTGGTTTCATGCGCGGCATTCAATTACGGCCCAATAGTTGGCAAGGGCTAATCGACAGCGACGAGTTTGGCGGGTCAATGCTGCCAATTATGATTTTGACCTATGAACATGACCCTGATCCCGCCATGCGCCCGCCAGAGATTGCGCCGGACAAACGCGATGAACTGCTTCAGACAATGATTGCTGAGCTGACCCGCATCTATCGCTATTTCGCACTACGCCGCCAGTCGGCCACACAGGTGCCACTACGTAGGCAGGTGCCCAAAGTCGGGCGAAATGACCCGTGCCCGTGTGGCAGCGGGCGCAAATACAAGCATTGCTGTGCAGCCAGTGCTCCGATGTTTCATTGATATCGAACCGGGGTTCAGCCGACATGCGTGTAAAAATGACTCGCAAAATCCGATTTCTTTTGTGAAAACATGAAGTTGCCAGATAAAACGGCGCTTCCATCGGCTCATCCACTACCTCGTCCCTTCCGAGGTCCGGCACGCTGCAACTGTCTTGCGGCGAGTGTATGCAGCAACGCACCTCTCGAAGTGGTCGAGTTGTGCAGCGTCGGGATGTTCTGTTTGAGGGTCTCAGTGATGTTGCGCACGCGCCAACTCACGCTGAGACAGCGCCCGGTAGCCACGGCAACGAAAAACGCCCGGGCGTCAGTTGCTTTCGGTAAAGGTGATGGAAGGCGAGGCACCACCAGACGCGGTGCATTTGCCTAGCGTGAGGTTGTTCTGTTGCCCCGAATAACCGGCGTTGGGACCCAGGCACCTCGGAGCATTGGAGGTTCCATCTTTGACGGCCACGTTCACGGTGACATGCGAGCCCGAATTGAACAACACCAGCGGGTGGTCACTGCCGTTGCCGAATATATTGAACTCGGAGCGCCGCCAAATCCTGTTGATGTTCAGAGTGTTGGCGCTTTGACTGACGCTGTAGGCCCTGCCGTCGATCGAGAACGTCACGGTGTCCACGCCGCCCGCGGTCGCCGAAGCGCTCATCTTGATGCTGCCGATCTGCGAGATTGGAACCAGCGGCACAATCACCCCATTGCTGTTGCTATAGCACGCGTTGTAATCGCTGGTGGAGTAGGAATTCCAACCAGACGGGCAGCCTTTTGCCTCAAATTCCTCGGCATTGCCGGCATAGAACCAGTTCTCGATAAAGATGACCGGCGTGCGGCCGTTGATCGGGTCGCTGTCGTAGTCGGTGGAGTAGAAGAACTGCTGCCAGGTCCAGCACGAGGAATATCCGAACTGTGCGCAGGTCACAGCGTTCCTATCGAGATTGGTGTTGATCTGTAGCGAATAGTCGGCCACGCCAGTGGCCACGCCAGTCACGCTCGGGAATGTTCCCAACGTCGATTGGATAAGCTGGCGTGTGCCTGCAACGTAGTCGACACCGTTACCGGCGGTCAGCGCCGCATCGGTGCGCGCGGTGATGGCGCCATCCTTGTGGACAGTGATGGCCGGCGGCCTCGAGAGCAGCTTTGGCGAGGGCACGCAGGCGGTTGCCTGCCAGCCATTGTTGGGGAACGACGAACGGAAGCATCCCTCCATCGTGGGAGCTTCCTGCCGGATCGTCGTTTCCCAGGACGAGATCGCCGCAGTGCGGCCCGCCGATGCGGTCGCCGCAGTTTGCCCGGTTTCCGCTGCATTGGCCGTGCTTGCGATAATGCAAGTGGCAAGCAAGAGCTTGGCTCCGATATTCATCATTTGCGTCCCTGGTGATGGGTGGAGCGCTGGATCATGCTCGTCAGCGACGCAGCACGACGGCCAAGCCGGAAGCGATCTGCGCGTTGGCGAAGGCGCCGATAAGGCGGTATGTACAAGTCGGCTCCCATCACAAGCGTGCCGCGATGCAGTGCAATCTGCGACCCGCTGGGTCCGGACTGCGGCACCGATATCGGAGCGATGCGGCTATCGACGGCGATAAAGGGGGGGTAAGCCGGAACCGCCGAAATTTCCGTCACCCCAGCTCCAGTCCGGCCACGAGTGCATCCACGTTGAGCATCC
>NZ_JAGHWU010000117.1:0-3679 GCF_017746145.1 Xanthomonas sp. D-99 | reverse complement strand
TGTTCAGACCTTCCCTAAAGCAGGGTCATGGATAAACGCATGCCAGTCCTGCACTGGCATCTGGCCAGCCACAATCGTGGCACCAGATCCGACACGGTCATCCAGTAATTCCAGTAGATCTGCACGTCCCCGGCTGCTCAGCGGCGTCAGGCCGAAGTCATCCAAGATCAGTAGGCCGGTCCTGGCGAGTTGATTGCGAAGCTTGGCCAGTGAGCCGTCCGCATGCCCAATCTCCATGTCTTCCAACAGGCGGCCCACGCGCCGGTAGCCTACCGTGATTCCTTGGCGTGCGGCTTGTACGGCCAGGGCACATGCCAGCCACGTCTTTCCAGAGAGAAAATGCCGCCGCGCTGATGGCCTCCATGCGCATCGGCAGGTCTTAATACTCCTGCCAACCATCTTTTTGTTAAGCGCGTCACTGTCCTGCAGAATCGAATATTCGCTCTAAGATAGGCTTTTTCTTTTAAGCGCCTGTCTACTGATGCCGAAAAGCTAAAATATTTGATGTCAATACGATTTAACTTCCTCATTAGTGAAACTGCCATACCAAGGCAATAATTCCCATGCAAAATTATGTTATTTAAATCCGAGCGGGTCCTGAGAAAAAATTCATCAGCTTTTTTGCAACGAGCGCACAAGGGTGCCGGAAAAATAATGATTTAATTTGATGCACCATGAGTCTTTATAGCTCTTTTTGAATGAGGTTAAGCAAATTTTTCGAATTATACAGCCAAGTAATCAGGGGGGATAGGGCAATCAACAGGAGTCAATCTTGATGAAAACAGGTGGTGTAAGTAAGTCTCATGATCTTAGCCAATTTCCTGAAGGAGATTTAAAGCCAAAAAGTTCCATTCCAGTGGGGCGCCATAGCGAAATTCCAAAGGATGCGGCATTGAGCGCTGAACTAAGGGGGCTCCGCTCTCTCGAGCGTAAGCCATCTAAAATTCCAAATTCTAGCAGCGATCTTCAGGCGGTCAATAAAATGATTGCCGAGCATCGCTCGAATGACGTTGGAAAAGGTAAGTTTCTTCTCCCCACCCAAAGCCTAGGGTCTGCAGAGCGTGTAGATTCGCAAAACTACCATTCACGGAATGAATCGGGGAAAGCGCCTTTCTTTTTTAGCGAATTTGCTACTGAGAAGCCATCTTTGCAATCAGTGAAAAGCCTCTCGCAGGGAAAGCAGGACTATTATGCAGTTAGACATGTGGGAAAGCGTGGTCGAGATTTATTCACCGATGAACCAATCGAGGGCGAAAATAGCAAACTCGGCAGACTAAAAACCAGCCCGCTGTTAAGTACTCAGAGTCAGGGAACACGCGCTATTCGAGCTTTCGCGGCTACAGCGACAATCGATAAATCTCGTGGAGAATACGTCGCACGTCTGCATCGCCATGTAGTTGAGGCTTTGGGCGATGAGGGCGGTGTGGTTCATTTGCTAAGGCCGACGCGCGATCACTACGCCGAAGATAGTACATTAAACTTCTTTACGTTTTGCGAACAAACAGAGCTAGCCAGTTCCCTGAACTCCTTAGAAGCTAGTTCAGCTAAGGAGAAGGGCAGAAAACCCATTGTATTTACAGATCACAAGTCCCTCGTGGGTCTCTCAAGAACCTCGCGCACAGAAGCGAGTCCGATCGGCCGTTTGGTACAGCAGCCTTACTTCGTTACATCCGACCTGAAACGCGGCGATAAAGTTGTCATTACCGATGACCACATTCAGGCAGGAGGATCTATGCTGGCAATGGAAGCAGCAGCGAAGGAGGCAGGTGTGGACGTGCTTGCTCTTGCAACGCTGAGCGCTCATCCATTTTCACCGCAACTTACCATGTCCTCCGAGGTTAGCGCTTTTTTAGACGAAACCCTAGCAGCTTGGGATCCTCAAGCAAAGGTTACTGAGCGCCTTGCCGCAATCGGAATGCCGCGTGAGAAGTTAACTAATAGTGAAGCGATGATTTTAATCGCCTACGCAATAGATCCGGCGAGCGATTCGGCAATCTCAAGATTCGAGTCAATTCAAAATAACTTGTTCGAAAGAGCCCATCTCCACAATGTAGGGATAGATCCGGACGCGCCAGATACGCTTGAGAAAATGCAAAAGCTACGTTCCATGCAAGAGATGGCAGGGACGGATTCTGCGCGTCACTTCATAGATGATGCGAAAGTTCTCGAAGGTGAGCATGATTCGCTTATCCCTATTTTGAAAATGAAACCTGCTTCACCTGATGAAATCGTGAAAGAGCTCGATCAAGTTAGTTTGGCGAGCCGTTCCTCAATCCAAGCTTCTGAGGTAAAACAGGTTGTCGTATTGGATTGGGACGACTGTCTGCGTGACGAGAAAGGATTGAATTATAAGCTTATGCATAACGCATTGGCTATCGCAGCAAGGGAGCATGCGTCCACGTTGCCTGAGCTCGGAGATGCCGTAGCGGTCCTGCACAGCAAGTTGAACGATGCAGGACCGGTCGACGATGAAGCGCCATTGCTGATGAAAAATCAAAAAGACTTTTCATCTTACTTGATGGGTAGGCCAAGCATATATAAGCGCCACATAATTGAAGATTTTGTTCGGAAAATGCTCCCAGGAATTTCTGAGCATAAAGCAGCGTCGATAAATAATGCCGTATACTCCAACTTTGTCCGCGAATATAAAAGGCTAGTAAAGCCGGAAATTTCGAAAAAAAATTATAGTCGAGATGTTCCGTTCCCGGATATTGAGCTTTCCCTGCTTCCTGGCGCAAAAGAAATTCTGGAGAAATCACGCAATGCGAATTCTCGCGTCATATTGATCAGTAACCGCGGCCATGGCGATTTGGAAAACGAGATCAATCATCTTGGCATGATGCACTACTTTGACGTGGTGTCCGGCGCGGAAGAAGTCACCCTTGAAAAGTCGCATTTCCCCCCTTCTCAAATGCCTGAAGATTTGCAGAAGCGACTTATCAATTCATTGAATGGCAGTGACGAAGAAGCACTACGGGCTACTCTTTCAGAGACAGCAATTTACGCCCATCCGGATTCCACGACCATTGGACGAATCGACAAAAAACCCGATTCAACGAGATTGGCAGAGAGCCTTGAGCGGCTTTCGGTTCAACCTAATGTGCCGATAACCTCTTACGGCGATCAACCCTCCGATATCAAGCAATTAAAGAATGTTGCGGAGCCAAAGAGCCGTGTACTCAAGGGGGTGATCGTCAACGCGCAGCGTGACGACGTGGGCAGGGAAATTGATGTCGACGGAGTGCCAACCCGTGTTGTCTCTAAAATTACGGAGCTTTAGTTGGGCAGAGGCTCAAAAAATCGTAACGTCGCTAGCCATTGAATGGTGAAGACTAGCAAGACATATGGTCAAATAGCGCATGCCCCCATCTCCAGTGCCGGGGATGGGGGCATATCGGCGTCCCACCGATAAAGGCCATTGCTGCGCGCCCTGCAGGCGCTACCGCTGACCAGCAGTGCTTTGCGGGTTGCATCCGCTTTGCCTGCTTGCGCTGACTTTTGCCGATTCACAAGCGTCCAGCCTAAATGACGCCGCCGTCCAGTTTGACTGATAGCTTCGTCCAGTTTATTTGGTGCCAGCGTCCACTTGCTTGGTTATATGTAGTCAGCACGTGTGCCGTGTTCTTGGCCAGGCCGCGATAGCGGACCTTGGTGTAACCAAACTGGCGCTTGATCACCC
>NZ_JAGHWU010000116.1:0-4797 GCF_017746145.1 Xanthomonas sp. D-99 | reverse complement strand
GAGTTGATCAGACCTTCCTTAAAGAAGCCATCGAGCATTTCGCCAAATAGTGCTCGCAAATACATCAATCAGTGATATCAAAGGGAAGCTCGCAACGACCGGGAATGCCGAAAACCATCGCGCCCGAAGGGCGAATATGAGCGATCTCGTTCGGGTCAACAAGACTTCGACTCATCTCAAAAGAGCCGGGCTTGAATCTTGCCTCGTAGAAGTCCGGCTTGACCTTGTAGCCACTAAAAACGAGCATGAGCGCTGTCCTTACGTGCCTAGGACAGCGCATTCCGAAGGTAATCCCCGACAGTTGAAATGGCGCCTCTCCGGCTCCGAAGCCCCGAGACACATCGCGCCACTCGCTTTCGTATGCCCAATCGGGAGACTTACGGAAATAGGCTGACTCGACAACTGATCTAAGAGCGTTTTCATCACCCTTCAATTTCCATGCAGCAATATCTGATAGCCGAATCCCTCGACTGCTGGTGTAGTCGACCTGTCCTATATGCTGACATCGATGGTTGGTAGCGTCGTATTCGATACAGAAGCCACGATGACTATCAGCGTAGTGACTCCACATTAGCGGGCTGTCCCAGCGTGCAGACAAGGTCAGCACTCCGCGGCTACCTAGGATTTCGCGGACCTTGTCGTCGATTTCTCTTTTCGCTGCGTCGACATATTCCTCAATAGACGCCTCAACATCGTTGTAGTCGCCGTCATAGGTCCACTGGTTACGCTGAAGACGTTGCAGAGAATCCTCTGGGAAAAGCCTCCGGTGAAGCGCCTCGAGAGTCATGCGATCAACGTCGTTGATGGTCTCGGTGAGCTCTTCAATTGGATCGTTGAATGCAGGGGTCCGCGAATACCATGCCTCGCTGTCGCAAATGAGCTTTAGCGCGAAAGAGTCGAAAGCTCGATACTTGAATAGGCGATTTGGAATCACGGCTGCGAGTCTTCTGTTGCGCCCACGATTGCCTCTAGTGCCACTAATGCCTCACGCCGCTCTTTGGCTGACATCCGTGCTAATGCCATGATGGCTCGAGCGGTAGCCTCGTCTTCGGCGACCAAGTAAGCCATCGGCACCCCCAACGTGTCGGCCAGCTTCCCCAACCCATCCAAGTCGATGCCACTGGTCTCGTTCTCGTAGCGATTGACCCTGCTGCTGGCCAACTTCTTATCGAGCCCCATCAGCACCCCCAACGCTCGTTGGCTTGGGATGCCTTGCAGTTCCCGAGCCTGTTTCAGGCGGGCAGCAAAGAGAGCTCGGGGAGAAGCCTTCGGCACGTGAACGGATGTTGAAAAGTTGGCCGGACAGCATGACTTGCTCCTCCACTGCATGGCAGACTCTTCATGAAATGTAGCACCCTCCAACAACACACGGGGATTTCATGAAGACCGCAAGGATTGCAGGCGCCGCCCTGCTCGCATTGACCGTGGCCGGCGTTGCCCAGGCCCAGGACACCCAGCCCCCGAAGCCCGGCTTCTTTCGCCAGCTCGGAAAAAGTCTGGCCGACTCTGGCAAGCAGATGGTCGGCATCCAGCCGAACTCGGGCAGCAAAACCAGCACCCAAGGCACTGGCGCCATCTACGTGCCTCTCAGCGCCGCCGGGAAGCTGCCCGGCCTCTTTAAGGGCGACAACCACCAAGCAGCACAGCTTGGAAAGCTGGACTGGCCCCGGGTGGCGCTCACGTTTCAGGAATGGGGCGCCTCCCTGCCCTGCTGGACGGTGGAAGCGCGCATCTGGACCAGCCCCACGGCCCCGACCACGGAGACCTTCCGGACCTGCTTCGATGCCGCGGTGACTGAAACGGACGACCTGGGCGAGACAGCGGAGCTCAATAGCGCGGCCCTCTGGAAAGGGAGGGACACGCTGACCGGTATCAGGGTCTTGCCGAGCAAGCCCAACACGGGCGCCCAGCGCTCCACGGGCCCCAACCCTCCGGCCCAGCCCTTTGTCGTCAACGTGAGCCGGCCCGGCGTGGCTGACCGCGCCGTCGATGTCGCCCTGCGCGTCGCCTGGGTCTCGGGATTTCTCCAGACCGCAGACCTGCACCCGGGGTCGTCGGGAATGCTGACGCCATTCAAAGACACCAGGCTCTGGATTGCTGGTTTTAAACCCGACGGCAATCGCGACAACTAGCAGGCCCCGGATTTGCCCGCTTTCCCATCCCTCAGAAAAGGAACGACATGAAAAATGCATGGATCGGCCTGGTCGCGTTGACCATGGCCCTGGGCCTGACCGCCTGCAGCGGCAAGCCGTCGAACGACAACGCCAAGCAAGCGCTGGTCACCCTGCTCCAGCAGAGCGGCGCCGGCCAGGTCACCGATGTCCAAAACTTCGAACTCACCGGATGCGTGGAAGCGCAAGGCGCCGACGGCTACCGCTGCGACACGCGCGGCCAAGTGGTCCTGGAGATTGCCGGTCGGCAGTTCCCCGTGCCGGTCAACAAGAACTTGCGCTACGCCAAAGCGGACGGCACCTGGAGGGCCTACGCAAAATGAGCATGAAGACCGATTCGATGGCAGGAACGCCCGTCGACGCCGTGGGGGCTGGCGGGGACGCCGCACGGCGCGCTGTTCCCAAGAAGGTCATGACACCCCACAACCGCTTCTTCTGGTGGTTCTCGCTCAGTCTGCTGTTCCTGGGTCCGTTTGGCTTTCTCGTTGGGCCGCTGATGGCTCGCCGGGGCCTGCGGAAAGCAGAGCGCTTTCACGCTTTCGAGGCTCATATGGCACGGCAGCGTGACCGCGGCTTCAGTTGGTGGCAGTGGTGGGTCATGACGCCGCTGACCGTCATGGGAGCTTTCTGGGTCACTTCGGTGCTGAGCAGCCTTCCGATGGTGCTGTTTGTGCTGTATGCGCAGCTGACGCGCTAGACCCCAACACTGCCAGAGATGCGAGAGGTGCCCCCACGGCGGGGCCAGACGGCGCGACCAGTTTCTATTAAAAGCAAGGCACGCACAGGGTGAAGCAAGCTCCCCGGCCTGGCTGCGACTCCACATCAACGAAGACGTTGGTTCGAAGCATCGTGCCGTAAACTTAAGAGAGGCCCGTGCTCATTTTTTCCCTGGCGACTTGATGGTGAAGTAGGTTCCAAATAACCACTTCTCCTAGAAGCCAACTCATCAAAGGTAGACGGGCCTTTAACACAAATGATGGCTTTGAGGTCCTACTATTTGCTGTGATACTCAACCCTTATATTCGTGACCAATCACCTTATCGTAAATCCAGGGGCCTGATAAAACTTACTTACCCTGCCTTACAACCGCTATCTGGCAGACAGCGCTTTCCCAAAAAATAGCATCATTAGGAAGACATTGGCCTGGGGCTTCCCACGGACGGAAGTCCACTTTTTGAAGGCAGTTTCCGCCAAACTGACCTGAGCTAGCGCGTGTAATCTATCAAATGTTCTATTTATATCGTAATCAGCGGCATGTCTTTCTCCTGAAGAGTAACAAAATGACGCGCTACGTCAGCTAGTTCAGGCAGAACGGCTGTTGATATCAATGCTGAATATGGCCTGCCTAAATTAGGCTGAGAAATACCCTTGGCAGCAATTTTCATATCGCTATGAGTAAGCGCCCTTTGAATATGTCGTCCGATTCCCGCAGGCTGGGCGGGGCTCACAAGACTTGCAGCCTCTGACGATAAAAGATGGAACAGGGCGTAGTAGGCAGTCGAGATCGCTCGCCTGAGGCTAGCCTGCTGAGGCCTTCTTTTTTCTTTAGTCGCCAAATGCCTTGCTTGACGCAAAAGATCTTGAGGGAGCGCCATTAACGCTTTTTGCCAATCCCGTTAACCAATTCGACGTAAGGCCAGCGCGAAACGCCTTTGCTAAGCGCAACCTTCTGAACTTCATCGGCAAAGCTTCTCAACTCCCTGAACCTCTTTGAACTGGAAGCCACTGACTTTTCATTCACCTTCAATTTGACAAACAATGATGAATCCCCGCTCGAGTCATCCCCAACCTTGATGTCGTAAGACAATACGGTGCTGGGGATCCTCATCGCCTTTATAAGGCGGTCGAGAACTTTGCGGTCTTCGGTTTCGGAGTGGATCATCAAGTCGGCCATAAAGCACATTTACCACAAATCCACCAACTTCGCAACAGTCGCGACGTGGGATCTCTTTGATGTGATGACCAAACCTGTCTCTCGCTGAACGCAAGGCACCTCCGGAGCTACATCCTATAGCAAATGCTAGATCAGGAACGCCTAGCTTCCTTCTCCATGTGAACCCAAGGATGTGGGGGTATCACCACGTCCTCGCTGCTCGGGTGGAAGACGGAAACCCGATCATCGAGGCTAGCAACGGACCTAGACAACCCGCTACAATGGCAGACCACAAAGCAGGACACCTTCCTGGTTTGCGTGGCTGTAGGAGAGTCGGGACGTTCGAGCGGGATCAGTACCTCCCCCTCTCTCCGCCAGTTTTATGACTCTGCAAGCTGATTGCACGGGTCCAGGGCCACGGCATCGTGGCCCACGTCTTATGGTGGCCCCGTCGGTCCCTCGCGACGCTAGATCGAAAATCCCGCCAGGGCCGGAAGGCAGCAACGGTATCGATTGATGCGGGCGCCGAGGTCAACCGGCGGGGACACCACCCCCAACTTCGAAAGACTCCAGGCGAACTAGCCGGAGCCCTGGCTTTCTCACGATTCATGAGCAACAAGCAGCGGGGATCTTTTGCAGCGCTGCATGCCCATGCATAAGGCCGATCCGTCATTCGTGCCCGCCGTGGCGACGGCGCATGCATCCCGCAGCGTTAGCGTCTCCCACGGCGCGATGCGGGCGCCGAGGTCAACC
>NZ_JAGHWU010000115.1:0-2406 GCF_017746145.1 Xanthomonas sp. D-99 | reverse complement strand
GCGGGATAATATTGAATTATCCCGCCTTATCCCGAATTTTCAGCTACAGTCGCCCTGCGGCCGTACGAAACGGCGTTTCGGAGCGAGGCGGTGAGCTCGGTCAAGCAATATCTGGAAGCGGCAACCCGCGCCAACACCGAGCGCGCGTATGCAGGAGCGACCCGTCACTTCGAGGTCGAGTGGGGTGGTCATCTGCCGGCGACTGCGGAGCAGGTGGCGCGCTACTTGGCCGCCTACGCCGGCCAGTTGGCGATTAACACACTCAGGCACCGGCTCGCAGCACTGGCGCAGTGGCACCAGGTGCACGGCTTTGTCGACCCGACCCGGGCGCCAGTGGTGCGCCAAGTGCTCAAGGGCATCCAAGCTCTTCACCCGAACGTCGAAAAACGCGCCACGCCCCTGCAACTCACCCAGCTGGGCCAGGTCACGACATGGCTGGAAGACGCTGCAGCTGCGGCCCACTCTCGCGGCGATCGCGCCGCCGAGCTGCGGCATCTGCGCGATCGCGCCTTGCTGCTACTCGGCTTCTGGCGCGGCTTCCGCGGCGATGAACTCACCCGCCTCCAGGTGAACCACCTGCGCCTGGTGCCGGGCGAAGGCATGACCTGCTTCCTGCCGCACAGCAAGAGCGATCGCCAGCACGCCGGCACCACCTACAAGGTCCCGGCGCTGTCGCGCTGGTGCCCGGCGGCTGCCACCATGGCCTGGGTCGCGGCAGCCGCCCTCCACGAGGGGCCACTGTTTCGCGCAGTCGACCAGTGGGGCGGGATTGCCGCCGCCCCGCTCCACCCCAACAGCCTGGTGCGCCTGCTACGGCGGATCTTCCGCGAGGCCGGGCTGAGCTCTCCCAACGCCTACAGCGGCCACTCGCTGCGCCGTGGCTTCGCCGGCTGGGCCAACGCCAACGGCTGGGACGTCAAGGCGCTGATGGAGTACGTCGGCTGGCGCGACGTGCACTCGGCGATGCGCTACATCGACGGGGCCGATCCGTTCGCCCGCCAGCGCATCGAAGCCAGTCTGCCGGAAGCGCCCGCGCTGCCCAGGCCTGCAACGACCTGAGGGGCTGGATGGCGTCGATCGAACGGACCGCATACCCGCAATTCAAGCGCAACCCGGTCGTCCACGAACTGGTTGCGGCCTACACGCCAACCGACGCTGAGGTGGCCTTCGTTGCCGAGTACACCCGGCAGCCTGCGCACCGCCTGACGCTGACGATCCTGCTCAAGACCTTCCAACGGCTGGGGTACTTCCCCATGCTGGACGAAGTCCCGCCGGCGGTGGTGCGCCATATCCGCAGCGCGCTGAAACTGCGCGTGCAGGTCAAGCCAGCGAATCTTGCCAACGCCTCGCGCTATCGCTACTACCGCCTGATCCGACAATTCCTGCAGGTCCGGGCCTACAGCGACGGCGGGCTGAAGATTGCGGCACGCGCGGTATACGAAGCCGCTGCGGTGATGGATAACCCGGCGGACCTGATCAATGTAGCCATCGAACAGCTCGTGCGTGATCGCGTCGAGCTGCCGGCGTTCTCCACACTGGATCGCCTGACCCGGCGCATCCGCACGCTGGTCAACGGGCGCTATTTCGCCCAGATCGAGGCCCGACTGACCATCGACGAAAAACAGCGCCTGGAAGGCCTCATGCAGGTCGAACAGGGGCGCCAGAAGAGCCCGCTGCACGCGATCAAGCGCCTGCCCAAGCGCTCTTCGCTGCAGCATTTCCAGGAGTTGATCGACCATATCGCCGAACTGGACGAATTGGTCGGCAGCGAGTTGCACCTGGCGGGCATCCCGGAGGTCAAGCGCAAGCACTTCGCCGCCGAGGCGCGGGCATTGGATGCTTCCGAGCTGCGCAAGTTTCGGCCCGCTAAGCGCTACGCCGTACTGGTGTGCTTGATCCACCGGGCCCGGGTCCAGACGCGCGACGATCTCGCGGAGATGTTCATCAAACGCATGGGGAACATCCACAACCGGGGCCGAGAGGAACTGGAGCGGCTGAGGGCGCGCTATCGCGAGAAGACCGAAGCGATCGTGGCGACGATGTCGGATGTGGTCCGCGTCCTCGACCATCATCGCGGCAACACCGAGGCGGGGCGTGAAATCCGCCGCCTAGTCAACGCCCATGGTGGCGTGCAGACGTTGCAGGCCGACTGCAACGCCATTGCGGCGCATAGTGGCGACAATCACTTGCCGTTGCTGTGGCTGTTCTACAAAAGTCACCGCTCCACCATCCTGCGGATGGTGCGTAGGTTGGACTTGGCCTCGACCACGGAGGACCGCTCCGTGATCGATGCGATCGAGCTGATCCTGACGCAGGAACGAACCCGCAGCGATTGGTTGGATGAACCAGTCGATCTGGCATTCACCACCCAACTCTGGCGCAAGACCATCGTCCATCGCACCGAAC
>NZ_JAGHWU010000114.1:0-988 GCF_017746145.1 Xanthomonas sp. D-99 | reverse complement strand
TGCCACCGACCTGAGCAATCGTCGAACGTAGCTGGTGGTAGGACTCTATGCGGTTCTGTGAGCGGTGAACGTTCCGTTCCAGTTGCGGATCGCGCAGGTAACACAGCGTGTAGATGCTGCGGATGAGTTTGTCGAACTCGAAGACCGCACGCCGGGTCGGGTTTGGCGCAGTGTAGGTGCACAGCTTGCGGATCAGCGTGCCCTGCGTCATCTCCTTCAGCCCGAGCGTGGCGACGATCCGGTCGATGTTCGCCTTTTCGCGGACGATGAGTTGCTGGTCGATTTGCCCGACCGGTCGGATCAGGCATTTTTCGTACAGCGCCGGATCGTCGGCGGAATACAATGCCTGCAACTGGTCGTCAAGGTCGGTGAAGCGCGGCTCGAAGCGCAGGCCGAACCAGTGAAGGATGGCGAAGTTGGCCTTGTTGATGCTGTGCATGTCGCCAGTGATCGCGGTCGGCACGATGCCCGATGTGTTGCGATACCAGATGTCGAACACGTGGTGGCCTTCGTATTCGTGTGCACCGATCAGGTAGCCGTTGAGCGGCACGTGGTTACACAGCAGCGTATAGGCGACGACACCCTTGCCGCGGCCGAAGTATTTGCGCGAGTAGCGCGCCTTCACGGTCGGCCGTTCGACACCGAATTTCTGACCATCGACGGCACCGTACAGTACGTCGAGGTCGAACGAGTAGTACGGAAAGATCGGCAGCGCAGCGATGGCGTTGCTGATGCAGTCGTTGGCGGCGTGCAACGTGGCCTGGCGCAGGTACTGCTGATAGGTGCTCTCCAGCACGTGATACGGGATGTCGCTGGTGCGCGCCATGACCTGGTTGCCGTGATTCATGGCCTGGGCGACGATGACCGCCATCAGGCTGTCGGCGTCGGCCACCTTCTTCGCATAGCGCGGCTGCAAAGGCGTCAGCGCCGACAGGAACTGGCACTGGTCGTTGACGAAGCGGAACACGTCGGCGACATCGCAGAATGG
>NZ_JAGHWU010000113.1:0-3193 GCF_017746145.1 Xanthomonas sp. D-99 | reverse complement strand
CACCTGCTGGTCGCCATTCTCATGAAATGCGAAGTACCACTTGTAGTGGAACGCCGTCGTCAGCGGCGCCGAATCGGCCCATTGCCGATTGCGCGCGTAGAACGCCTGCATGGTGTCCTGGCGCGGGATGTCCCAGGCATGGTTGACCGCCTCGCGCTGCAACCGCGCGATCTCGACACCCTGGTTGACCGGCACCGCCTGATTGATCGCCACATGCGCCAGCGCTGGCGCCACCAACGCCAGCACGACCCAGCAGGTGGCCAACGCCGTGGCATGCGCCGCAGGCCGCCACTGGATGCGCCCGACCAGCACCGACAGCAGCACCCAGAACAACAGGTACGCGCCGCCAAGCGCCAGCACCGCCAGTTGCTGCAACCACGGCACCGCATTGAACGTGGCGAACATGACGAACGGCGCGCTCAGGCACACAAGCACCGCCGCTGCGCGCACCACCACGCGGCGCACCAGCAGCGCAGCGCCCGCACCGGGCAGTGCGGCAAGCATGCGTGCACGCCCTGCTTCGCGCTCGCCCGAACGCAGATCGAACAACAGCGCAATCACGAACAGCGGCAGCAGGAACACCAGCACGAACGCGTAGTCGAAGCGGCCAGCCAACGCGAGCTCGGGGTTGTAGCTGTCGCCATCATGGATCTGCGCTTCCAGCCCCAGCGCGCGCACGCGCAAGATATACGGCGAGACATCGCGCAGGCCGATCGCCGCAAAGGCCAGTGGCGATGGCAGGTCCCAGGTGGGGTGGAAGCTGTAATAGGCCGCGCTGCCGGCATCGTTGGAACGCGCCACGTAGTCTTCCACCGCGGCGCTGTCTTCGCGCTGCAGCGCTGCAATCTTGGCGACGTTGTCGCGCTGCGTCGCCATCACGTGTTGCCCGGACAGCAGGCTGCACACGGTGAGCAGCGCAAGCAACAGCAACCCGGCGAGCGCTGCACGTGCGCGCAGCAGCAACAGCAGTTCGTATTTCCACAGCACCATCAGCGCGCCACTCCCACACCTCGCCCGGCTGCCACCAGCATGCACAGCGCAACAAGCAGCCAGGCCCCGATCAGGCCGAACGCCGCACCTGCCGTACCGATCACCTCGGTCGCCGACGCCGGCCGGAAGGCGAACACCGGAATCTCATGCCAGTGCTCGGACGAAATCCGCTTGCGGCGATCGGCGCCTGCGTCCTGTGCGGTGTCGTCGGCCATGCTGACCGCGTCGGCCTGCAGTTGGTTGAGCTGCTGCACCAGCGTGTAGCGGTAGTGCTCAGCCTGCGCCAGGAATCGCAGATGCGCGCGCAGGTCGGTTTCCGCCAGCGTCATGGACACCTCGCGCAGCGCCACTGTCGGGCTGAGCAACGCAAATGCGCGTACCAGCAGGTTCTGTTGCTGCTGGATGGACGCATCGCGGCCTGCATATCGCTCGAACAGGCTTGCGCTCAGCCGCTCGCCTTCCAGTGCCAGCAGGCCCTTGTAGTTCACCGGCAGGTCTTCCACGCGCTGCACGCCGTAACGGGCCAGCGTCTGCTGCTTGAATTGCGCAAAGTGCGGGTCGTCCGGATTGTGGCTGTCGCCGAGCGTGCGCAGGTCGCGCTGGATCGCCACATCGGTTTCCAACCGGGTCGGTAGGCGGTACGCGGCACTGGCCGCGTCCGGCGCCACGCGCGGCACCAGCAAGGCCAGCCACACCCACACAGCCAGCGACACCAACAGCGCATCGCGGCCGCGGCGGCACAGCATCGACACCGCCAACACCAGCGCACACCACACCAACAGATACGCGCCATAGGACAGCACCAGCAGCGCAACCAGCGGCGCTTGCCCTGGCAACAACGCAATCGGCGCCAGGCCGATCAAGGCCGGCAGCAGGCAAGCGCCGGCCACCGCCGCCAGCGCGAGATATTTGCCGCCGAGCAACTGCCGGCGCGTGGCACCCTGCAGCAACAGCGCGCGCAAGGTGCCGGTTTCCTGCTCGCGCGCCACTGCGCCATAGCCCAGGAAGACCAGCATCAGCGGCGCCAGCACCTGCAGCACGAAGGCGGGCGTCAGCTGGCCGAAACGCACCAGCAACGAACTCTGACGCACATCGCCGAAATTGGCAGTGTTCTGGCGGTGCCCTTCCAGAAACATGCTGTTGCCGGTGAACGCATCCACGCCGGAATCGAATGCAGCCAGCGCCGGCAACGGGCGATAGATGAAATGGCCGTAGTGCACCACGCGGTGCGGATGCCGGTCCGGCTGTGCTTCGAACGCCTGCTGCGCTGCCTGTTGCTGCCGCGCGCGGAAATCGGCCACTTCGCGCTGGTGGTGCGCAGCGGTCAACGCCGCCACCAGGGTGAGCAACATCAGCAACACCACGCCGATGGCCGCGGACCGGTTGCGCGCCATGTAGCGCAGTTCTTCGCGCGCGACCAACAACACCGGACTCATACGTGCAGCCTCACGCAGCGCGATCCTGCGGACGCGCGAAACGCGCATGCAGGGTGCGCACATCGAAGCCGCTGTCGCCGGCACCGATTTCTTCGGCAATCCGGCCATTTTCCAGAAACCCGATGCGGTCGGCCACATCCACCGCACCGAGCAGATCGTGGGTGACCATCAGCACCGCAGCGCCGCGTTCGCGCACGCTGCCGACCAGGCGATTGAAGTCGGCAATGGCGCGCGGGTCCAGCCCGGAGGTGGGCTCGTCCAGCAGCAGCACCGGTACCTCGCGCAATGTGGCCACGGCAATGGCCACCTTCTGCCGCATGCCTTTGGAGAACCCTGCCAGCCGTTGCGCCCAGGCTTCGCGCTGCAGGCCAGCGGCTGCAAACGCCTCGCCAATGGCGGCCTGGCTGCGGCGCTGGCCGGCCAGGGCGAGTAGATAGTCGGCATTTTCCAAGGCGCTCAGATGCTCGTAGAGCGCCACGTTTTCCGGCAGATAGGCCAAGTGCGCACGCGCCTTGCCGGGGTCGGCGACGGGGTCCACAGCGTCCACCCGCAAGCTGCCGGAGACGGGTTTGACGAAGCCCAGCAACGTGGACAGCGTGGACGACTTGCCGGCGCCATTGCCGCCCAGCAAGGCGTAAACGGTGCCGCGCGCGACGCCGAGGTTCAGCCCCTGCAGCACCGCGCGGCCGCGGTAGGCCACGTGCAGGTCGGAGATTGAGATCGCGTGGGTCATTGAAGAAATCAGGGCATGATTAGGGGATGCATTG
>NZ_JAGHWU010000112.1:3639-8414 GCF_017746145.1 Xanthomonas sp. D-99 | reverse complement strand
CAAATACAACCCGTAACACTTCAAGTACCGCCTGACATCAGCCCCTCATCCGCCCTGCGGGCACCTTCTCCCGCAGGGAGAAGGGAAGCCCAGGACACATCAATCCAGCGCAACCTCGCCCTCACGCAGCTCCCGATAGGCCACCACCAAGGCCTGCACATCTTCTGCCGAAAACAACAGCTTCAACACCGGCGACACTTCATAGCGCTCCTCGCTGCCGCGCAAGCGCGACAGCAACTGGTTGTCGCGCATCTTGCCGATCGCCGTCATCACCCGCCGCGCGAAGCCCGCCCGATCGGTGGACACGTTCTTTTCGTACACCGACAAGGCTTCCACCAACTGCGCCTCGTCCACCACTGCACGCTCGCCGCGCGTGTCGGCCTCGGCCAGTTGCTGGCGCAAGAACAGCAGCAATACCGACTCGATAAACGTCAGCGGCGCACTGCGCAGCAAGGTGGGCGATTCCAGCTCTGCGGTGTCGGCCTGACGGGTAAAGGCCACCCCGCCCTCGCGGTCGAGCACCAACTCCAGAAACAGCTCGCACAGCACCTGGCGGATCGCCACCTCGTTGCGCAACAACGCCGGCCACAGCGCGCCGTGACGTTGCGCATCGATGCTGGGCCCTGCCAGCAACTGGCACAGTGCACGCCGCGCGTCGAACGGCAGCGTGCCGGTGTCGCTCGCCGCGTGGCTCGGCACTGGAGGTTTGCGTCATCGGCATGCGGTCGTCGATGGCCGGCGCCCCGGTGTCCTCGTCGGCGTCCAAGCGCGTGTCCTCAGACCAGTTCATTGCGTTTCTCCCGGGTAAACCACACCAAGGGAATGCGCGCGCGCCGCACGGCGCCGTCGCTGCCTTCCCATTGCACCGTTTCCATCTGTCCTTCGATCACCATGCCGTGGCGCGTGCCCAGCGACAGGTATCCGATCACGCTGCCCAGGCCCTGCACGGCCGGGCGTTGTTGCAAGGCGTCGCCGATCGTCAGCCGCGGGCGTTGGCCGAGCAGCTCATGCAGGTCGTTGCGCAGGCTGCGCACATCGATCTCCGATTGCGCCACCAGATCGCCCACGCTGTCCAGCGAGATCTCGGCCGCGTCGGCGGCCTGCACGCGTCCATCGACCTGGGTGAGCCGTGGATCGTGCAGCCGCCATTGCGACAACGAGCGCAGGCGGCGGCTGCTGAGCGCCTGCGTATAGCCGGTGGCGGTGGTGGCGTGCAGGCTGTCGCGCAATTGCAAGGCTTCGCCCTGCGCCTGCTTGAGCAATTGATTGAGCCGGCGCTGTTCCAGATACCCACGGCTTTGCACGAAACCGCGCAGGCTGCGCGCGAAATGCTGCATCACCGTGTGCACCTCGCCACCGCGCTCCAGCAGCGTGCCGGTCAGCCCACGCAAAAAGGCGCGTTCGCGACGATCGAGCTTGCGCGCAAACCCACGGGCAAGCAGCGCATCCAGCGCCTGGTCGAGCTGGCTGCTTTGCTGGGTGTCGTTGAGCAGACTCCAGAACGCCTCGAAAGTGCGCCCGGCTTCGCTGTCTGCAATCACATCCACGCCGTCGAACAGTTGTTCGAGCACATCGCCGCGCGCGCCTTCGTCGTCGATGATGCGCTCGCGGAATTGGCGGTTGAGCTGCTCGAAATCGTCGCGCACGCGATGGAAATCTTCGGCCAGCTCGTCGGAGAGATGGATCAGGTCGCGTGCACGTTCCAGCGCGCGTTTGCCGTCCAGCGCCGCCACGCGGCCGGAAGCCACGCGTTCGATCTCGGCATCGATGCGCGCACGTTCGTCGCGCAGCGCGGCCAGCCGGAGCTCTGGATCGGCTTCGGTCTGTCCGGCCAACTGCACCAGTTGCTGGATCACCAGCGACAGGCGGCTTTCGGTGGCGCTGCTGCTGCTTTCGCGCAGGCCGACGATGAAGCGGATGGCCTGGGTCGCGGCACGCGAGAGTTCGTATTCTTCTTCGGCTGCGCCTTCGGGCAGGCGGCGTTCCAGCCAGCCCTGTGCCAACCAATGCGCCAGATACGCCTGTGCGGTGCGCGGCAGTTCGCGCGAGAGCTCGTCGGCGCGCAAGGCGTCGAGCTGGCGCTGCAAACGCTCGTGCAACACGGCCGAAGGCAGGCGGCGTGCGCCGTCCATCAGCACCGTCTGCAGCAGGCCGATCAGTTCGGGTGCGTGGTCGGCGGCAAGCAGTTTCCATACCGGCTGCTCGCGCAGTTGCCGATAGCCGGCGATACGGGCCTGGTGCTTCATGGGCGCTGCCGCGACTGCCTCAACGCTTGCCGCCCACTTCGATGAACTGCAGGAATTCGGCGCGGGTGCGCGCGTCTTCGCGGAAGCTGCCCAGCATCTTGGAGGTCACCATGCTGACGCCGCGCTTGTGGATGCCGCGGGTGGTCATGCACTCGTGCGCGCCTTCCACCACCACGCCCACGCCAAGCGGCTGCAGCACGTCCTGGATGCATTGGGCGATCTGCGCAGTCATCTTTTCCTGCACCTGGAAGCGGCGCGCATAGCTTTCCACCACGCGCGCCAGCTTGCTGATGCCGACGACCTTGCCACGCGGCAGATAGCCCACGTGCACCTTGCCGATGATCGGCGCCATGTGGTGCTCGCAATGGCTTTCGTAGGAAATGTCGCGCAGCACGATCAACTCGTCGTAGCCGGCCACTTCCTCGAACGTGCGTTCCAGGTATTCGCGCGGTTCGTCGCGATAGCCGCTGAACCAGTCGCCGTAGGCTTCGGCCACCCGGCGCGGTGTGTCCAGCAGTCCCTCACGCGTGGGATCTTCGCCCGCCCAGCGCAACAGGGTGCGCACGGCCTCTTCGGCCTGGGTCTGGGTCACGGGGGAATCGGGCTGGTTGGACTGGCTCATGCGCAGGTGCACCCAAAGGGGGCGAGCATGGTACCTGAGGACTGCCCGGCCGCCCCAGTGGCGGTTGCGCCAGCATGCAAATGTTCAGTGACTATTGATTCATTTATGAATTGATAGCATCCTATCTATTATGAAAGCTCATCTTTCTCCACGCGCCCAGCTCAGTTCCGGCCTGCTGGTGGCCGCCCGTCAGTGGCAACGCTTGGCCGACCAGGCGTTCTCCGAGTTCGACCTGTCCAGCGCCTGCACCGGACCATTGCTGATGATCGGGCGCTCCGGCGGCGGCATCCGTCAGGTGGCGCTGGCCCAGCAACTGGGCATGGAAGGCCCCTCGCTGGTGCGCTTGCTGGACAAGTTGGCCGCGCAGGGCCTGCTGCGCCGCGAGGCCGACAGCAGCGACCGCCGCGCCAACCAGCTGTGGCTCACCGACGCAGGCCAGGCGCTGGTTGGCCGGATCGAGATCCGCCTGGACGCACTGCGTGCGCAGGTGTTCGGCGCTCTCAGCGATGCCGACGTGCAGGTGGTGCTGACCTTGTGGGAGCAGATCGCGCAGGCGCATGCGCAGCTGAGCCAGGCCGACTGAGTCGGCTGCCGGCGTTGCGCGCGACGCCCGTTGTGCCCTTTCCGATGCCGGTGCGCGCTGCATCGGGTGTTGTGGTTCTTTCTCCAGGATGTGCCCGATGTACGGCGAATTCAGTCTCTACGGTGTGTTCGTACCCACCTTGCTGGCGTTGATGACGCTGGCCTACCTGCTCAACAGCGGCATCGCCGCGCTGCTGACCCGCGCCGGCGCCTACCGCTACATCTGGCACCCGGCGCTGTTCAACCTGGCGCTGTACATCGCACTGCTGGGTGGCCTGTTCTTCCTTACCCGTTGGATGCAATCGTGAAAAAGCTGATCAAGACCGCGGGGCCGGCACTGCTGACCCTGGCAATGGTGGTGGTGGCCGCGTTGGTGTTGCAGCACCTGTGGCGTTATTACATGCAGGCGCCGTGGACGCGCGATGCGCATGTGGGCGCCGATGTGGTGCAGGTGGCGCCGGATGTCTCCGGGCTGGTGGAGTCGGTGGCCGTGGCCGACAACCAGCCGGTGACGCGCGGGCAGCTGCTGTTCGTGGTCGACCGCGCGCGCTACGCGATCGCGCTGGAACAGGCGCGCGCCGCGCTGGCCGAACGCCAGGCCACGCTGACGCAGTTGCGCCGCGAGATCGCGCGCGACCGCAGCCTGCAGGACCTGGTCGCCGCCGAAGATGCCGAAGTGCGCCGCTCCAACGTACAAAAGGCGCAGGCCGCAGTGGCCACCGCGCAATCGGCGGTGGATCTGGCCCAGCTCAACCTGGACCGCACCCAGGTGCGCAGCCCGGCCGACGGTCGCGTCAGCGACCGCACCGTGCGCGTGGGCGACTACGTCAATGCCGGGCGTCCGGTGGTGGCGGTGCTGGACACCGGCTCATTCCGTGTCGATGGCTACTTCGAAGAAACCCGCCTGCAGGGCGTGCACCCCGGCCAACGCGTGGACGTGCAGCTGATGGGCGAGCCGGTCACGCTGCATGGGCATGTGCAGAGCATCGCCGCCGGGATCGAAGACCGCTACCGCAGCGGCAGCGCCGGCGCATTGCCCAATGTCACGCCGGCGTTCGATTGGGTACGGCTGGCGCAACGCATCCCGGTGCGCATCGCGCTGGATCGCGTGCCTGCGCATGTGCAGTTGATCGCAGGGCGCACTGCCACGGTGAGCGTTCTGCCCGACACGGCCAATGCGACTCCGGCAACCCCGGCCATCGCGCCTGCCCGTGTGCAGGCCAAGGCGGCGCCATGAACCGCACGCTGTTGCGTCCGCTGGGACTGGCCGCACTGCTGACCACGCTGAGCGCGTGCAGCACCGTCGGCCCCAACTACGCGGTGCC
>NZ_JAGHWU010000112.1:0-3582 GCF_017746145.1 Xanthomonas sp. D-99 | reverse complement strand
GCCTGATCGAGCAGGCCCTGCGCGACAACATCGAGCTGAAGGTGGCCGGTGCCAACCTGCGCCGCGCCGCTGCGGTCTACGAACAGGCCATGGATGCCGGCGGTTTCGATTACGACGTGGAAGCCGGCGTCAGCCGCGCGCAGGTGTCGGCCGAAGCGTTCCTGCAGGAAGAAAAACTGCCGGTGTTCAACCTGGCCGATGGCAAGTTCGGTGTGTCGTATCAGTTCGATCTGTTCGGCAAGCTGCAACGCGGTGCCCAAGCCGCGCACGCCGACACCCAGGTGGCGCAGGCGGCGATCGATCTGGCGCGCGTCAGCGTGGCCGCGCAGGTGGCTGGCAGTTATGTGGAGATTTGCCACGCCAACCATGAGTTGCAGGTGGCCGAGCATTCGCTGCAGTTGCAGCAACACAGCCGCCAGATCACCCAACGCCTGATCGCGGCCGGTCGCGGCACGCCACCGGATCTGGCGCGCGCCACCGCGCAGGTGGCGATGCTGGAAGCGTCGCTGCCGCCGCTACGCGCGCGCCGCCAGGCCGCCGCTTACCAATTGGCCGCGCTGCTCGGCAAGACACCCGGCGAGGTGCCGGCCGGCGTGGACAGCTGCGCGCACGCGCCGGCAGTGCAGCAGCCGATCCCGATCGGCGATGGCCGCGCGCTGCTGGCGCGCCGCCCGGATGTGCGCCAGGCCGAGCGCCGGCTCGCCGCCGCCACCGCACGCATCGGCGTGGCCACCGCCGAGTTGTATCCGGACATCCGCCTGGGTGGTTCCATCGGCGCCACCGGCCTGCTGGCGGATTTCGGCGAGCCGGCCACGCACGCGTGGTCGTTCGGCCCGCTGATTTCCTGGACGCTGCCCTCCAGCGGCGCACGTGCGCGGGTGCGCGCCACCGAAGCCGGCGCCGACGCTGCGCTGGCGCAGTTCGACAACACCGTGCTGCAGGCCTTGCGCGAAGTGCAGACCAGCTTGTCGCGCTATGCGCAGGATCTGGACCGCCTGCATCTGCTGGAACAGGCGCAACAACAGGCCGAGCTGGCGTCGGCGCAAAACCGGCGCCTGTATCAGGGCGGGCGCACGCCGTACCTGTCCAGCCTGGACGCCGAGCGCACCCTGGCCACCGCCGACATGACCCTGGCCACTGCACAAGCGCAGGTGTCGCAGGACCAGATCCAGCTGTTTCTGGCGCTGGGCGGCGGTTGGGATGCCGACGCAGGGCGCAACCACACCAAGGCTGCGCGATGATGCCGTTGCTGCGCGATCGTCAGGCCTGGCTGTTTTCGGCCAAGACCTTTGCCGCCTCGATCGTGGCGCTGTATGTTGCGCTGGCCGGCAATTTGTCGCGACCGTACTGGGCAATGGCCACGGTCTACATCGTCTCGCAACCGCTGCTCGGCCCTACCCGTGCCAAGGGCGTGTACCGCGTGCTCGGCACCTTGCTGGCCGGCGTGGCCACCTTGGTGATGCTGCCGAATCTGGTGGAAACGCCTTTGCTGTTGAGCGCGGCGATGGCGCTGTGGCTCTCGGCATGCCTGTTCCTGGCGCTGCTCAATCGCGGCCCGCGCGGCTATGCGTTCCTGCTGGCCGGCTACACCACCGCGTTCATTGGCTTTCCTGCGGTCACCTCGCGGGAAAGCATCTTCGACACCGTCGTGGCCCGCAGCGAAGAAATCATCCTGGGCACGGTGATGGCGGTGCTGTTCGCGTCGCTGCTGTTCCCGGCCTCGGTCAAGCCCATGCTCACCGCGCGGATCGGTAACTGGATGCAGGACGCGGCGCAGTGGTGCCGCCAGGTGCTGCAGCGCGGCCCATCGCAGGCGCCGCGCAATCGGCTGGCGGCCGATCTGGTGCAATTCGAGGCCTTGATCGCCTTCGTCCGCCACGACGACCCGCGCCATGCCGGGGCGGCTCCAACGCTGGAACAGCTGCGCGCCCGCATGCTGATGCTGCTGCCGGTACTGTCGTCGATTGCCGACCGCCTGGATGCCTTGCAGCGCGATGGCGCGGCGCACGCCTCGACGCTTGCGGCCTTGCTGGAAGATGTTGCTGCGTGGGTGGATCCTGCGGGCGACAGCGGCAGTGTCCACGCCGATACCGATACCGATGCCGATGCCAACGCTGATGCATTGCGTGTCCGCATCGACGCATTGCGCCCGGTGGTGGATCAGGACATTGATCACCTGCTGCTGGACAGTGTGCTGCTGCGCCTGCAGGAACTGCTCGACCTGTGGCAGGCCTGCCGCACGCTGCAGCAGGCCCTGGTGCAGGGCACGGCGCCGGTTGCGCTGCGTGCGATGCCGTCTACGGTACATGCGGCATCCGTGCAGGCCGACAACACAACCAGTGATGCAGCTCCGCGTGCCGCAATACATCGATCGCTGCGGCGGCGCTTGGGCTGGTCGCGCAGTCAGGCGGCGCAGGCCATCTCGCCCGCGCAGGTGCACGCAACGTCGCAAGATCTTGAACTGCCTCGGTCAACGCGTGAGGCTCCGTCGCAGCAATCGCCTTGGTCATCGCCGGCCATCAACGACGTGTCGGGCGCTGCCAACGCCACGCGCCACATCGATTTCGGCATGGCCGCGTTTTCCGCGCTGAGCGCCGGCTTCGCGCTGATGGCGTACTGCGTATTGTGGATCGGCATCGGCTGGGAAGGCGGCGGCAACGGCGCGATGATGGCCGCGGTCACTGCTGCGTTTTTCGCCGCCCAGGACGACCCTGCACCGAGCATGCTGTCGTTCCTGACCTGGGCGGTGGTGGCCAGCGTGGTTGCCGGCATCTATCAGTTCGGCATCTTCCCGGCCATCCACGATTTCCCGATGCTGGTGTTGGTGCTCGCGGCGGGCTTCCTGCCATTGGGCGCGCTACTGCATCGCCCCAAGAGCATGCTGATCGCCTTGCCGCTGGTGGTGAACCTCACCGCGCTGCTGAGCCTGCAGAACAGCTACAGCGCCAACCTGCAGAGCTTCGTCAATGCGGCGGTGGCGATGGTGCTGGGGATCGGGTTTGCGGTGGTGCTCACGCGTCTGTTTCGTTTGGTCGGTGCCGAATGGAGCGCACGCCGGCTGGTGCGCCAGGGCTGGCGCACGCTGGCCGACGCCGCCGACGGACACGGCGCGCACGATCGCCAGCACTTTGCCGCACGCATGCTGGATCTGCTTGGCCTGCTTGCGCCACGGCTGGCGTTGACGCCGGAAGGCAGCGACCTGGCCTCGGTGGATATGCTCAACGAAATCCGCGTGGGCTTGAACATCCTGCAGCTGCGCCACGCCCGGCATGGTTTGCCGGCCTCCAGTCGTGATGCGGTGGACGCGATTCTGCGCGAGGTGGCTGCGTACTACCGGCAGCAGGTTGCACAGAAGCGTCCGTTGCCGGGTCCCGACTCCTTGCGTGATCGTTTGGATGCGTCGCTGACGCGTGTGGGCAAGGTACCGGCCGGCGCGCATCGCGATGAGGCGTTGTTGGGGTTGATTGGGCTGCGTTACAGCGTGTTTGCAAAGACAACGGCGCAGCATCAGGACGTCGCAGAACAGCAGCCCGCGTTGGCCCCTCTCCCGCCGGGACGATAAGGCACTGCTTGCGCGCCACT
>NZ_JAGHWU010000111.1:0-18733 GCF_017746145.1 Xanthomonas sp. D-99 | reverse complement strand
GCGATGGGGAGCGTGCGTCTGTGAACCGGGAAATTCCCGCGGAAAGCGCCAGAAATGGCGAAATTCCGAAGTTCCAAAAGCCACTCTTCGGAACGACGCCACCTTCCGCCCTGTCAGGTCTCGTTGTTCAGACCTTCCTGAAGGGCGAAGCTTTCGGCAACACCGCGCCGAATCAAGATCCTGATGGGAATGGTGCGGCGCTGGTCTTGGATATGCGGTTCCCGGGGCAGCGCTTCGATGCGGCGAGTGGGTTGAATCAGAACTACTTCCGGGACTATGAAGCGGCTACGGGCAGGTATGGGCAGAGTGATCCGATTGGACTAAACGGAGGATTTTCCACATTCTCCTATGTAGAGTCATCCCCATTTAAATACAGCGATGCATTTGGGCTTGTCAAACATACAAGTGGCCGCTGGATTGAATGTGGGAAAGGTTGCAGGATTCGAATCGACTTTACTTTCGATGAAGCCACGGGCAGTAAGATCAGGCACCTCCACTGGGAATGCAAAGGTGATACGGGAGAATGCGGCGAAAATGGACATCCTTCGCACGGCGGCACATGGGATGACGCACCAAGCATAATCAAAGAATGTGCATTAAATAATGGCTTTGCTGGCAAGTCAGTGACTAACGACAACTTTAATTCCCGAAAGTCAACTCCAGAAATGTCTGCCAGCGCAAAAGCCGTGCTTTATATCGGCGGCGCAGCAATTATATTTTTTGGATTTTTATCAGGAGCCGGAAGTTAATGAATAAAGAAAATCCAGCAACCCTAGATCTTCATGACGCAATAATTGAGAGCATCTCACTAGACTTCAGCACCCGCACACTAAAAATTTATACAAAACACTATCAATCAAGAAAAAGTTCAAAAAGATCAAAATTGATAATTAGTTTTTATAAAGTGGCAAACTACTCATGCCTTTCCGACTTAGAATCAATACTAGATAACTCCAAATCAGGGAATATCAACTCGTGGTCTCCAGCCAAGGGTAAGGGAACAACATACATCTATCTAGTAGAGGGCTGCATTCAAGTAGCTGCAGATAACGTAGAAATTGATTGCGAAATCACAAATCAATAAAAACAAAAATTATAGGCTGCAGTGATTTATATATATCCATATAATTTCGCCCGATAAAGTCAGAAAGAGAATACAGCATCGGCTGCTAGCAAAACCCGGAACTGGAAGACAAGCCAATCCGCCCGCACAACAGCGAAGGGACTAAGTTTTTTCGCTTACTGCCTAGTGGTCTGGGGCAGTTGACATCCCGAACAACAAGTAGCGACCTCCACCTCAAGGAGCGTAGAAACTCCGTTCATAGCGGTACCCACCTTCGTCAAACCGGTGGGTTTTTGTGCCTGTTCTGCAGGTGCAAGCCGACGCGATGCCTACGTCGGGAGGGCGGCTAATACAACACTCCTTCGGGAGAAATACGCCCGCCGACTATGCACGGTTTCTAACCTCCCGACATCCCGTCGCCGGCCGGCGACGGTGCCTGTTCTTCGTAGGAGGCGTTGTGATGGCAAATGTATCGATAGTGGGGGTGGGTGGGCGTCGTCGCTCCGTGGTGCTGGCGGAGGTGAGGCGATGAGCCGGGCGCAGTCTTCAACCGCCAAGCGGTCCAAATTGAACGCCAAACGCACTGCTACCGCCAAGCGGACGACCACGCCGGTAGAGGACGCGCAGCCAATGCGGCTGGTGCCCTCGCCCACGTTCGACGTGGACAATCTCGCCTTCGACCACCGGCCCGCCCGTCACCCAGATGATATTGCGCAGCGCCCGCCGCGCAAGGCACTCGCGCCCACGCGCTGCACGGTGGGCTATGCGTTTTACGATGCAGCGCCGGGCCGGCAACACAGCCAGCGGATTCCCAGCGTGCGCTTGCGCGGGCTGTGGCTGGAGCAATTGGGGTTTGCGGTTGGCAGCAAGCTGCGGATCACTGCACGTAATGGCGAACTGGTGGTGACGGTAGCGGAGGATTAGCCTGCGAGTGAGTAATGCGGCATTTCTGCACTGCTGAAACTGCACAGGGGCTTCGCCGCCGTACCCTCACCCCAACCCCTCTCCCGCGGGGAGAGGGGCTTTATGTTGCATGTCTGAGTTCTTACGTGTAGCTGCGGGCGCGGTCTCTCGCTCTGTGGTGCCATGCGCTCTGCAGAGGTCGCGCGAGGACCTCGTCATACTTTCAAGATGCGCTTGCTACAGCGCCCACACTCAAACCGACGCCAACACCCAACACCCAAAGGCAGGCCCGGCCGAGTAGCCTTTCTCCGGTTCGATACGAATCTGCAAGGTGGCGCGGCCGGCCACTGCTGCCGGCAAAGCGTAATCCACATCGACGAAATCCAGGCCGCGGTTGCCGTCCAGGCGTTCGCTGGCGATGAGTTCGCCGTCGGCGAGGATGCGGAAGCGGCGGCGGGTTTCGTCGCCCCAGTAGCGCAGGCGCAGGATGCGGGCCTGGGCGGTATTGCGCAGGGTGAAGGCCATGAAGCCGCCGGTACGCACGTCGCGGCCGGGCCGGCGGCGGTAGCTGAGCGGGTTGGAATTTTCCCCCTGCAGTGCATGCGCCTTTTCGGAGGCTTCATCGCCCAGCGCGATGCGATCGAGCGCGCGGGTGTCGAGTGCGTGCTGCGCTGCCGCTGCTGCCGCCAGTTCGGTCTGGCGTTGCCGCCATGCGGCGGCGTCGCGGTGTTCCAGGTAAACCGCGCTGCGGCGGTCGAACTGGGCGTAGAACGGCGACAACTGCCACTGCTGCATGCCATCGGTGTAGACGAACGCTGTCTTGCCCGGCACCGGCTGCAGGCGTTGCAGGATGTCCTGCCCCCCGATCAATGTCGGGGTCTTGCCCGACCACGGCTTGGCGGCGTCGCCCAGATCGACGGCGAGCACCAGCGGGCCGTGCAGCACCGACACCCAGGCGGGATCGTCCGGGGTCGCTTCCAGGCGCAGCGGCATGTCGAACGACAGCTGGAGGGTATCGCCGGGCTGCCAGACGCGCGTGAGGCGTAGATAGCCATCGCTGGCGCTGCCATCGACAGGTTGGCCATTGAGTCGCAGGCGCGGTTGTTGCGCCCAACCCGGCACGCGCAGTGCGAGCATGCGTTGCGCTGGCGGCGCGCCATCGATGCGCAGCGAGGCGCTGCCCTGCTCCGGCAAGGCGCTGTGCAAGGTCATGTTTAGTCCGGCGGCGTCGCGCACGGTGGAAGGCACGTACAAATTGATGTAGACGCCCTGCCCGTCCTGCCAGTAGATGGAATCGCCGAACTGCGCGTGCGCTTCCATGCCGCTACCGACGCAGCACCAGAAATCGTCGAACGGCGACGACCAGCCGCGCGCTTCGCCGGCCAGCAGCGGCGTCATGTAGGTAAACATGCCGGTGCGTGGATGCTGCTGTGCCATCACGTGGTTGAGCAAGGTGCGTTCGTAGTAGTCGAACAACTCCGCCTGCGGGCCCCATTGATACAGGTGGCGGGTGAGCTTGAGCATGTTGTAACTGGCGCAATGCTCGCAGGTCTGCTCGGTGAGGAATTTCGAAATGCTGTCCGGCTGTTGGAAATATTCGCGATCACCATTTCCGCCGATCACATAGGTGTGGTGGTCGGTGACGGTATGCCAGAAGAAGCGCGCTGCCGCGCCCGATGCGGCAGCGCCGATGACTTCGTACTCGCGCGCCAGGCCGATCAGCTTGGGGATATTGGTATTGGAATGCTGGTGCGCCAATGCGTCGCGCTGGGCGATGAGTGGGTCGAGCACGGCGTGGTGATGCAGGCGCTGCGCCAGCGCCAGCCATTGCGCATCGCCGGTTTGCACATGCAGTTCGACGAACGATTCGTTGAGGCCACCGAATTCGCAGGACAGCACCTTTTGCAATTGCGCGTCGTCGAGCGCAGCGAAGACGCCCTGCAGGTAACCGGCCAGAGCCACCGCGACCTGCAGCGCCTGCGCATTTTCGCAATGCGCATGTACATCAAGCAGTCCGGCGAACAGTTTGTGCCAGGTGTACAGCGGCGCCCAGCTGCCGTTGAGATAGAACGGCGCCGGGTCGATCTTGCCGCGTTTAAGCTCGTCGAAGACCGCGCGCCCACTCTCGATCTGCCCGGCTGCGTTCTTGCGTGTGAAGCCGGCCACATAGCCATCGCCGGCATGCGTCTGGCAGCGTGCCAGTTCGCTGACCAGATACCCGGCGCGCGTGCGGCACTGCGCATCGCCTGTTTGCGCGTGCATGAGTGCCAGCGCACTGAGATAGTGGCCGAGCGTATGCCCGGCAATGGTGTCCGCCTCCCAACCGCCATAGGCTGGCGCCTTCGGGTCGAGGCCGGCATACAGCACGAAGTTGTGCAACAGCCGGTCCGGCTGCAGCCGCATCAGATAGCGCCGGTTGGTCTGCAGAGCATCCAGAAACAACGATGGCGTGAGCCGGACCTGGGCAAGCGGCACCGCGCGCACGCTGCCAGGTTGCGCAGCGCTGGCCTGGGCCGGGAACCTCAGGAAGCCTGCAGCTACCGCCAGGCTGCTCCAGGCCAGAAAGCGCCGCCGCGATAGCGACAGCGTGTGGTTGCAGGTCGATTCGCTTAGGTGCACTTCCGTCATGGGATCAGCTTAACTCCTGAAAGCGCGCACGCATGCGCGCGGTCGCAACCAGGCCGTGGAATGGCATCTGCGCAACCGCTCGCACCCGGCCGCGCAGCGCCGCAACAACAGCACACTCAGAACTTCACCGTCGCGCGTGCCCAATAAAAACGCCCGAGCAGGTCGTAGGTCGCCACATCGGTATTGGCATTGCCCACGTTGTTGGAGTAATACAACGGCGGCTGCTTGTTAGCGATGTTGTCCACACCAACTTCAAAGCGCGTATGCCATGGCTCCACGTTATAGCCAAGCTGCAGGTTGTTGTAGACGTAGGCGCCGATATTGCGCACCACCGTCGGTTCGCTGGCATCGGCCGACAGGCTCTGGTCCGGATCCGAATTGCCGATGGCGGTATGCCCCACGTAACGGATGCGCCAGGTGGCGCTCCAGTCGTCCAGTGCCCAGCTGACCGTGCCCAGCGCACGCCAGCGTGGGAAGTTGCCGTAGGCCTGGGTGTAGCGGCCCACGTTGTGGATGGTGACCGAGCTGGGGTCGGTGGTGTCGGGCAACACGTCGTAACGGGTGAGATAGGTGCCGTTGAGGCCGGCGGTGACATTGCCCCAGGCGGTCGCCGGCAGGCGGTAGGTCAGGTTGAAGTCCATGCCCTTGGCCCATAGCTTGCCCAGGTTGACGGTGGGCTCGGCGATGTAATTGATGGTGCCGTTGCCGTTGCGATGGATCAACGCGCAGAACGCGCTGGCCGAGTTGGCGAAGCATTGATTCAGCACCGTCTGCGCCGACACCGTGGTGATGGTGTCTTCCAGGTCGATGCGCCACCAGTCCGCACTCAGCGACAGGCCGTCGATCCATTGCGGGTCGTAGACCAAGCCGACATCGTAGGACTTGCCGGTTTCCGGCTTGAGCTGGTAGCCCGCCACTGCCGCGCCGGAGACCTTGCCCGACACCTGCCCATCCGATTGCTGGTAGCTGCCATCGGTGGGCACGTTCGCGCAGGCCACCGTGTTGCCGCCGGTGTAGCCGTTGCACGGGTCGTTGACGGTGGCCGCGTCGCCGGCGACGCCGGCATACAGCTCGTTGATGTTGGGTGCGCGAAACACCTGCGAGACGGTGCCGCGCAACAATAGGTTTTCGATGGGGCGGTATTCCAGCGAGAGCTTGCTATTGGTCTTGCTGCCCACCGAGCTGTAGTCGGAAAAGCGCGTGCCGATCGTGATGTTCAATGCATTGATGCCGGGCAGATCCTTGAGCAGCGGGAACAGTGCTTCTGCGTAGGCTTCCTTGACATCGAAACTGCCGCTCAAGCTGGACGAACAGAATTCGATCACCCCGCACAGGCCGTTCTCATCGCCGGTCCATAGCGGGTCCGAGGCGGTGGTGGAGCGCTCTTTTCGGTACGACATGCCGGCCGCCAGGCTGGCCTCGCCGGCCGGCAACGCGAACAGCGTGCCGTTGGCATTGGCCTCGAATTGCTTGACCGTGTACACGCTGGTGACGATGGGATTGACCACCATGCCCTGCAATGTGGCCAGGTTGGAGCTGTCGTTGAGGTTGAAGAAATTCAACGGCGTGCAGCCGGCAATCGCTGCGCCTGCGCTGCCGCACTTGACGGTGCCGTCGCTGTCCAGGAACGACGGGCCGATGGCCTGATTGAACGCGGCATAGTCGAGAAAGCCGTTGTTGATCGACTTTTGCTTGACCTTGCCGTAATTGAAGGTGGCATCCCACTGCCAGGAGCTGTCGCCGAAACGGCCGCGCAGACCCGGGCTGATCTGGAAGTTGTAGGTGTTGTACTGATAGCGGCGGTTGCCCAGCACGGTGGCGCGGGTATTGAGGTCGCTGTAGGAGGTGCCGGTGCTGCGATCGGTGCCGAAGTTGACGCCGAACGGGTTGTAGTAACTCTGCGCCGACACCAGGATGTTGTCGCCATTGGAGAAGATCGGAATCGGCGCAATGATCGAGGCCGACTCAGTCTTGCTAAACCAGGTGTTGACGTAGCCCTCGACGTTGTCGCTGAAGCGATACGTGCCCAGCAGGAAAGCATTGGTGCGTTTTTGCGGGGTCTGCAACAGGTTGAACGGCTGGTAGTTGTACGAGTCTGCGCTGGCGTTGTAACAGTGGAAGTCGCCGGGGCCGGCGCGCCCGCTGACACCGCTGTTGAGGGTGACGCGCCCGCAGCCATTGGATTGTGCAAGCAGCTGCGATTGATCCGACCCATCGTTGAAGTTGACCGAGCCGGTGGGCGTGGCGGAGGAGCCCTGCTTCACCGGTTGGCCATTGGTCAGGGCGAGCGCGTCCTTGGAGTAATCGCGCGCCACTGCCGAGACGGCATCGATGTTGTGATACGACAGGCCGCCGATCAGGCTGCCGCGCTCCCAGGTCTTGCCGGCGGTCAAGGCGAAGTTGCGGCGGTTGCCATCGCCTTCGCTACTGGTGCCGAAGTCGCTGCTGAACTGCACGCCGTCGAAGCGCGAGCGCAGGATGAAGTTGACCACCCCGCCGATCGCATCGGAGCCGTACACCGCAGAGGCACCGTCACTGAGCACCTCGATGCGTTCGATCATGCTGGAAGGAATGGCGTTGACGTCGTTGTAAGCCAGGCGGATGCCGTTGACCAGCACCAGCGTGCGCTTGTCGCCCAGGCCGCGCAGCGAGATCGCCGAGGCACCGGTGCCGCCGCCGTTGTTGGTATAGGGATTGGTGGCATTGCCGGCGATGGATGGCAATTCCTGCAGCAAATCGCCCACGGTCGCCTTGCCGGTGGCAGCGATCTGCTCCTGGCTGACGGTGACCACCGGGTTGGCGGTTTCGGTGTCCACGCGGCGCAGGCGCGAGCCGGTGACGACCACGCTGTCCAGCGTCTGCGTCGCATCGCCACCCGCCGCCTGCTGAGCAGCCACCGGCGCGGCCGCACCTGCCGACAGCGCCAGCAACAGCGCGGAAGTGAGCATGCTCGGCAACGGCCGCGTGGTGGCGTTGGTCGTGCGGGAGAGAGGCAACGGCAACATCGGCATGCAAGGCTCCTGAGTGTGACGAAAGACAAACAGTGGGCAATACCTGCCCGTGCCGACGTATAGCGGCGCAGGGCGACGTAGATGGCAGACGCACGCTGCAACGGACCGCTGGCACGGTCGTGGTGCAGACACGCAGACAACGTGCGACGCAGGCGACCGGAAAATCGCGCAGCAACGCGTACTGCCAGGAATGTGGTGCATTCCACACTGGATGCGCGCTTGCGCTCCAGTTTTCATCAGCTGGTCACAATGTGCCTGTGCGCGGACGCTACGTCTTGTCGCATTTGGCGAACGCGCATGCGGAAAACAGCATGGTTCGCAACTGAACGATCATGCGTGGCGGCACGAGCTCGCTCGAGCCCGCACGCTTGCGCACTGCTTGCGGCGATTGGAGTGCAGATCAAGCTGACCAGGATCGCTGCGCGGACCGGGGCATCGGGCTGGGTGTGCCGCGCACGTCAAATCGACGCACGCGAACGGCAGCGCACGCGCATCACGGCGCCGGTGCGGCCGGCGCTGCTGCATTGCGATTCCACTCCGGGGTGGGTGCCTGCTGCATCCAGCGCAGGAAGAAATCCAGCAAGCGGCGCCTGCCGTAGTCGCCACCGGCACCGTGGTCGCCGCCCGGCACGACCAGCAGATCGAAGTCCTTGCCGGCCTTGATCAGGCGATCGGCCACCTGGAAGGTACTGGCCGGGTCTACATTCATATCCATGTCGCCGGTGACCAGCAACAGATGCCCATGCAGGCGCGCAGCGTTCTCCACGTTCGACGAGGCGGCGTACCACGGCCCGACCGGCCAGCCCATCCACTGTTCGTTCCACCAGATCTTGTCCATGCGGTTGTCGTGACACCCGGAATTGGCCACACCCGCCACATAGAACTCCGGATGAAACAGCAGCGCCCCCAACGCGTTTTGCCCGCCCGCCGAGGTGCCGTACACGCCGACACCGCCGCCGACGTCGTACCACGGGTACTGCGCTGCGGCGGCCTTGTGCCAGGCGATACTGTCCGGCAACCCGGCGTCCTTGAGGTTGCGCCATGCCACATCGTGGAAGGCCCGCGAGCGGTTGTTGGTGCCCATGCCATCGATTTGCGTCACCGCAAACCCCATCCCGGTGAGCGATGGTGTCGCGGTGGTAAAGCGGTTGGGGACGAACGAGCCCTGCGGACCTGCATAGATGTCTTCGACGACCCGATAGCGCCGCTGCGGATCGAGCTGCTGCGGGCGATGGATGACGCCCCAGATCTCGGTCTTGCCATCGCGCCCGGTGGTGTGGAACGGCAGCGGCGCCTGCCACCCAGCCGCCAGCAGGCGGCTCAGGTCGGTGCGCTCCACCGTGCGTGCCAGCCCGCCATCTGCGCTGCGCCGCAGTTCCAGCACCGGGCCCAGATCAACGCGCGAATACAGATCCAGTAGCCAGGTTCCATCCGGCGAATAGCGCACCTCATGATCGGCAGCCAGCGGCGTCAATGCGGTGAGCCCGCGGCCATCCAGGCCGATGCGATAGGCATGGCGATAGTACGGGTCTTCGCCGGGCTGCATGCCCGAGGCGGTGAAATACACCTGCCCTGCGGCTTGGTCGATGCGATCGAGCTTGCGCACTACCCAGTCGCCACGGGTGATCTGGCGGATCACCTCGCCGCTGTGGCCGTCGTACAGATACAGATGCTCCCAGCCATCGCGCTCGGAGGCCCACACGATTTGCGCGCCATCGTCCAGATCCTGGCGCGCGTGCTTGCCGCCGTTCTCATGCTCGCCACTGAGCTCGGAGTATTCGATGAAGGTGGGCGATGTCTCTTCGATGAGCGTGCGCGCGTTGGCGGTGCGTGCGTCCACCTCGATCACCCGATACAGCTGGTGCCCGCGCGCGTTGTATTCAAAGGTGAAGCCGCGGCTGTCGTTCCACCAGACCATCTCGCTCACGGTGAAGGCATTGGGTAGCAAGGTCATCGCCACCGGGTGCGCTGC
Source organism: Xanthomonas sp. D-99 (assembly GCF_017746145.1). Lineage (NCBI taxonomy): Bacteria > Pseudomonadati > Pseudomonadota > Gammaproteobacteria > Lysobacterales > Lysobacteraceae > Xanthomonas > Xanthomonas sp. D-99. Next base: position 9,156 of record NZ_JAGHWU010000111.1, on the reverse strand, counting down.
GTGCGTGGCGATGTCGAACAGCACCGGTTGCATCACCGGCAATGCATCGCCCGGCTTGGGGTAGACCTGCTGATGCAACTTCGGCTGCAGCTGATCAGCGGGCGCCGACTCGATGTAATAGACCATCCGCGGCGGCGGTGCCTTGACCCGATACGCCGCCAGATGCTGCGAATCCGGCGACCACACCACGCTGTCGAGTGCGTAGTAGTCCTGCGCACTGCCATCTTGGCTGAGCACGCTGCGTTCGTGACTGCCGACCGGTGCGATGACCAGGTTGCCCTGCTCCACCCAGGCGCGCCAGCGGCCATCCGGCGATTGCTTGGCCTGCTGCTCGCCCTGTTTGTGCGGCAGGCGCATGTCCATCGATTCGGCTGGCAGGTCGCGTTCGGGCAGATGTGCGCAGCGATAGCGCCGCAGATCGCATTGCCAGCCCAGTTTCGCCAGCTGGAAGCTCAGGCGCTGCTGTTCCAGGGTGGGCTCCTCGAGCTGCAGTCGCGCTGCGTCGACTGCCTTGGCACCAGCCTGCGTCAACGCGGCGGCCAGTCGCGCGTGATCGAAGGCCAGTGTGTTGCGGCCAATGGCCGCCTCTACCAGGCGGTATTCGATGGCCGGCAACTGGTTGCTGCGTGCCACCCCACGCCGATACAGAAAATGCCCGGCATCCACCCACACCGGCGCCGTAGGCTGCCGGTCCACCAGCGAGGCATAGCGATCGGACAAGCCCATCGCTTGCGTGTACTGCGCTGGCGTGGGGGCGGCGAGTGGTGCCGCAGTCGCCGACACGATGTGCGCGAGGGCGAGCGACACGCACCAGGTGGCGATGGTGCGAAAGCGCATGACGGGGATCTGTGGCACCTGCGACCTCATCGAAGCGTTGGAAAGACAGTGCGGCGTTGATGGACGATGGCCGAGCCGCTGGCCGCAACCGCTGCGGCAGGCATACGCCAAGGACGCTGCGACAGGCCGGCCAGGAGAGCAGACGCGACGGCTGCGCGGGGCGACACAACTGCTTGCAATGTGGAGCAACGCACGTCAGCGCGCCTGAACCACTTGGGACACGTTCGCAAGGCATGCGCGGCCAGTGCGCGCAAGCCAGTTCGTTGTACCCCGCCAGTGCACTGCACTGCTCGCGCACCCTCAGCCATCGTTCGGCTGCCGCACGCGGTGCCTTGTCAGTTGCTTCACGGCGCATCGCAATGCGTGCTGTCGGCGGCTGTGGCAGATGGCAGCCGTTGTGGCTGTGGCGCCAGCACTTCCCATTCCTGCACTGCCAGCGCGGCGTAGCTGGCCGGGTTGCCGGAGGCGTCCATGACCACGCGCACGCAGCGCGTCGTCACCGGCGCGAACGACACCGCTTCATCGTGATCGGGACGCTTGCCATACCCATCGCGCGGCTGCACGGGCTGCCATCGCCCCGCGCTCCGGTATTCCAGATGCCAACGCGCCGGCGGTGCCACGCCGACGTCGGCACCGGCCGGGTGGTCGGCCCAGAACACGATGCGCGTGCGATCCACGGTGATCGGTTGCGCCCAGCTGTATTGGATCCACTGCTGCGATGGGTTGTGGTCCGTCCAGCTGCCCCACATCTCCGGCGGCAAGGGATTGGCCTTGACGATGCCGTCGTTGAGCGCGGCGATCCAGTACTGCACCGGGATATCCGGGCCATTGGATGCAGTTGCATAGGCCGACGGCGCTTGATTGCGCGTGGGCGGCGCAGGTGGCGTTGGACGCCGCGTCGGCACCACGGTGCTGATGCTGGCCGGCTGGGTGCTGTCGTCCCATTCCAGCCGGTCGATCGCCACGCTGCGGCGGAAATGCCCGCCGCCGTGCGCATCGGCGGTGTGATACACCAGATACCACTGCCGCTGAAATTCGACGATGCCCGGATGCGAGGTGGTCGAGGACACCGGCCGCAGCACGATGCCGCGATATGTCCACGGACCCAGCGGGGTTGGCGCGCTCGCATAGGCAATGCAGGCGTGATACAGCGTGGGCGTGCATGGCGAAAGACGCCCGGCGTTGTTGGCCGAGTAGGCCAGATAATAGGTGCCGTTGCGCTTGAACAGCCAGGGCGCCTCGAAATAACCGTCCAGCGTGTCCACGCGGATCGGCGTGCCCTTGAAGCTGATCATGTCGCGCTGCAGCTCCACGCCGTACAACGCACCGAAGGTGCCCCAATACAGATACGCCCGTCCGTCGTCGTCGACCAGCACGGTCGGGTCGATGTTCTGGATGTCGTTGTGGCCCGGCACCGACTGCGAGACCACCGGACCCTGCGGATGCGCGTCGGTCCAAGGGCCGAGCGGACTATCGGCCACCGCCACGCCGATCGCGAATGGGTCGGCATTGGGCGAATCGCGCTGCTGCACCGGCGCATACAGGTAATAGCGCCCATCCGGGCCCTGCACGATCTGCGCCGCGTAGGCATGACGCTTGTCTGCCCAGGCAAAGACCTGCTGCGGCCGCAATAGATCGCGGTAGTGGGTCCAGTCGCCGCTGGCCGGATCGCTGCTGACGAACAGTTGCCAGCCAGGCATGACGAACGCATTGAGATTGGGAGCCGCGGTGTCGCGGCCGGCAATGATGTACAGCTTGCCATCGGCCACCAGCGGCGCAGGGTCGGCGGAATATGTGCTGCCGTCGGCGAGGATGGGATTGCCGGGTGCATGCAGCCGCGTTGCCTGCGGCGGCTGTAAGGCACAGGCCGGAGCGCTGGCCAGCAACAACCCGCACGTCACCACCAGCAACCGTAAAAACGTGCGCATCATGGCGCAGCCGCCTTGATCTGCACCAGCAGCGTCACCGACACGTGTCCGGTGGGTGCACGCCCTTGCGCGGTGCCGGTGAGCTGGAGTTCGCCAGGCTGTGCGTAACGCTCCGCTTGCAAGGTTGGCCATTGCACCGGCAAGCGTTCGCGCGAGCCGTCGTTGTATTGCACCGTCACAAAGCCCGGTAGCGTCGGTGCATGCCCAACAACCGCGCTCACCGTCGGCAACGGCTGCACGGTGTTGATCTGAGCCGGCGGCGTCGCGCGTACCCAGATGGTGGCCCTGACGGGAATCGCGCCTTCCACCAAGCCCTGCAGTTCCACCGTACCTTCGTGGCCCAGGCGGCTGGCGGCCAGCTCTGACCACTGCACCGCCACCGGCAGCACACTGCCATCGGCAAAGAACGCGGTGATCTCCTGTGGCAGCGTCGGCAGTTGCCCGGGAGCAGTCCGCAGATCGATCGTCTCCAACTGTTTGGGCAGATCAGACAGCGCCTGCCATTCGTCCACACCGATGGCGGCATGTCCGTCGCCCTTGGTCTGCGTCGTCAACACCACGCGCAGCCTGGTGGTTACGACCGGCACAAAGCTGGCGGTGCTCGCCGCACCTGTCGCCCCCGGGGCAATCGGGTAGCCGCTCTTGCTGACGATGTCCTGCCAACGTCCGTCCTGCAGCATCTGCAACTTCCAGCCAGCAGGCGCTGCCACCCCGCCATTGGGCTGGTCGTTCCACAGATAGAGCGTGCTCGACGACAAGCGCACCGGACGTGGCCATTGATACTGCAACCACACTGTCGCTGGCTGGTCGAGCCCATAGCTGCCCCAGCGCAGGCTACCACTGGGAAAGCTGCCCGGCTGCGGGATGAAGCCATCGTTCAAGGCCTGCACGCGGTATTGCATGCCGGTGAGTTGCGCACTGACAGCGGCCACGGCCTGCAACGGGATGCTCTGCAGCGGGCGCGAGGCGGCGGCGCTGACCTGCACATCGGCATGCCCGATCAGCGCCCCATCGTTGGCGACCAATCGCAAGATGTATTGCCCGGCACGGGTGAAACGTACCGAAGTCTGTAGCGCGGCGGCATCGGCAAACACCGCATCGCCACCTTCCGGGGCCTGCTGCACGCGCCAGCGCACCTGCAGCGTGCCAGTGGGCAAGCCGTCATCACCAACGCGGCCTTGCACCGCCACCGCGCCATCGGCGCCCGGCGTGTCCAGCTGCCATGCCTGCACCTGCGGCGGCGTGTTGCCCGCAAATGCCGGCGCCGGCAAGCCGCTATCGAACAGCTGGATTTCCTTGATGCCGGTGCGCGCCGTGCCAGCGTGCGTCACCACCACGCGCAGCGCGGCAGTGCGGATGGCCGGAAAGCGCACCCGATTGCGATTGCCCTCCGCCAGCGTGGCATCGCGGACCTGGCCGGGAACGTTCTTCCATCCACCGCTGCCGTCCTGATATTGCACGGTGTAGATCCACGGTGCCGCGTAGCCAGGCAGCGTTCCGGAGGGAAAGCCGTTCTGATCGCCGCCCGGCGACGAGCTGCGATAGAAGTACAGCACGACCTGATCCACGGTTTGCAGGCTGCCCAGGTCCAGCGCGATCCAGTCGCTGGCCGACGGCGAGCCGGCGGTACCCCAGAACGGCGTACTGGCAGTACTGCCGTCTACCGCCGCCGTCGCCGGCAAACCTGCGGCAGCGAAACTGGCGCTGACACGGGCACCCTCGGCAAGATCGCGACTGTGCGCGGGCGGCAGCGTCACATCCACACCGGCCTTGGCCAGGATCTGCGCGATCCGCGAGCCGGCCGCGAACGGCACCTGCGTCATCGACGCCAGCGGCGCGGGATGCGCTTCCAGCACCTGCGCGGTGCCATTGCGGTTGACCGCGTCCGGCGCGGCACTGACCTGGCCGCTGGCCGGGTCGTACACCACATGCGCCAACCGGTCCACACGGAACGCCAGGCGACCATCCAGATAGACGCTATAGCCCTTCGGCAGCCGGCCACCGTAATGGCTGCCATCACGATCCCAGACGATGCTCAGATTGCGGTCGCGATAGCGCAGATTGTCGGCGGCGAAATGGTCCCAGCCGATATCGATCGGATACAACTCGATCTTGCCGTCGCTGCGCGGGCGAAAGCCCATCGCATCCTCGATCATGCTGAAGTTGGTCGCCCCCAGCTGGGTATGGTGGATCCAGGAGCGATAACCGATCTTGCCGCCGTTCTTGGCACTGCCCTTGGCCCAGAATTCGTTCTGGTCGGGGTAGCGATTGTCGCCATTGATAAAGGGCGCCCAGGCATTCCAGTACAGCAGCTTGCGGTAGCTCTGCGCGTTCAGATACGGGCTGGGGTAATCGCGCAGGGCCGAGCCGAATAGACGGAATGCCACCGTCGCATTGATGGTGGAAAAGTTGTTGCTGCCCACATCGGTGCCGCTGCCGCGCGCCTGCATGTCCACCTGGTTGGCGGTATAGAACGGGAACAGCGGGTATTGCGCTGCGTCGGCGAACAGCCGCAAGGCGCGCACATACTTGGGGGCGTAGCCGGAATCGCCCTGCTTGGGCATCAAGCCCACGCTGAACGGGTAGTAGTTGTTGGTTTCCTTCCAGTCGACCGCCAGCCGCGGCCCGTCGGCCTGGCGATGCTTGAGCAGATCGCCATACAGGCCAACTGAGTCGGGCGCGTCGCTGTGGTCCTGCCACAGCACGTCCAGCACAGCCTTGCGGATACGGCGCGCGGTGGCCTGCATGCGCTGCGCGGTAGCGGTGTCGCCCGCGAGCATCGCTGCCTGCGCCGCCGCCTGCGCATTGGCGTAGACGTAGGCGCTCTCGGTGCGGTCCATGCGGATCTGGCCGTGCTGGTCGGCCCAGTCGAACGACACCGCGTCGGCGTCGTTGCCGGTCATCGCCGCCCAGTCGTATTCGATCAAACCGTTGTGATTGAGATCGTAGGCCGCCAGTACGCCGTCCACGTCACCGCTGCCATAGCGTGCCAGCTTGCCCGCCAGCGCCGCTGGCCCACCATGGATCTGCATCGACCGCCATGCCGCGGCCGTGATGTATTGCGCATAGGAGTTGGACCAGTTCTCCGGCGAGCCGGGGTTGTCGGTGTACTTGCCACCGCCCGCGGTCTCGCCCGCGCTGAGCCAGGTGCCATAGGCGTACAGCGGATTGCGCAGGTATTTCAGATCGTCCAGGAACATTCCGGCGGTCAGCACGATGGCATTGTCGTAGCCAAGCACACCCTCGATGGCGACCGGGAACTGGTAGTCGTTGCCGGGGACGTTGGCATCGAGGAAGTTGAAGCGCAGCACCCACCAGCGATAGAACAGGCTCTTACTGATGTTCTCGTCGGGCGTATCCAGGTACGGCAGATTGTCCACCCACCAGCGGTTATAGCTGGCCACGTGCTGCTGGTAGGCCTGCTGCGGCGTCTGCGCGGCAATCCGCGTGTACTCGGCGCGGGCTTCGGGCAATTCGCGGGTAAGCATGCCGAGCTGCAGCTTGATTGCCGCCGTTTCGCCACTGGCAGGAATCTCCACATCGCGCACCAGCTGCTGCCCCTCGACGCGGAAGCCATCGCCGGACAGACGGGGGAAGACCGTCGTGATGTGGTTGTAGGCGTCGAATGCACCGGTCAACTCGTTGCCGTCGGCATGCTGGGCGATCGGCGACACCGCTTGCAGCGATAGCGTGTGCGCTGCGCCATCCAGACTGGACAGCACGACGCTGGCGACCGCCACGTTCTGCTCGGTGATGTACTTGACCAAGCGCATGCGCACGCCCGCGTCGGCATCTTCGAACACTGTGGTGAAATAGCTCGGCGTCTGACGCCGCTGCTGCGACACCTCCTTCCAGTGGATACGACGCTTGCCCAGCGTGGAGTGGATGTGGAACAGCGCGTCGTAGTCGGTGGCATGCCAATACGCCACCTGCCCAACGAATCCCGGCGCATCGGGCGCGTGATAGGTCAGATACGCGGCACGGCCGCGGGTAAACAGCCAGTCGTTGCGATCGTCGAAACCGCCGCCGGTTCCCTCGCGCACCAGCATGCGGTCGATCCAGAAATCGTTGCCCGGCACCTGCCCTGCCCCATGCGCGACATCGGCCGCGTAGATCCGTGCCAGTTGTCCGCCGGGCGCAAACGGCACCGCGCTGTCGGGCATCGGGTGGTCCAGCCCGTGGAACAGCGGCTCGCCGATCATCGCGTTGGGCTGGGCGATCGGCGCTTCCTGGGCGACTGCAAGCGGCCAGCCCAGCATTACGCATGTCCACAACAGCGCAGCAGCGCCGGTGCGTCGGGTCAAACGCAACCAGCGCCGGTGCCGCGCCAGGAACAACTTCCAGCGTAAATTCCTCATGCATCCATCTCATTAGCGTGCAAGGCAGCGCGATCGATGCGGCGGCTGGTGCGCATCGGACAATAAACAGCGGCGATACTCCCTATTGCATCGCAAGCGATGTAACGCAGCCGCCTCACTATAGTTGTTTGCGCCGGCAACACCTGCGTCAACACGAAGTGCAGCGATGCAATGCGAACCTTGCTGTGCGTCGTCTGCCGCCACGCGTAGCGATCGTGGCGACAGATGACGCGAACCGCCGGCCGCGCACCCACCGGCTGACGCAGGCCATGCAGGGCAACCCCAGCCTTGCGCCAACTTGGCGCGCCATTGCTCGGTGCGGCATGTACCGCGCGTCCACTGCGTTCCAAGGGCGGTGCGCCGTCTACGTTGCCTGACATCTGTTTGCTGCCTTGTTAGCCGCCCTAAAACTCCACGCGCAGCCGGCTCCAGACATACCGCCCGAGCATGTCGTAGGTGCTCGCTTCGGTATTGGCCGCATTGGAGTAGCTATAGAACCGTGGCGGCTTGCGGTCGCCCAGGTTGTCGATGCCCACCGCCAGCGTGCTATGCAGCGATGCGATCTTCCGGCTCAGCGAGGCGTCGTGATACACCACCGAGCCGATTGGGAAGTAGGCGCAGCTACCATCGGCATTGGTGTCGACGCAGAAATTTTCGTACTGGCTACCGTTGACCGTGCGGCCCAGGTAACGGGCGTTCCAGCTCGCATGCCACGGGCCCTTGTCCCAGGCCAGATTGGCCACGGCGCGCCAGCGCGGCATGTTGCCCCAGCTGGAATTTTCGCCAACGTAATTATGCGAATCGCCCGCAAAGCGATAGCTGGAGAAGAACGTCGCATCCAGCCCCAGCGCAAACGTGCCCCAGGCAGTATCGGCCAGCGTGTAGTGAATGCCGGCATCGTAGCCGCGAATATCGACCTTGCCGCTGTTGTACGCGAACGGCACCGACACCCGCGTCAGCTGTCCGGTGGCATCGCGTTGAATCAGCGGACAGAAGGCGGCTTCGCTGCCGTCGAAGCAATCGCTGACCACCTGCTGATAGCCGACACCGCTCAGCATGTCGTCCAGCACGACTCGCCAGCTGTCCACGTTGAGCGACAGCCCGCGCAACCGATCCGGGTCGTAGACCACGCCCACATTGTAGGAGCGGCCACGCTCGGGCTTGAGCTTGAAGCCCACGTTATTGGCGCCGGAGGTCACCACGTTGAACTGCGCAGTGTTGGTGAAGCTGCCATCGTTGGGCACGTTCGCGCAGGCCGGATTCGGCGCGCCGGTCAAGCCTGTGCACGGGTCCTCGAAATCGCCGGTGTTGTCGACCACGCTGTTGTAGGGCGAGCCATACAAATCGCCCAATGCCGGCGCCCGGAACACCTGCGAGCCGGTGGCGCGGACCAGCAGATTCGCAATTGGCCGCCACTCGATCGCAAGCTTGCTGTTGGTGGTGCTGCCCCAGGCGTCGTAGTTGGAATAGCGCGAGCCCAGATTCAGGTTCAACACATGGGCGAACGGCACATCCTTCAACAGTGGCAGCAGCAATTCCGCATAGGCTTCCCTGACCGACTCATCGCGCCCCTGCTTGAGGATGCAGCCATCGTTGTAGTCGCAATTGCCATCGGCATCGGCAGCGGCCACCTCGCTCGTCGTGCCCTGCGCGAACGTGTTGGTGCGATACACCAGGCCGATGGCCGCCTGCACCATTCCGGCCGGCAGCTTGAACAGATCGCCATTGGCGCTGATATCGACAAAGCGCATCTGGCTTTTGTCAATCAGGTCCACCGGCCGCTGCGTGCCACGCAATGCGGCGATGGTGGCCGGGTCGTTGGGGTTGAAGACATTGATCGGCGTGCAACCGGCGATCACTGCGTCCGGCGCGCCGCACTTCACTCCTCCGTCGCTGTCCAGGAACGAAGCACCGACTGCGTTGTTCAACGCCGAGGTGATCGAAAAACCGGTGCGCACCAAGGGAAGGTCTGAACAACGAGACCTGACAGGGCGGAAGGTGGCGTCGTTCCGAAGAGTGGCTTTTGGAACTTC
>NZ_JAGHWU010000110.1:0-3344 GCF_017746145.1 Xanthomonas sp. D-99 | reverse complement strand
GACAGAGCCACCCGCTGGCTATGGACGTACAACCACGAGCGTCCGAATATGGCGCTCGGCGGCATCACGCCTGCCATGAAGTTGGCGATGGCCGCTTAGCTCCACTTCTGGCGACCGCTAAAAGTGGGGGGATTACCCCACGAAGAGTTCGACTACTACGTCGTTCCCACCGTTAGCGAGAAGAAGCAGCAAGCCGATACGCTAAGTACTATCAGGACACTCACCAGCCTCGGCGTGCCGGCGAAGAAAATCCGCGTGGTGTTCAACAAGGTCGAGCTGGAAGACGCCAACGACGTGCCGCGCCTGTTTCGGATGATCTTTGGCCTGCACGAAGAAACCAAGAGCTTCACGCTGCGACCAGAAGCCGTGGTCTTCAAGAACGAGATTTTCGACCGGCTGCGGACGCTGAAAAAGACCGTCTCGGAAATCGTGGCCGATGAAACGGACTATCGGGCAATGCTTCGTGAAGCCAAGGACGAGGACGCCAAGGCGCACGCGATCAACATGATCTCGGCGAAGTGGCTCGCCAAGTCGGCTAACAAGAACCTCGATGATGCCTACAAGGCGTTGTTCAAGTGAGGAGGCGTCATGGGGAGTCACGTATCCACGGCCCGCGAAGCGCTCATGGCCGAGCTGCTGCAAGATGCCGACGCCATCGTGCGTCGCTTCGAGCAAGCAGATCAGGCGCTGGCCGGAAAGATCGAGAAGGCAATCACGGACGCGGCCGGCAAGGCGTTCCTGGCCGCCAAGCTCACTTTCGAGTCGGTCATCGACAAGAACGCCGAAAAGCTGACCGAAGCTGGCCGACACGCGGCCGCGCAGATCGGGAATCAGCTCAACAGCGGCGCGGCGCAGCTCGTCACCGCGCATGCGGCCCTTGAGAGCAAGGCGCGGCGGTTCGTGCTGCTGCTGGCTGGGTTCGCATTTGTCGCCGGCGTGGTGGGCGGCTTCGTTGGGGCCAAGCTGGCCGGGATGTAAGACTGTCACCAGCACTTTTAATCTGACCCACTTCCCTGTCACGGTTGCTGACCCGGTATGAGGCCAGTGGTAACGTCAAGGCGCTAGCGCTGATCATCAGGATGTCGCCGGCAGCCTGGCGGCACATCCTGCTCAACGGGCATTACACCTTCCAGAGCGACGGCAAGATGATCGACCTGGATGCGCTTGTGGCGGGGTTGGAGTTTGGGTGACGGAATTTTCTGGGCTTACAACCCCTTCCAGCGCCTTCATCCGCGTCGGCTCGTCCGTCGTCAGCCCCTGACGCTTGCCGGCATCACGCTCGGCCTGACGCACCCAGGTGCACAGCGTCTGCGACGAACAACCAATCTTCCCGGCAATCGATTCGATCGCCGCCCACTGCGGGCCGTACTCTCCTTGGTGCTCGCGCACCAGCCCAATCGCCCGCTCTCGCACTTCCAAGGAATACATCGTCTTGCTCATGGCCCCATCTTCTCAAGAGTTGGAGCCTCCCACATTCCCGGGGCGGTTCACTTTTTTTCGTATGGCGCGTTGTCCTTTCGGAATTCTGGATACATCTACGCAGCCGACAATCGGATAGTCAATCCTCATTGACGTCATATCCATAGCGTCTCAATCAGGAGAAACAGATGTATCGCAAATCACTGGTGATGATGGTCGCGTTGGCCGCTATGGCGGGGAGCGGCGCTGCCGTAGCCCACGATATCAATCAATCGTGTCCGGACCTGCACAGTGTTCGTATCGCCAAGTCCAAGTCCGTCGAAGGCGACACCTACACCACGAGTCCGACCTCCAATGGCAATCCATGGATCGGGGTCAATCCACCTGAGGCAAACGATGTCGAGCCACGCGACCTGAAATTTACTTCGGTATCTATCGTCAACGACCAATATCTGATCGCCTGCGATTACGCCGGCCCGGGTCTTTCCGGATTGCGCATGTCGCTGAAACTGAAAAAGACAGCGCAGCCTGTCGGCGCAAGCTGGGTGCAAGACCCGAACCTTTCGAACGTGTTGACCTGCACAGATAAGGATCTGAAGCGTTGCGCGTTCAAGCTCTGAGTGCGGATGCGGCGCCGGCACTGAACTGTTGCAATACCGTTCGGATCGCTCCTTCAGGAACTGCTAACACTATGTAGCGAGCAGTCGTCGGGTGGGTGTGGACGGCGCGAAGGAAACGAAATGTGCAGGTGGCACATCCTGATTCCGGGGTTGTAAGCCGGAACCCCAGAAAAATCCGTCTCTCATTTCCAGCCGCCATCGCATTCGTCCCAGAACGAACCGGTTGCCTCGTTCTTGACACTCATGATCGAGAAGGCAACCACGGATGCGGCCGGCAGGCATTCCTGGCCGCCAAGCTCACTTTCGAGTCGGTCATCGACAAGAACGCCGAAAAGCTGACCGAGGCTGGCCGACACGCGGCCGCGCAGATCGGGAATCAGCTCAACAGCGGCGCGGCGCAGCTCGTCGCCGCGCATGCGGCCCTTGAGAGCAAGGCGCGGCGGTTCGTGCTGCTGCTGGCTGGGTTCGCATTTGTCGCCGGCGTGGTGGGCGGCTTCGTTGGGGCCAAGCTGGCCGGGATGTGATACGCCGGTTTCATTTTCAGAAGACGACTGCGCGGAATATCAGGAGTCGGCTGCACTGCCTGTGGGAGCTATTTTTTTTGGCGCGTTCCATGTGCAGAACAGCGTCAATCAATCGTTTGACGGACAACGGGCGGGCCTCAGCCGAAAAGCTCGCTGTGCGAGCCAAGCCGTGCCAGTCGCAGGGTGTCGGGGTCGGACTTGCGGTAGATCAGCAGCAAGTCAGGCTTGATGTGACATTCCCGATAGCCCGCCCAATCGCCGGAAAGATCGTGATCGCGATAGCGTGCATCGGGAGGCTGATCGGTCGCCAGTGCGACCAACACCGGCTTGATCGCGTCATCAAGCGTGGCGCGATGCTGCCCCTTGGCTTCCCGCTTGTAGTCGCGCTTGAAAGCGGATGAACGGTCAATCGTCCGCATGCAAATCCGCCATCAGGTCGTCCACATTGGCGAACTTCTTACCCTTGCCTGATTCCAGTTCGGCAATCGCCTTTTTCGTGGTGGTGTTTGGTACCTTCACATCGAAGGGCAGGCGGTGTTCGTCGGCAATGCGTAGCATCAGCAGGCGGATAGCATCAGAGATCGACAGCCCCATTGCTTCGAGCGCACTAGCGGCACGTTCCTTGGTGGCGGTGTCGATGCGGGCGCGGACGTAGGTATCGGCGGTAGTGCTCATGGTAGTTCTCCGAGATCGTTTCAAGCACCGAAATTGTAGTCACAATGCGACCACGATGCAAGGCTGCATCGCGGGGTTGTAAGCCGGAACCCCAGAAAAATCCGTC
>NZ_JAGHWU010000109.1:0-1271 GCF_017746145.1 Xanthomonas sp. D-99 | reverse complement strand
CTGTTTGCTTCACCTCCGTCAACTCGCACGTCATTCAACAGGCATCGGCCTTGTCCGGTGTTTGGAGGGTTCGTGCGTCCCCAGAAACACAAGGAGATGTGCTGCTATGCCGACGTCCCCCCGATTTTGAGTAGCACCGCAGTTTGGAGTCCAATTCCCTAACCGAAGGAGATTGGACGTGAAGAAGCGCTTTTCCGAAGAACAGATCATTGGCTTCCTGCGCGAAGCCGAAGCGGGCGTGGCGATCAAGGACCTGTGCCGGCGCCATGGCTTCAGCGAGGCCTCTTACTACCTGTGGCGCAGCAAGTTCGGCGGGATGAGCGTGCCCGATGCCAAGCGGCTCAAAGACCTTGAAACGGAGAACGCGCGGCTGAAGAAGTTGCTGGCCGAGCAGCTGTTTGAGAACGATCTGATCAAGGATGCGCTGCGAAAAAAGTGGTGAGCGCGCCGGCGCGTCGTGCGCTGGTGCGCGAGTGGATGGGGTGCGGTGCCAGCGAGCGCCGCGCCTTGGCAGCGATCGGCATGAGCGCCAGCGCGCTGCGCTACTGCCCACGCGAAGATCGCAACGTTGAGCTGCGCGAGCGCATCGGTGCGTTGGCGCATCGCCATCGCCGTTATGGCGTGGGCATGATCTATCTCAAACTGCGACAGGAAGGCCGCATCGTGAACTACAAGCGTGTGGAGCGGTTGTACCGCGAGCAGCAGCTGCAAGTCCGCCGCCGCAAGCGCAAGAAAGTCCCGGTAGGCGAGCGTCAGCCGCTGCTGCGGCCATCGCAGGCCAACCAGGTATGGTCGATGGACTTCGTGTTCGACCGCACTGCCGACGGTCGGGTGATCAAGTGTCTGGTGATCGTGGACGACGCCACGCACGAAGCGGTCGCCATCGAGGTGGAGCGCGCAGTAGCGGGCCATGGCGTGACGCGTGTGCTGAATCGGCTCGCCATCCGCCGCGGCTTGCCGCAGGTGATCCGCACGGACAACGGCAAGGAGTTTTGCGGCAAGGCGATGGTGGCCTGGGCGCATGCGCGTGGCGTGCAGTTGCGACTCATCCAACCCGGCAAGCCGAATCAGAACGCCTACGTTGAATCGTTTAACGGCCGCCTGCGCGACGAATGCCTCAACGAACACTGGTTCCCGACACTGCTGCATGCACGCACCGAGATCGAGCGCTGGCGCCGCGAATACAACGAGGAGCGACCCAAGAAAGCAATTGGCGGCATGACGCCCTCCGCGTATGCCCAACAGTTGGCCAACGCCGCTATCATCAACCC
>NZ_JAGHWU010000108.1:0-1419 GCF_017746145.1 Xanthomonas sp. D-99 | reverse complement strand
GATGTTTCATTGATATCGAACCTGCTTAACTGACTTCCCTGTTCCATTGCTCCCCGAATCCCATGTGCAGTTCCGACGGTTTTAGTTAATAATATGAATAATATCACTATTCTTATTACCGAAAACTGATTGCAGCCCGTTTCCGACTGGCGGTCGACGCGGTGCGGCGGACATCCGGTGGGGTGGGGTCGGCGGAGGCTGCAACGGTGCGCAACAGGCAAAAAAGGCGCCGGTTGCCCGGCGCCTCTGTGTATCACTTACCGGTTAGGGTAAGACCTGCAATGCATCCGTACCGACTCCCAACGCCCAGAGCGGCGGCGCCAGTAGCCGACGGAAATTCCGGCGGTTTGTGCCCCCCCTACTGATGTGTCACATGGTCTGTTTCTTGTACAAGTTCGCACCGGGTTAGGCAAGGTGTAGGGCGGCTCCTTCAACCTCGCCGCTTGCATCTATCTCTTGCCAAAATCTCTGGGTTCGATGCCCTTGGATGCCGGCCCTTGAATCGCCTTTTCTCCCCATTCCTTCACGATGCCGACCCGGTTGTACGGGTAGCGAATCTCGACGTTCACGCCGGTGTTCAGCAGCTCGCGGCGGTCGCTGTTCAGTACAAGTCGTTCGTGCTGGATGTGCAGCTCGCGGCCGGCCTCTCGGACTGACTGGATGACGTACTTGTCGTCGGCCGAGACAATCGGGCCTTCGTAGGTTTTGCCGGTCTCGGGTGCGCGCAGCTCGGGGTGTTGCCGGCCATAGTCCTGACGCTCGTACTCGGCCGGCTTATGCTCCGGGTATTGCTGTCCGCCGTATTGGCGCGCTACGTCACGCACGCGCTCGATCTCGCGTTCATCGGCTCGGCGTGCGGCCATCATCGCAAGGATCGTTGTCCATTCAGCCTCGTGTTGCCGGCGTTCTTCGGGCGTGGGCGGGCGCTCGCGCTCGGCCTCGATGGCAGCTCTCGCTACCGGCTGCCGCTTCCATTCGTTGCCGTGCAACTCGTTGTCGTACAGCACGTTGCCCTTGCGGTCGTAGACCTGCACGCGATCAGCCAGTTTGTGGCGCTCGATGTATTCGAGCGTCGCCGGCATCCCCTTGTAGGCGTCGTCGTGGGCCTGCACGTTCGACCAGCGCCCGAAGCCCTTGGCCGCCTTCTGTTCCTCATAGCGGCGGTGGATGCCTGCCATGCTGTCGCGCTCGTTGGCCGCGATCACGCGGGCGACGACGTAATACCCGGCTGCCTTGAGGCGTCGCATCGTGTCGGTAATCGGGCCGGACTCGCGCTGTCACCAGCACTTTTAATCTGACCCACCGCAGCAACTTCAAATTGACCCGCCTCCCGTAGCCTTTGGCCCTTTTGCAGGGCCATGCTGACCGTAGAGGAACAAGTGGAGATCAAGATATTGGCCCGACAGGGCATGAGCATCC
>NZ_JAGHWU010000107.1:0-1554 GCF_017746145.1 Xanthomonas sp. D-99 | reverse complement strand
TTGAGCCGGCGGTTCTCCTCCTCCAGCTCCTTCATGCGCGCGACCATGGACACGTCCATGCCGCCGAACTTGCTGCGCCACTTGTAGAACGTCGCCGAGCTGATGCCGTGCTCGCGGCACAGCTCCGGCACGGGCGCACCGGCCTGGGCCTGCTTGAGCACGGCGATGATCTGGCTGTCGGTAAAGCGGGACTTCTTCATGGAACCTCCTCGAGAAAGGGTACGAGAAAATTCCACTTCTGGCGTCTGCTAATGGGCGGGGGGATTACCACGCCATGCATGAGCAGATTCGGACCAAGGTCACTGAGCTTGGCCAACAGCACGGCGTCTCTGGCGAAGTGAATGATCGAATGACGGCAAGCTTACTCACGCTTGCGAAAGACAACGGGCTGACCCGGGTAGACCATGTTCTTCTGAGCAACCGCACTGCAAGCTTGGATGCAGCGACCAATGTCTTCGTCGTTCAAGGCTCTCCCAACGATCCGGCCATGCTCCGGGCTCACATGCCAACAGCCCAAGCCGCTCAAACTCCCGTAGAGCAGTCGTTCAATCAGCTCGAACAAGTCAATCACCGATTGGCGCAAAGCCAAGCTCAGCAGCAGACCTTGGAGCAGACGCAAAGCCAAAACGCGCCCCAGATGCGGATGAGCTAAGCAGGCAACAACGATCAACAAGAAGACTGCCCCTTTCGACAAGGAGCAGTCTTGCTGCTTTTCTTAGACGCCTCTGCCCTACATCGATGGCTTTGGACGACGAAACTTCAATTCCCATTGACCGGACTGTTGATCAGTCGCCATGGCGGCACTCTCTGCGATGGTCGGTGCTGTGACCAGACTCTCAGACAGTTCCATGTTGAATTTCTCCTCCAATGCTTGACGGGCCCTTATCATCTCTTGACGCGTTTTGTTGATCCGCCAGTTCTGGATCGCCACGATCCGAGGCGAGACATGCACCTTCGCACGCGCGAAACGGCGTCGCGCACGAATTGCAGCTTGCGTCCGCGATGTATCCTCATGGTCCGAAAGCTGAGCTTGCGCTCGCAATACCGCCATGCGCGCACGATGTGGCCGCACCATGGCGTGAACATAGCGGCTCACTGCCTTGGCTAAGACTTCCGTATCTTCGAACAAGAAGGGCTTTGTGGCGTAGTTGTCCGTTCGCCGGCAAAGCAGGCTCGCATACGCTTGCTGAAAAGCTGGCTCAATCTGAATGCCGGGAATGATCCGCAACACCTCCAATGATTGCTGCGCGACTTCGCGCTGCGCTTCCAACCAGTCTTCGATGAGCTGAGCTTCCGCGTTTAAGACCTCCGCATCTTTGCCCGTGGAGCGAGCCAAGCGTGTCACGCGGCTCAGGTGCAGCGTCTTACCGGTGTAGGGCGTATACAGTCCGGATCGAGGCGCAGGCTGACGCGCCAAGCGCTCTTTCGCCTCTTGCACAGGACTGACCTTGTGCTTTGCACGAAGCGCGGCGCCTTCGACAGATCCGGCAGCCTCTCTCAGTCTGTCTTTGAGTGCTGCGGCATGGCTATGCGCCTTAGGGAAGGTCTGAACAA
>NZ_JAGHWU010000106.1:0-5591 GCF_017746145.1 Xanthomonas sp. D-99 | reverse complement strand
CCACTCTTCGGAACGACGCCACCTTCCGCCCTGTCAGGTCTCGTTGTTCAGACCTTCCCTAAAGCATTGGGTGCATAACTGATGACCAACCCTGTCGGATACGTCTGACTCGCCAGCGCTCCGTTTGCGTCGTAGCCGTAGCCAATGAACCAGTTATACCAACCGGTCTGGCCCGACAATTCGGATGTCACCATCCGGCGCTTGTTGTAGTTATAACTGTTGACGAACGATGAGCCGCCCGCGTCATTCACAGTCGTCACTTGGGCTGGAAGCCCATCCGGGGTGTAAGACCAGTCCTGATTACCGTTCTTGTCAGGGAACCGCAGGGTCTTGAGACGATTGCGAGTGTCGTAGGTGCGCAAGACCTGGCGGCCACTGGCAGCAGCGGCATCCAGGTCGCAGCTGGTCGTGCTTGGGAGGTCAAGCCCACTGGCCGACCAAATCAAATTACCGGCTGCGTCGTAGGCCATCACCGTTGAACCGCTTTCCGGCTCAATCACCTTGCACAGCTGTTGGTTTGCATCGTAGACGTAACTGCGAGCGATGGAGGCAGGTCCCTGGGGTGGCTTGACCGTTAGTAGGACTTGGCCGGAATCAGCAGTCAGACCGTTGACGTCACGGGCCACAGCTTTGAGACGATAGCTGCCAGCAGCCAAGTTGTTGAGAGCCATCTGATAAGGCGCGGCTGCGACCGATCCTAGGAGCGCATCATTGGAATAGAACGACACACTGGCTAGCCCGCCCTCGGGATCGCTGGCGTTGGCCCGCACAGTGACTTTGCCAGGCGCATATAGCGTTTTTCCATTGACTGGTTCCGTCAGTGATACCTGCGGCGGACGATTGACCGCCTGCACGTTGATTACTTGGTTGGGACTGGCCTCGCCGAACCAGGTCACGCTTTCTTGCAGCAACTTCCATTGATAATTGAGTGTGCCAGCCACTTGGGGCACAGCATTGAACGCGATCCGGACGGACTGCCCTGGCGCCACATCATTAGGCAACTCAACCCTGCCAGTGCCCCATGTCCCGTTATTGGATGGATTAAAAGAACCCAAGCGGTAGTTTGAAGACCTACGCCAAGTCACGTTCCCGGTGTTGCGGAAGGTGACTTCAACAGGGTAAGACTGACCTATGATCATTGCCGCTGGCACGGACTGACTTACAAATGCCGAACTACGGTCAATCGCCGGAACACTGAGGCTTCCAGACCCGGCGATCGTATCGTTCGACGCACCCACTGGCGACAAACCGTGGATGAAAATTGCCTTCCCACCGTTTTGTAGGATGAAGTTTTCGTCGATCGGAAACGAGAAGCGATAATTTGCTGCAGAGGTTCCACAAGCAGCGGCTACCCCGGCTTCGCTAGCGAGATTGGCTGTGGTGGCGCCCGCGAAATTGCCTGAGCCAGCAGGCCCTCCAAGATACATATGAACATCAATGGATTGAGGCAGATTGGTAGAACATGCCCAGCCAGAGATCACTGTGGAGTTGATACCGTCGATGCCGCCCTTGATTACCGAAGGGAGCACGTTTACGTAAGTCGGAGCGCCCACCCCACCAAACCAAGCTACACCATCCCTCACCATCCGCCATTGGAAAAGCGTGCTTCCCGGCGTGAGCGGCGCACGGACGGTGAAATTGAAAGTAGTGCTCGACGGATAGGCAACACTTGAGGGCAGCTCGACGCGACCGGTCCCCCAAGTCGAGTTGTCCGTTGGCCCTTGACTTCCTAGGCGATAGCCTTCTTGCGCCGTCCATGTCTTCCATCCGGTATTCTGGAAGGTGATGCTTGCGGCGTATGTCTGGCCTACGACCATTGTCGTCGGCACCGAGCCACCAATGTATTTGGAATCGTTCTCCTTGGGCTCTACGGGCGTGGGGCACTCATTGGCCGAACCGGCTGTCGATCCATCGGGGCATTTCCGCGCTGCCCATGTGGGCATGGCAATAATGCATAGCATGATCAAAGCAGCGCTTGTCCTGTAAGCGGAGAACCTGCGCAGAGATTGCGTGGGGCTCATTGAGCGCTCTCTCGTAGTTGTCCATTCCTTGCGATGGCTCATTGCGCGCCTCGTTCAATCTTGATCGCCTTGCCGAAAACATCGCGAGCAATGTTGGTTCGGGCAGACTCTGGCAGCATTACCCAAACAGGTGCGTCATAGACCGGTTGATCGAAGACTTGGTAACCCGTCCGCGTCTGGGCGCCACGGGGATTGGTCACCAGGGTTTGTGCGCCGGGCAGATACTGCGTAACGGTCGTCAGCAAGCCCTGTTCGCTGTCCTGTGACACGGCTGTCGGCCTGCCTACTACGTCAAACTCTGTCCAGACACCGGTGGTCGCCGCTTCAGTGCTGCTCGGGTAAGACGCGAAAACAGCCCGTCCTTCGTGGTCGTAGACGAAGCGCTTCACTCGCAGCGTTCCAGACCCGTTTGCGGCGTCGTATTCCCGCGTCAAGAGCGGCTGCCATAGCGCATCGAAGTAGGTAACTTTTTGTGCGTTTCCAGTGGTCACGGTCTGGCGCCAATGGCCGGCACCGATGCCGTATTCGTCGCCACCCACTCGCTCGAACGCCTGTGCAGTCGAGTTCCAAGCGGTGCTGTCGCCCGATGGGTAATTCGTGGCGTTCAACCGCCCCATCGCGTCGTAGCCATACGTCGTGGCGAAGCCATTTTCGTCGTTGGTCTGACGGATCCAACCGTTGTCGTCCACAGAGGCGGACTTGGCCGTGCCATCGGCGTTTGCAACCGTCTGGGGAATGCCCCGCTTCCAACCTGACAAGGTCGTTGCGTTTCCTAAGCCGTCCTTGACCTGGGCCAGGGTTCCATCGGGATTGTAGGTGTAGGTTGCGACCAGCTTCCCATTGCGCCGTTCCGTTTGGGGCAATGCATTGCTGCCATAGTCAACCTGAGACGTGGCGATGCCCGTGTTGATGTTGCGCGCAACAGCGGTTTGCCCCAAGACCCAGGCGCCGCGTTCGTCGTAATACGTGGTTTCATCGGTGCGACTGTGCCAAGGGCTGAACCGCTCAATACGAGTTGGTCTTGCGAATTCGTCAAAGCACGGCTGCCCATTGCAATCTGCAATGCGCCAAACGAATTGATCGCCGTTGTCGATCGTGATCACCTGACGCACTGGCCGCTGCCTTGCTGCCACGGTGTTGTCCCCGTAGTTGCCGGCTGGATACATAGTCCGCGCCGCGTAGGGCGCTGCGTCGAAGGGAGCGTAGTCGCTCATCTTTGTGCGCTTGGCCGTCGAACCGTTCCATCCGAAGTCCTGCTGCAAAAGCAGGCCCTCATTGGTCCAATAGCGGTTGCCAAATCGGTAGCGAGTTGCCTGCCCCGCAGGGTCCTTGACCGTGACATCCCGAGTGATGGGAGAGCCGGCATTGCACTCGACGTATTTCGCAGGATCGCTGGGACTTGGGTTAGGACTTGGCTGCCAACAGTTATTGGGACTACCGTAGTCATATGTCCAGGTAAGCCCTTGAGCTGGCAGGCCTGGTCCAGAAATTCGCCGATTGGTAACGGCCATGACATAGAACTGATAGGGGATGTCCGAGTAAGCCTCCTCTCTCCTACAGACTCTGGGCACCCACGACCGTCCCATCAGCATGGAATTAATCGTGTAATCGCTGCGAGCGCCAGTAGGAGCAGTGATGCTTCCCGCTCTAGTTCCACCCGACCAAGGACGTATGTTGTCGCAGCCAGGCGGCTGGCCGTAGGTCACGCGTGCACGAGACAACTCAACCAGATCGAAGGTCCAGCGACTGCCATCAGGCAACGTCACCGTATCCAGGGTGTCGCTGTAGCCGTAAGACCAGGTTCGCCCACCAGTGGTCACGGAGGTAATGGTGTTGCCATCTCCTCCGGCATAAGACAGGTCAATGCGACGCCCATCGCTGGCAACGATGCTTAGAAGCTGCCACGGAGCGCCGGGATTCCAGTTGTAAACCACCGTGTTGCCGAAGCGATCGGTCACCCGCGTGGGATAAATCAAGACCTCCTTACGAACCAAGATGTAGTTGTTAGCGACCATCGGAACGATTCCACCGATGCTTGCAGTGGTCATCGCTGCCCCGCCGGCAGACGCCGTGCCAACAGAGTTGGCCTGCGGAACAGGCGACGATTTGCTCAAGGCTGGATACGTGCGCGAAACCATGTGGTTGAATGCATACACGCTGCCCTGTGTATCGACCAGTTCGAATCCTTCGCCGCGAGCGCCCGACTCACTGGCGCCATCAAGCGAAGCCAGGCACCGGACAGCAGAGCCGTCCTTCAAGACGATGGGATAGGTTCTGCCATCGTTCGGCCGGAGGGCCTGAGCCGATGTCTGCAGGAGCTCCTGGTCTCCGCTCCCTGGCCGATAAAGAAAGCTTCCCCTCCAAAATTCTGAGGGATCAAAGTATCCACCTTGGTTCTCGAAGGCCGGAGGAATCTCATAACGGCTGCAGCGACTATAAGCCGTCTCCCTGGTCCCGTTGACCACCCAGCCATCTGGCGCGATGTTCCCGCCTGGAAAACCGAAGACGCCATGCATGTAAGGGATGTCGAGATCCCAGAGCTTGAAGTGTCCCTTCGTAGGACTGCCGACGGAGAAACGACGACCGATGCGCACTTGGAGAGCATTGTTGCCCTTCAAATCGACGTCGGTCTGAGTGATCTCCATCGATCCGGTGTAGAGGTTGATGTTGTCCCCGAAGAGCTTGTCACCTGGACTCGCGACCACAGCCCCGGACTGAATCAGCTTGCCGTAGTCGTCGTAGACGTTCTCGGCCATTCCTACGGCGGGCAAGACCCCTGACAGCGCAGCCAGCCCCAGTCCAATCGCGCGCATCTTGCGCGAGGTCGTGCCCGATTCCATAGCATTTTCCAAGTTGATGACTGACCGAGATCCGGATAGACCCCATCGCTCACACGAACTCCCGCTCACGCAAAGACAGGGCATGACAACGCATGCCCGGCCAAACCATCGGCAGGTGTTCGTCTTCAAGAATCCGGAGGGTGCGCGAAGCGCGACCGGTAGGTCATTCCCCAATACCCCCAAGCCCCTACGGTTGCGCGCCGCCAATTTGATGTCAACTGACCGCTAGCCCTTGCCTGTCTCAGCAGGAGCTGGAGGTAGAACGGCAAGTTCTTGACGTTATGAGGAATCGCTCACGAAAGACGGCGCCAAGAGTAGTATCCCTACGGTGGACTCAGAAATTTCTGACACTATTTTCAGCAATAATCTGACACGGCACAGCGATGCCGTTGACCTACTCGCGACACGCCGAACTTGTTGTTTTTGCCATTACGCGGCTTGGCGCGCGGGCAATTGCTGAAGGCGTTTGGTCACACCTTCCGAAATTAAGGATTGACGCTAGCGCTCGTTTGTTAGATACAAATGATGACCGCGCGCCACATCGTGGCGAAAGGGGCGCGGCGTAACCCCCACCACTCGCCCAGTTGGGCTGCCTTCGGC
The DNA here is from genome assembly GCF_017746145.1 of Xanthomonas sp. D-99. NCBI lineage: Bacteria > Pseudomonadati > Pseudomonadota > Gammaproteobacteria > Lysobacterales > Lysobacteraceae > Xanthomonas > Xanthomonas sp. D-99. The sequence goes on along the minus strand of NZ_JAGHWU010000106.1, from coordinate 130 downwards.
TGTTTGCTTCACCTCCGTCAACTCGCACGTCATTCAACAGGCATCGGCCTTGTCCGGTGTTTGGAGGGTTCGTGCGTCCCCAGAAACACAAGGAGATGTGCTGCTATGCCGACGTCCCCCCGATTTTGAG
>NZ_JAGHWU010000105.1:0-4798 GCF_017746145.1 Xanthomonas sp. D-99 | reverse complement strand
GCGTCTGTGAACCGGGAAATTCCCGCGGAAAGCGCCAGAAATGGCGAAATTCCGAAGTTCCAAAAGCCACTCTTCGGAACGACGCCACCTTCCGCCCTGTCAGGTCTCGTTGTTCAGACCTTCCTTAGCGCAATCCACGTTCGCTCTCCAGTCGATCGAGACGACGGCCCGTGAGCAGGCGCTGAGGACGTTGGCTGGTCATGCGGATCGACTTGTCATCGTTGAGTTCGATGTCCCAGATTTGATGCGTGGCAGCGATGCTTATTACCAGTCGCTTGCCCGGCGTTATGAGCTCGCGGCGTCGGAGTATGGTGAGAATGCCGTGCTGGTAGCAGGAGGGTTCCTCGCGCCCATGTTGTTAGGTCAACTTCGATCCATTGCCCCCTCCAACTATGAGCAGCCGGCAGACGCTTGGGTGGCGGAGCTGGAGAGGTCGGGCTACCGGGTTGTTGCTAAAGCCAACCTCCACGATTACAGCTGGGCGACGGCATTTTCGCTCATAGCTGTTCCAAGAGGCTGAGTGGGCGTGATGTTCTGTCGGGTGCAGGTGCGATGCAGGAAGTGCTGCTGTGTGTCGTGGTAGCGATGCGGCATCTCACATGGCGCGAAGGCATCGCCGATACTTAAGTCCATGGACATAACGAGGTTTGGCACTGAGAGGCGCCGCGCACTCCCACAACAATGAGCTTGCGGAAGGCGAGCTGATCTGCAAAAATTTGCTTCATAGGACTGCGTATTAGCAGCTGTAATGGATTTACGAGAAGGTGAGATGGGCAACAAAGCAGTAGCGCTAAGTGCAGCAGCACTGGCCGTGGTAGTCGCTGGCATCGTCTGGACGCATGAGGCGCGGAAGGTCGAGGTCCCAGCACAGGGCATCTCTCAGCATGAGACCCCCAACGCGTCAAACGAATCAGTCAAAGATCAGGTTGTGTCCCAATCCGTTGACAGGGGCTCTCATCTGGCGACGGGCTCTCGTGTCAGGCATCCGTTTCCAGAGGTTCCACGAACCCGAGATGGGATGAGCTTTGATAACGACCCGGGCTATGCCGAAAGCAAGGCCGAGCAGAAGTGGCTAGATCGTCATGGCTTTCCCAATGAAAAACAGCTCGACGCATACATGGGCGCGCCAGAGGCCCTGCTGAAGCAGGCCTCAGAGGCAGGGGATAAAGTCGCACAGACGATCTTAGACGCGCGATTACTCCCTTCTGATCCTATGGCGCAACAGCGTCTGGTAGACGCTGGAGCTGAGGGCAACCTTTTTGCATTGAATATGCTGGCGTCCTTCCAAGGCGGCAGCGCAAGCGGGGATCCTGTTGCTGCGTATGCAGTGTCGCGTGTGGCGGAAATGCGTGGAGATACCCGTGCGTCTGTTACTCGAGAAGTGATGATGTCTAAGTCACTTTCAACAGAGCAAAGAATGCTCGGGGAATCTGAAGCCTTGCGACTCAACGCCGAAATAGACCGGATCTACACTTCGAAGTATGGCAGGGCACCGGTAGTGGATAAACGTCCAATCGGTCAGTAGGTTTTGTTGGTCAATTGTTTTTAAAAGGAGTGGGGCGTAAATGGGAATTATGAAGAAGGTCGGCATCACAGCGATGTCGTTGACGGGACTTATTGGTGTTGCATTCGCGTGCTCGGAACTCCCGATGCCGCCACTGGTGCCAATTCAGGTGCCCTTGACGCAGTTGCCGAAGTTTAGCGACAGCAAGAATCCTGCCAATGCCCTTTTTATGGATAGGCTTGATTCGGCAGCATCCAAGCTGCTGGGTGAGGGAAATTGGGTCACAAACTCCTACAAGGGGTATGTTTCCTACACCGTAAAGATTCTCAACTATACTGGCCGTGGCATGGTCTACATTGAGAAGCCTTGCGGAAAGAAGGCAAAGGAAATGGCCGAGAAGATTGCTCAGCAGACTTCGAGCGGCGGCGGTGGTGGCGGCGGCTCCGCTGGAACCGGTGGTGGTGGTGGTGGAGTGCTGATTGGCGGCGGTTGCTACGGCTCTTGCGGTGGCAGAATTCCGACCGGTGACGTAGGTCCCATCGAAACCCTGCCGAGCTGAGATCAGGTTGAGCTCTTCTGAAGACGCCCCAGTTCAAAGCTGGGGCGTTTTTTTCTGTTACCAGGAGATTCTCGTTCTTCAAAGGGTGAGGGGAGCCAGGTAGCGCTGGCGAGGTTGAAAGCGTTCCGTTGGCCTACACGTTAGGGCTCTGTGGGCGTTACCAGACTTTGAGAAGCTCCTCAATGGAATGCTTGAGCAGCGCCGCGGTGGCACCCGAAAATTGATTCCACGCTGCATTGGCGGCGATGCGTCTCACGCAGTGCGACAAGACCGCTGATACTCAAGCCCATGAACAGAGCTGAGCTTCGCCGTCACCTCGAACGCCTGGATGCGGCCGTGCCCGCCCTGCGCGATTCTAGTCCTGATCATCGCCACTTCTGGCACGCCTTTGCTAGCATGGCGGAGGCCATCGAGAGCAAGGCGATGACGAGCGAGGATGCGCAGTTTGTCAGTCGACGAGCCGATGAAATCTTGTCGTGGCACGGGCTCGAGAGCAGCGACGAAAGCGCCTGCTGACATCAATCGCTGCCCGTCCATCTGCCATTCCTTTGACCCGCAAGCCTTTCTGGGCATGCATGGTGCTGTCCACCAGCGCTGGGCCTCTGAAAGGGACCTTAGCTTCGCTGTCCCTACCGTAAGGACAGGCCTCCTTCTCGACGCTGGCGCTTTGTTGCGGCCCTTCGCTGCGCGCTGCTTGCGCAGTGCTCGCTCTCGGGTGCGGTAGGGCCGGACGCTTCGCCTGTCGGTTCCCACGAGGCGCACAACGCGCTGGTGGAGAAGAACCGATGAAGCGCACCCGAGACATCAAGGCTCAATACCAAATTCAGATGGACGAAGAGGGCATCTTGCTCGCAGCAGCCACCATCCTGGAACAACGCCTTCATCGGCAAGGTCGCATTGACAGCCCGGACCAAGCCGGCGACTACCTGATTGCCCGCTGCGCTCACCTGCCGCACGAAGTCTTCGGAGTCGTCTTCCTGGACATCAAACATCAGATCTTGGCAACGGAACATCTCTTCTTCGGCACCATCGACGGCTGCGAGGTGCACCCTCGGGTGGTCGCCAAGCGCGCCCTGGATCTGAATGCTGCTGCCGCTATCCTTTTCCACAACCACCCAAGCGGCAACCCAGAGCCAAGCGAAGCCGACCGCAAGGTCACCGAGCGCCTGCAGCAGGCTCTGGGCCTTCTCGACATCCGGGTGCTGGACCACTTGGTGATCGGCGGGCGTCAGCACACCAGCCTTGCAGCAAGAGGGTGGGCATAGCCCCTCTCTTTCATCGGTTGTTGGCATAGGGCCACCAGTGCGCCTGATCTTCCAAGAGACCGCACGCTGCGCTTGAGGCCGGTCATTAAGCTCCTTTCGTTGCTTACGCCATTACGGCAAGATCCAAATGTGAAATCGAAGGAGGGGACTGTTGATGCGCCAGGATGCGATCAAACTGATTCAACGCTTGGGGAAGCATGATGCCTGACCGAGTTGAGCAACTCTTTGAAGGGTCTGATGAGTTGTTGGAGGCTTTGGCGCCTATCACCTCGGTTCCGCCATTTGATCAAAGTGATCGACTGCAAGTCTGTCGCGCCCTTTGCCTGCTTTCGATTGAGCATGCCGTTGCGAGTCGCTGTCTTCTTTCGGTTGGTGCGGGACCATCGACGGTCATCATCCACCGAGCGCAGTTCGAAGCGCTGGTGAGAGCCGTCTGGGTCCTTTACTGTGCAAGCGATGATGAGGTGGCCTGCTTGAAGGAAGAGCTGACACCGACAAGTGAATCATTAGCTGCTCGCTTGCCGATGCTCTCCAAGATGCTCCAAGCTCTGGAAACAGTGAAGCAGGCAACCGAGCCGCTACGGGCGTTTTTGGAGTTCAAGAAATACTCTTGGGCGGCACTCAACTCGTTTGTCCACGCGGGTGCACATGCACTTCATCGTTTACGAACGGGCTTCCCGCTTGAACTCGTGGAACTAATCGTCAAACAAAGTAACGCGCTCGTAGTGATGGCTCACATGCAACTCGCGATCATAACTGGTAGTCAAGACGCGGTGCGCTGGGTCGCCAAGACGGCGGATGGCTTTTCCGATGTGCTTCCTCTGCGAAAACGTTAGGCTATGCTCAATAGCATCGGTCGCGGACTTTCAGGCTGGCGAGTGGCAAAGCTTACGATGCAAAGTTCTCGCATTAAGGCCTGAACAAGTGAGGGGGGCGGATGACGAATATCAGCAAGGCGGAAAGCTTCGATGACGGATTTCTCCGCGCAGCACTTGAAGTCATCGCCAAGCGCGATGAGCGTAAAGTCACCATCGACAGCCAGGACTTCGATGGCCTGAAACAGCGACTTGATCGCTCACCGAGCACGACGCGCTTCACGCAGCCGATGGCTGAGTTCTACCTCGGTATCCCGAGACGACAGTTCGACAAGCTCAAACGAGAGCAGGGCAATCCCTTTGCAGCCAGCAAAAGCTCGCCACGATTCATCACCAAAGCCGAGCTTTTGACGTGGTATGCCAAAATCACGAAAGCACGCGAAAAGATCCAAGAGCCTATCTCGGGCAAGTTTGGCAGAACGGGGAAGGGCATTCCCTTCATTGTGATCCGCGAGTCCTCAGAAAAAATCAAGAGCGTGATCTCGCATGCGGGCATCACGGACCTTGATATGAGTGCGATTGAAGAAGCCTTCCGCGATGGGGCAACGGTGGTGGCTCTGACCATTGATCAAGCCTTAGGGAAGGTCTGATCAAC
>NZ_JAGHWU010000104.1:0-3915 GCF_017746145.1 Xanthomonas sp. D-99 | reverse complement strand
GTTGATCAGACCTTCCTTAGATATGAAAATTAGGCTCATTTTTGGGGCAGCATTACTTTCGCTATCAATCTCGACTGCTTCTGCAGAAGTAAGTATGCGATCTGATTATAGGAAGAGTGATGTGCAGCCGGTCAAAGTTGCAAAGGTGGGATCCAACTCGCTCCAAATCACCTATCGCATGCCGGCGGAAAGCCAATTTTATTCTCCCGGCGTTGATTTTTTAAGTGACCGCGGCGTCTTGCGCATTGCCATCCGCAGATGTGGCATTAGTGCTAGGTGCGACGCCGTGGCGAAAGCTATCATGCCACCAGCCGAGGCTAACGGGGTCAGGTTCACTTCCTACCCAAATTTCAAGCTACGGCCTCAGCTTTCGGGAGGGCTTCCTCGCTATCAGCACCAATGCCTTTCTGCGAGTCTTGCCAGGTGGCCAGACTTCCGCGTATTGACGTTCCCGGCGTCCCGCAGCATATCGTGCAGCGCGGGAACAACCGCTTGGCATGCTTTCTGGACGATGGCGATCGATTGCGCTATCTGCACCTGATGCATGAGGCCCTGCACGCCACAGACTGCCAGTTGCACGCTTACGTATTGATGGACAACCATGTGCACTTGCTAGTCACGCCACCTGCAGCGGGACGCATCGGGCAACTGATGCAACGGCTTGGGCGAAACTACGTCGCATTGTTCAATGGCCGCCACGGGCGCACTGGTACGCTATGGGAGGGGCGGTACAAAGCGTGTCTTGTGGGCAGTGCGGACTACGTCCTTCGCTGCTATCGCTACATTGAGCTCAATCCGGTGCGTGCTCGCCTGACCGACAACCCAGCGGCGTACCGCTGGTCCAGTTGCCCAGCCAACCTAGGCCAGCGCAAGCACTCCGCGCTGACACCACATCCCTGTTGGGTTGCGCTTAGCGGCGACCCGATCGAGCGATTCAACGCCTACCGTGCTCTGCTCGATGAAGCCCTCTCCGACGAACTGCTTACCAGCATTCGTCTTCATCTACAGCAGCAGCGAGCCCTGGGCCACGACGCCTTCCGCGCAATGGTCCAAGCCAAGACCCACCGCTTTGCCGGCGTCAGGCCCGCTCATCGGCCACGCAAGCCGAGCGCCGTCGACTGATAAGTTAACCTGACCCCGTTATTCGTGTGTCAATAGCAACTGACGCGGATGCTCGACGCGTTTTAGTGGCCTGCTGGCGCAGCATCGGCAGCTGAGGAATACTGACGGTCACAGCCGTTAGTTAGATGCGCGATCCGCGAGGGAAGCTAGATGAGTTCAATGGATGACGTAGCAGCGGAGCACAGCAACGACATCGATGGAGAAGCGATCAAGCTCACAGACCCGAGCTTTCCATCCCTTTCCGCAGCAATGGCCCATTACGCACAGATGACTGAGCAGAGCCGCGCAGGCCCAGTCGAGCGCTGGAGCTTGACGATTGCCCTGATCGGTGCGGGAGTCGGAATCTTGTCCGGCGTCCTGTTGGACGGCAAAACTGGCAGCTATTTAGCTGTTTTCGGACTTGTGACTGAGCTGACAGGCTTCCTGATTTCGGCAGCGCTCACCGTCAAGCGCGAATGGCCGGGGTTCCGCCACCCCTATGCAGACCACGCAGAACAGATGGAGCGGGAGTTCCACCAGTATCAATCCATCGTGGCAGCGCTTCGCAGGTTTCCGCTGGAACAGCGCCGTCGGCGCGAGGCATTCATGCGTGATCGTCGCACCAACATGCACGACCGCCTGGGTCTGTTCACCGGTGGCATAGAGAAGCTGGGCTTCATGCCTGTCCTGCTTGCCCTCTATCTGCAGCTGAAAGACTGGCGTTTTGGCGACTGGACGGTACTGAGCAAGATCACCCTCATCCAGGGCGTGCTGGCCTTCACGCTACTGTTTGCTTTTGCGATGTCATGGCATCTCATTCGCCTACGTATACGCGTGCAGTCGTATGAGCAATTATTGGCTGAGGCAAACCGTCAAGACAGCGCCCCCAACAAGTAGGTGACCGTCTAGCCCTGCAGCTAGATTATCGGCGCAGCAATGAGCTCAAACTGCCACGAAGACATCGCATATTTACAGGCTTTTTGTTAACACCCTAGTTTGGCTGCGCGAGTTTGGATTACCTGACTTCTAGCCTGCCGAGGTAGCGGGTGCTAACGTACCTCGTCAGATTTCATGCTGGGCATGAACATGGATATGAAAATTAGACTAATGTTTGCTGCGGGATTACTCGCACTATCAACCTTGACTGCTTGTGCAGGAGGAAAAATGCGCTCTGATTACAAGAAAAATGATGTTCAGCCGGTCAAGATCGAAAAGGTGGGAGACTCACTTCAGATCACATACCACATGCCTGCAGAGAGCCTGTTTTATTCTCCCGGCATTGATTTCGTAAATGAGGGTGGCGTATTACGTATTGCCATCCGCAGATGTGGCATCAATGAGAAGTGTGACGCCATGGCAAAGGCTGCCTTGCCACCCGCTGAGCCCTGGACACCGAAGGTCACCTTACCCTACGGGGGCGAAAAGGTCGTACTGGTCTACGCAGACACCGAAGAGACGTTGACTCCATAATTTCAGTCAAGGAGCGATGCAATGGGCACCGAACCGGCTAGTGAGCGCGTTGTGCTTGGAATACATAGCAATGGTGGACAAGGCGGCCTGACTGATGGACATGCATGGATTACGGTCAAGCGGGGCGATTCGCCCACGGAGTATTATGGATTGTGGCCCGACAACCATCCGATGGTGAAGGATAACGGGGCTGACACCGACATACGTTCGGGAATGGAAAAGGGACAGCGTTCTGATGCCGACCGCTACTACGAACTCTCACCAGCTCAAACCCAAGCCCTCAATCAGGCGCTTCGCGAGAACGTTACGTGGGAACTGAATAACAACTGTTCCTCATGGGCTAGCGAAACGGTGTCTCGCGTCACCGGAAGGCAGATTGATGCAGGCACGTGGTTACCCACCGTGGAAACGCCCAACGCGTTGATCGGCACTATTCGCGAGCTGGAGTCTCGATATCCAACGTCCCCATCCACGCCTGAAGTGAATGAGCCTGCGCGCGAAGGACGATCAAGCAACTCACTTGGGCAGAATGACTCATCACAAGAACGTAGCAACCCTCCGACCAATGCGATGACTGATCCAGGGCACGCTGGAAATCGTCTTTTCGCTGGACTACGGGAAGGGCTGCCTGGGCACATCTCCGATGAACGGGTCGCCTTCGCTGCTCAGCGTGCACACGAGGCTGGAATCACCGATATGTCAAAAGTGAGCCGCCTCATTGAACGCGACGGCGACGTGTTCGTCGCAGGAACGACTCCTGGATTCCGCGCATCGGTACTTGCGAGTGAGCAACCTCCCACTATCGAACATTCCAGTACAGCGCTGGCCCAACATGCTGCTGCGCAGCCTCCGATGGAACCCGATGCTCAAGCTGTTAGTCGCCGAATGGTTTAGCCAACTTCTTGGAGCAGCCCAATGCGTACTCGCCCGCCCGACGCCCCGGCGACGTATCGCTAGTCCGGTTGTCCAGCCAATCTTGACCAGCGCGGGCACTCCGCACTGACGCCATATCCCTGTTGGCTTGCGCTTGGTAACGACCTGAAAGGGCGATCCGACACTTACCGCGTCCTGCTCGATGAAGCCCTGTCCGACGAACTGCTCGCCAGCATCCGCCTTCATCTACAGTAGCATGGCGCCATGGCCCGCTATGCCTTCCGCGTGATGGTCGAGGCCAAGGCCTGCCGCGTTTCGGGCACTAGGCTCTCCGCTAGCTGCCCAAGCCGAGCGTCGTCAATTGGTGAGCGGCATGACCCGTTACTTCGAACCAGACCAAGGCACTCTCTATAGTCGGCCCGCCTCTCCGCAATGGAGCCTCTTAATCAACTAAGGAAGGTCTGATCAACT
>NZ_JAGHWU010000103.1:0-12500 GCF_017746145.1 Xanthomonas sp. D-99 | reverse complement strand
CTCAAAATCGGGGGGACGTCGCACCGACACAATCCCATGGCATACAGATGCAGCGGCATTGACGCCAGACTGTGGCTGTCAAGCTTTTTCATGGCCAACCTGCAACTCACGCTTTGAATGCCATTGCTGGCTCAATTCGTGATGCACCGTAGTCCCAGCACGCTCTACTGCATGAATCGACTGCTTGACCATTACCAGGGAATTTCTGGAACTTATTTGGACCGGAATCGCTTGGAATTCTTTGGTCTTGCTGGGTGCAGAAGGATCATGGGTCAAGGCGACTTCTGGACTCTTGTTGCGAACGGCGTATTCCAGGGAGTTCAACATCACGCGAGCGGTGGATATTTCGGCGTGTGTCTTCTGAGCGGTTCCCGGATAGCTACGTTCCATTCGGTCCAGTGAGTCGCGGTTCTTTTGGATGGCCTGAACGGCGATCACGTCTTTGTCTTGCCGACCGTCTTTTTCACGTGCCTCAATGCTGCGTTCTTTCAAGTGGTCTTTGAAGATCGCTTCAAACGGCTTGTAGTTTCCCTCCATGGCTTTGGTTTGAGCGAATGCCATCTGCACACGATCCACCTTGTGCCATTCGATGTTGTAACCGGCATCCCTGGCCATCTGCGACATGAACACCTGCTGGGTTCGGATGCTGCCTTCGCGAAACGGCTCTAGCTTGGTCAATTCGCCCATGTAATGCCCAGCACGCTGGGCAAACGCTTCCGGGGCTGCTTTGTCTAGTGTCTTCTTCTCGGCCTGCAATTGCGCAAACAAGGCCTTGGCGTTGGCGTCGATCTGTTGCGGGCTGGTGTGCGCGATGCCGTTCCGGTCTTTGTCCGTTGTGCGCGTCTTCCCTGCCCACTCGTAGGTTTCGCCGTACAGCCTGGCGTGGATCTTCTGCAGGTGGTCCAGGTCGTAGCTGTTCGCTTCCGGCCTGGATGCCCAACGGACGCTGCCAGCGGACGCCCACATAGCTTCATGCTGCTTGAGCGTGGCCGCGTCTGTAATCCCTGCCCTGTTCTTTAGGACGCCTGTCTGCGGGTCCAAATACGGGTCATCGATCGGCTTAGTCACCGGCGGCGATCTCCCTGCCAAGTTGGCTCCAACCGATTTCGCCCAGCGCATACCGTTTCAGCACGTCGCGCATGGCTGGCGTATACGTGACGCCCTCCCACTCTCCCGCGGCGATGGACGACTCCAATTCGCCGATGCGCTCCCGCAATTCGTCCTCGGTTTCCGGGGCTGGCAGGCGATCGTCGGCGGCCGTGTTAGCTGCGTGCAATACTTTAGCGTTCATCGTTGCGTGTCCTCTTGGTGATTGAGCGGTACAGCCAGTCGATGCCGAATAGCAGGACGGCGACGGTGGCAAAGGAAAGGCCGGCATACATAAGCGCCAGCAGCAGGGTTCCAGACGCCTTGAGTGCCGCTCCAGCGAATAGCATCCCGACGCCTGCCAGGAATGCCAGCACGCCCGCCCACCGAAGGCGGGAAACGGGTCGTGCCTGATTGTTGAAATAGACAGGCATTAGTCGCCTGCCATGCCCTGGCTGCGCGGCTCGACCAGGACCAGTTCGCCGAATACCGCGATGCCTTCGTCCAGCACCAGGCGGCCGCCCTTGCTCTCCTTGAACGGGAAATAGGCGCCCACTCGCGTGAGCTTGGATTCCTCTACCCCATCCTTCGTGTATTTCGAGGCCTTGCAGGCCACCAGGTAACTGCTCACGGGCGTGTTCTCCTGTCGTCGTTTTGGCGCGGATCCGCGCCGCATCAGATTATCACTTTTGAATAAGTGATGCCGACCCGCAGGGCTTGCCGGATTGAATGCCCTGGGACCAGGTGCAAGCCTGCCGCCTCGCGCAAAGGAAGAACATTGGGATATCTACGAGGCCGCCTGCCCTTAGCGCACTACGCCTCGCCGGCGAGTTTGGATGGATCGTCGTCCGGCACCAGGAGGTCGGGCCACACCTGCCAGCGCAATTCAGGCTTTGCTTGCCAGGGTTCATCGCATTTCGCCACTACGACCATGCCGGCGCTAATAGCCGCAATATCAAGCCTGACAAGCCCACCTTGGCCACCTTCTTCCCGCCAGAGTCCTGGAAGTACACCCGGCACTGGCTCCGGTGAATTCATGTTGCGTTCTCCCTGATTGGACTCGCCCCGGTAGCTCGACTACGGGGCCACGGGTGCGTCAAAGCCATACCGCGCAAAGACCGCCGTCAAACCCTCGAAAAACACCTCTTGGCCGGTCTTACCCTCGGTCATCCGAAGCTCGACCAGACGCGCCCAGTCCTCTCGGCGCAGGCGCACGGTCATGGTGACGACGCCGCTTTCGTTGGTTCCACGGCGGCGCTTGCCCTGGACCTTTCCGCCTTCTGCTGGCTGGCTTGGGACCGCCCGAACCGCTGGCCTGGTCGCTGCCACCATCGGCTCATCGAAGCCAGCCGGCATCGCTTCGGCGGCCTGGCTATTGCGGGCGGCACGCTGGCCCAGCTTGCCCAACGGACTCTTGCTGTTCATGGTTTACCTCGTTACGTAATTGCGTGGATACGTCGTTAGCTTGTTAGCCTATTAGGCTGCTACTGGCGTCGCTGTCGGTAGCGCCGCGATTGCCGCGTCTATGTCCTTGCGCAGCTTCTTGATTTCAAACGCCCCCCTGCCCTTAGGGTCGAACTCAACCACGGACAGACCGTTGCCGATGGATCGCCGAAATGGCATCAAGTGGTGTACGACAGTCTCAAGCACCGGCAACCCGCCTTCCTCGATGGCCTGACGCATGGGTTCAACCTCGGCTGCCCGTAGCGGTGCGGCATTGATGACGGCCACGGCCGGCGTGCCGGCGGCGTCCAACATCCGGCGCACGGTTTCCAGCGTGCCGAGGTCCAGGGGTGACGGCTGGAACGGCACAACCGCGAGCGTGGCCAGGCGCAGGACGGGCACCAAGGCCGCCGAGGCATGCGGCGGCGTATCCACCAGCACCACGTCGTAACCATCACTCTCCGCATCTCGGAGGGCCGCGGCGATTTCCGCGCCGGGTACCCCGACCACGGTTATGTCCTGCGCGTCCCGCAGCCCCCCCCACATTTCGGCCGACCGCTGCGGATCCGTGTCGATCAGCGCGACTGACTTGCCAGCGCGTTGGTATTCCACGGCCAGGTGCAGGGCCAGGGTCGTTTTGCCCGCCCCTCCCTTCTGCGCCGCAATCACGATTGTTTGCATGATTGACCTCGTTAGTTAATTACGGAATTAGCCTGTAGCGTCGTTACGTAACGAATATTAGCATGACTTCATTACGTAATGAACGGATGGCGTAAGCACGTTTTTACTTCTTCCCTGCAGGCTCCAATCGCGCCAACAACGCCGCGTTTTGGGCCTCGGCAGCTTCCAAGCGCCCCACCAGACCTGCAGCCTTTTCCCTGGCCGCAGCAGCTTCGCTTCGCGCTCCAGCGACTTCCTGTCGAGCATCTTCCGCCTTACGCTCGATTTCCCCAGCCCGCGCCTCTGCAACCGCCAGCCGCTGGCGAAGGTCCGCCGCTTCCGTCCGCGCGGCTTCCTCTGCGGCCTCAAGCGCCGCCACCCTGCCCTTGGCCTCGTCCAGCTCGACCGTGAGTTGATCCGCCAGTTCAGCCGCTTCCTGCCGGGACGCCTCCGTTTCCGATCGGGCCAGTTCCAGCGCCTCCCGCTCCGATGCCAGGCGGACGTTGGCCAGCTCCAAGGCTGCCGCCCAAACCTCCCCGCCCAGCTCGGTCAGACGATCAAGGATTGCTTGCGGCGCAGGCTCCCGCAGCGGGGATTCCTTGGCCGCCCGGCGCGCCTTCCACTCGGCCATGGCGTCCTGGATGGTGGAGAAGCTACCCCCGCCAACCACCTTTCTTACGGCCACCAAGGTCGGGTTCTGTCCAGCGGCATCCAGGTTGTCTGCCGCCGCCCAAATCTGCTCGCGCGTAATAGCCATTCGACTCTCCTCGTGTAGTAGTTTGTATTTTACAGCATACTACTACAACATACAACAAATATTTGCGTATCTGCGTAATGACGTAAACACGTAGTCACGCAGCGAAATGCTTGTCCAGCTTCTCGGCGATTTCCCGCGCTACCGCCTGCCAGGCGGCAGGCGAAACAGGCCCGCCCTCCATGCTGGCTAGCGTCGCCGGATCCGCGTCAGCCACGGCACGCGAGTGCTTGGCCAGGGCGGCCATCACGAACGCCTGGGCCAGCGCCCCGTACTGGGAGAACTCCATCAGTTCGGTCACAACTTCAACGTTGGTCATCCTGCGCATACTAACTTCCTTACGTTGTTGCTTGTTAAATTAATAACGTAATAACTCAATGAAAGAAATTTTCGGCCGTGTTTCGTAGCGCGGCGCGCCGAAAAACGTCATCGCGCAATCGAATAACGACGCCATGACGTCATGGCGTCGTTACGTCACTCTTCGCCGGGTTGCATGATCGTGATTACCGGCTCGCCGGCGTCACCAGGTCCGATGTGCAGCTGCAGTTCGACCAGGCGAGGGCGGATCCCCCGCCCTTCGCGCGGAACGCGGTAGACCGGGAACACCGCCCGGCGACCCTTGGCGTTGCGTGCCCCGTACACGCGGGCCATGTAAACCACATCCCAAAGCCTGCCAGCCTCGTCCTGGCAGGCATGCTTGCGGGCGTTGTCGGCCGCAGACCATTCCACGCAATCGGCCCAGACCGACCGGGTAAGCGCGACCGGAACTGTGAACCCAGCTTCCCGGCCGACTTCGGTCACATCGATCAACTCGATCAACTCGATCAACTCGATCAACTCGATCAACTCGATCAACTCGCCATCCTCCAGCATGTCGGCGCGGGTGTAAGCGTGGATGAGGTCGGGACTGGTGGACATAGGGGCTTTTCCTCTTAACGTATGGAAATAATAACGCCGTTACGTCATTACGTAAACACACATTGATGGAACAAAGCAACATCACTTTTGCAACAACGATTCTGCGCCATTTCTTGCGCATCGTCTCCGAACGACGGGCGCGCCCTGCTCTTGGTCGGCGCTGCCTGCGGTGGCAAGCCGCGCTGAAACTGTCTTGCGCCAACGCAGCGCGCTGAGCCAGCGCCACGCCTGCAGGCGGCGTGCACGGCCTGGCCGCGGCGGCGGTCGTGGCCAGCACCTGGTCGGCGCCGCCGGCAGCGGCTGCCTCGGTGGATCCGCAGCGATCGCCGGCGCGGCCGGCATCGAGCTGGCCAGCGCTGCCCGCTGACCCAGGGCCACGCCGCAGGCGATGTGCACTGCCAGACCTGCCGATTAGGCAGGCTCCACGTGGAGCAACCGCCTTTGAAGGCTATGGCGCATGGATGCGCCGCTCTTGATTCCCAGCGGTGGAACCGCGCTCGGTAGCCATCCGAGTTCGATAACGCCATGAACTGGCCAACGCCGACCCCCAGCTCCTGAAAACCCGCTTTTAGTGGCGAGGGAGCCGCCGCGCCGGGTTTCATCGGCGCGGTGGGAGGGGCGCAGCCCCTCCGGGGGGTCGAAGTTGCGACCGGAGCGCCGTAGGCGCGGAGGGAGGACAGGGGGGCCGCAGGCCCCCGCAACTGGACAAGGTTTCAAACGCTGTCGGTGGCGCGTAGCGCCGGCGACACCTTCTGGCTCTTAAATCTTCTGGTGATTGTGATTTCAACCAGAGGTTGATTGGATGGCAGCCCAATTAAATGGGACAAATAGCGTTACTTCTCCACAACAACTCCACCGCCATATCCACAGACCTGTGGATAACTGAGGCGCGGGGGGTCAGAAACAGGGGGAGGGGGAGGGGAGGGCGATACGCTGGGATGCGAGAAACAGGGCGAAAAGCGCCGTTTGCCAGTGCTTTTCAAGGCTACGGGCACGGGGTGCCCTGCCATCTGGCTATTTCAGTAGGGCGAGGATGTCGGCGATGTGCTGCGTGCCGTTCTTGCTGGCCACCGGTGGGTCGCCAGTGGCCGGCGGCGCTGCGCGCGCGGCTTTGCCAACGCTTCGGCCGCGGCTCGCTTCCTCGCGCCGTTGCTGAGCGTCTACGAACGAGGCGGTCCCCTGGCCACGTGCCTGGTCCGCGTGCATGCGATCGCGCTTGAGTAGCCAGCTCGTCCCGGTCATGTCGCACAACCGTTGCAAATTCAGGCGGCGAACGGCCGCTTCGCTGCGCCATAGATTCCGACCTTCCACGTCCGTGGAGTGCCGGCGTACCTGCTTGGTCGGGTAGGCCCAGCCCAAGCTCACCATCATGTCGAGCGCACGCCTGGCCCGGCGTAGATCGGCCTCGCCCTGAGCGCCGTAGGCAAGCTGGGCCAGGTCGGCCAGCGTGTACCGCTTCCAGGGGCCGCCGCCTGGGCGCGGCTTGCCAACGAAGCCGGTCCGAACGTCGGCCAGGTAGAGCAGGGCGACCGCCAGGGCAAGCAGTGATTCGGCGCCGTCTGCGCGCAGTGCTCGGACGCGCTGCAGGGCACGGTCGATCGGATAGCCGGCCACGATCACGGCATGGCGGATCCGCGTCCAGATTGATCCCTGGCGCTGTTCCAGGCCACGCACTAGCTCGGCACGGGTCGCATCCAGCACACCCGGCCGCCGCTTGTCGCCGCTCGGCCGACGCCACCGGACACGCTTGTGCGTCCTGCCGTGGCCGGCTGGCTCGGATTCGTCGTGGCCGATCGAGTCGGCCTTTAGGTCTGCCATGCCCCGCGCCTACTGGCGGCGGGGCAGGGTGTCGGGCGTGTTCGCCTTTTCATCCTTCCCTCTTGCACGGCGTAGCCGGCGGAGGTAGGATTCGAGTCAGCCAGATCCGAATCTGCTGGTGATTCCGCCAGCACCTGTTGTGAAAAAACCGCCTCGCCAAAGGCGGTTTTTTCGTGTTCGGCCTCCTGAAAGCCTTGGCTTTCGCCTGTTCAGGCGGCACACGCTGTCAAATCACCTCAAGTATCAGTCTTCTCTGAAACCTCGCATATCGTAAATTTCACTAGGCCGCGGCGCTGTCCAATTCACTCGCCGCTGGGCGGCAGCAGTGGCCCTCGGTTAGGGGGTGCCTTGAACGCCAGTTCCAGCACGGTTTCAACGCGGACCAGGCGTTCACGTGTTTCAATGCTTTCCGACGCGAGTTTGTCTACCAAACCGGCCAGCGTGGTGACGCGCTCGTTCATCACGATGACTTCGCGCAGCGCCTTCATCACGTCGGTCAAGGTGGTCATGATGCGTTCGCCCGCTTGGCGCGGGCACGTGCTGCAGCCTCCGCGACGCTCAGGTCATGGGCGTGCGTATGCAGCCGCGAAAACACGCTATCGAGCGCACGATTGGCCTGCGCGGTGGACGCGCGCAGCTGCTCTAGCAGTGGTCCGAGATCCTCGCTCTCCAGCGCCTGGCGACGGATGTAGTCGCTGATGGTCAGCCCTGCGTGACGGGCGCGCTGTTGGAGCGTGCGCTTTTGAGCCGGGGTCATCACGACGGTGATGCGCTCGGTGCCGTTGGCTTCGCGGGAGAGTGGGGCGGGCATGGTGGGCCTCCTGTGTGGCGCATTCTTATCATAATCAGTGGGCAAACGTAAACGGGCCGCCCACGGCGACCCGCTTGGACCCCAAGATATGGGGTCGCTTCAAGATTCAGCCACTAACTGCCGTGGAAGAACAAAGCGTCGTCAATCATGCCGCGCAGCTGCTCTGCCCGTGCCACCACGTCGGCGTCCTGGGCGACGGCGCACAACTGTTCCATGAAGGTCATGGCCTCGGCCAGGGTGTGAAGGACCGGCATTGGGATCCGGCCGGTGCCGGGGCGCGCTCGTCGCGCTCCGGGTCACGATTCTTCGGGAAAGTTGGCGGCTTCCGGGGCCGCGCCTCCTTCGGCTTCTTCACGGGCCTTCTTCGTGGTCAGGACGATGGTCCCGGACACGGCCAGGCCCGGACGGATGACCAGGTTGAACCCTTCGCCCGATTTGTGAGGGAAGGCGATGCCCACGTCTGTCCAGTGGGATTGCTCGGATCCATCGCGGCCGGTGTAACGGTCAACCACGTTGGCGATCAGCGGGGTCTTGTTGGGGGTCGGCAGGTATTCGTGTAAAAAACAGCCAAAAGTGAGCTAACTCGCTGTTCAGAGAAGGTTTTTTATACGAATACCTGCCGACCCTCTACCTCTCTCTTTGCACCATCGTGGCGATCGCCATTGCCGCCTGCGTGCCGCCGTGCACGGCCGTGGCCGCCGACTGGTACGTCGCACCCACCGGCAACGACGGCAATCCCGGCCCCGCGCCGCCCCTGACCCACCCCGAAAAACCGTGCCAACGTAAAGTAGAGACTTCGCCCCGCATGGGCCCCGTGGATCACGAGGAATCAGGCGATGAAGAAGTCGCGTTTTACCGAAGAGCAGATCGCGTACGCGCTCAAGCAGGTCGAGCTGGGGATGGCGGTTGGCGAGGTGTGCCGCAAGATGGGCATCGCGGAGACGACGTTCTATGTGTGGCGCAAGAAATACGGTGGGCTTGCCCCTCCGAACTGAAGCGCCTGCGCGTGCTGGAAGAGGAAAACCGCAAGCTCAAGCAGCTGGTTGCCGACCTGAGCCTGGACAAGGCGATGCTCCAGACGGCAATGACGCTGTAGGCCTTGAGGGCCTGGCAACCTGCGCGAACGCACTACAGGAGGATCGGCAGGAATTCGTGTAAAAACAGCCAAAAGTGAGCTAACTCGCTGTCAGTAAAAAATTTTACACGAATTCCTGCCGATCCTCCTGTACGTCTCGATCCGCTACACCGAGCGGCTGGCCGAGGCCGGGATCGAGCCGTCGGTGGGCAGCGTGGGCGATAGTTATGACAACGCGCTGGCCGAGACGATCAACGGGTTGTACAAGACCGAGGTGATCGCCGGCGAGCGTGGCGCAACCGCCAGGACGTGGAAGTGGCCACGCTGGATGGGTGCACTGGTAAAACCACAAACACGGCTCAGGGTGCGGGTTGGTGCGACATATCAGACACAGCCAGATCCTGATACGGAATACGTTTGGTTAAAGGAGTTTCGCCATATCCAAGTTTACGGGCCAGCGCGGGAAGGGCCTCGAAGCTTGCATTCATGCCTTTGACAATTGCGGTACCTACATGACGAAGGAACTCGCTTTTGGGAGCCAAAATCTGATGCAATTCTTCTGCAGTAATTTCCCGTGCCCCGCTTTCCATTTGCTCGCTTGCTCGCGCCAGAATGGTTTGCACAACCCGCGCGTGCTTAACGTTGTCTGAGTCAAATAGCCCAGGAACATGAATGCGTCCTCCAAGCGCCAGTGCATTCAGAGCGATGGCTTCGATCGGATTAAAGACCGTGCTCCGGAAGATACGCAGCACTCTTTCCGAGAGTAATCCTGTGGCTTTGTTGCCGGCGATCAGCGGGATCATCCCGACAATGGATGCCAGCCCCATAGACTTGGCGGCGGTGCTCTCGCCGGGGGCAACATCGAGCGCATGACGCGCCATCTGCTCAATCGCCTCTTCCGGGCCCATGTTCTCGCTGGGGCGCGCCATGACACCGTTCTTAATACTCTGGAACAATCCAGCACGCATCAAATCTTCGCCTTCCTTGACTTCGGGTGGAATGCCAGAGGCGGCGCCAAAGATGGCCGCTTCGGTTGTCGTCATATTGGCCGCAAGATTACCTAATCTTGATTTAAAGCCTGTGTACTCCAATACGTTATTGGGGAATGACGCAATTGAGGAGATGGCGCCGGCTTTCATTGCCTTGGGTAACAGGTTGCGCATGGACCATTCCTCACCCTTCATACCCTTGATGATTGCAAGCACACACATGGTGTCCATGGTCTCGATTAGCAAAGGCGGCAATGAATCGATTCCGGCCAATTGCAGAGCATACTGACTGGGCGAGAAATTTTTGCCGAAGATGGCTTTTTTCAACAGTTCCGAAGCGCCGAGCTCCCATGCGGAGCCGAGTATGCTGCTGACGCCAATACTACCAGCCAAGCCACCGAGCTGGAACTCTTTCTTGGTCGCCACACATAGCAATTCCTGTGCACCCAGACGGACCTGGAGGTCCTCGTCCCCTTTGATTTTCTGGCTGATGAACCTCGACAGGACATCGTCATTGGACGTGACATCTGGGGCACACGAGGCGAGGAAGGCTTTCGCGCTGATCTGGCTACCGTCTGCCATCTTGATCAAAGCGCTTGGGCCAAATGCTGCGGAGCCCCGTTCAATCGCCTTAAGCAATAAGGGGATGTGAATGTCAGCATTGATTTGCTCAGCTTTCCGCTCTAACGAGTTGGCGGCAGGCATCAATTGCGCCGTCTTAACCGTGAATGCTTCCTTGAACTCTTCAAGCGCTTTCTCCGGGTCTCGACGCGACACCAACTCTAGTCGGACCCCGTCAGTGCTCGCGACCTGCGATGGAACTGGCTGGTCAACCTGCGCGAAAGATAGCAACGCGTGCACCACCGGGTCGGCAGAAACAAGTCGGCCCGCTTCCCTGCGCACCAATCCCATATGCCTGGGCTTTTGGACACCTGTTAACGAGGCCGGTAGCAAAGTTTCTAATCCACTGTTATCAGTGTGACCGGAGCTTTGCCCAGTGGACCTGGGGCTAGTCGACCCGCTGCTTGTGCCGCGCCGGGGGGGCCTGGTGGTGGGCAATCTGCTATCTTCGGACTGACAGAAGGCGCTATGGCTGGGCTGTGCACCAGCTTCTAGATCACTCTCGTTGCCCATACCAAATTCGGGGTCGCGCATGTGATCAAGTGACGACAGGGAATGGGATCGTGCGTGCTCTGCCTTCATGTCTTCCTATCCTTCTTTATAAATTAGTTGAAAAGCCAGAATATTTAGAGCGGCTAACAAAACTACTGCGCGACCGCCAGGCGAGCGCGGTCGGTACCCGGAATCGGCATGTACCACTCGTAAACTCCGGTTCTGCGCGCCGCCCGCACCCATCTAACGACCGCTAGCTACGTTTTGTTAGCCGCTTTTAGTGTTGGTGAAACCGTAAAATCAATTCCTGATTAGCCCTGACCTTCAGCTGCAGCAGTTCGTGAGAAGCCGTGCGACGCGGGGGGGGCGGGGAAGGCAAAGCCTCACGCAGTGCACTGTTCGAAGGAGAAGGCGAGTCCCTGCGCGATGGCGACGGCGACTCAGATGGCGCGGCCTGCTCTGTGGCGTGGGTTGCATAATGCTCAGGTGACCCTGCAACGCTCGGCTTTGAATTGCCTAGACCCATGTCGATCTCCTGCAGTGACTGTGGAAGCAAGTTTGGCGGGGAGCTCTCTGCATGTTGTTGTTTGCCCGAAGTCATGGTTGGGACGGCGAAGCATTGACGCGGGGGATTCCCGACCTTTCACCAAACGGCTGATCATCTGCCTGCCGGCATTGCACCGGCTGCGATGGCGTTTTCGGGTTCGCCAAGGGGGTGCGCGGTGGCCGCAGTTGCTCCAGTAACTGTTCCAACGTGCTCAGACGTACCGTGGCACGCAAGGTGTCCGCCTCGGCGTGTTCCCGGCGCTGGCGCTCTTCGACCAGCTCGGTCCGCGCCGCAGCCAGTGCGGCGCGCACGCCTTCCAGCGCTTGGACATCTTGGGTCCAGCGCACCTGCAGGGCTTGGTGCTCGGCGGCCGTCAGGCGCAGCGCGTCGCGCTCGCGTTGCTGGGCGTCGGCCCGCTGGCGTGCCTGCGTCAGTTCCCGCTCCAGGCGGGTATGGCGTTCCAGCCACTGGCCATTGTCGCGGTTGAGCTGCATCAGGTCGTGGTTCTTGGCGGTCAAGGCCTCGTTGGCCTGCCGCAGGGCGACCTGCAGCTCTTGCACTTGGTGCGCGTGCCGACGCTGCTCCTGCTCGCGCTGGTCTCTGACGGAGGTCCGATAGTGCTCCAGGGCTTCCCTGGCATGCTCGTGCTTGTGCTCCAGCGACTGGGCATGACGTTCGTGCTCCGCCAATCGCGCCGTAAGGCCCGCGATCCGCTCCTGCAGTTGGGCCAGTTCGGTGGTGCGGCGGGCCACCTCGCTCCTGGCGGCGTCGCCCGCCTCGCGTTCGGCCTGCAGGGTGGTCTCGCAGCGTTGCAGGTGCGTCCTGAGCGAGTCAGCCTCGTGCCGGGCCTGTTCCAGCGCTTGGGTACGCTCCTGCAGCTGCGCCTGGAAGCGCGCCTGGGCCTGCGTTACGACCGTGTCGGCCTCGGCGTGCAACCGCTCGGCCAGGCGGCTGACCAGATCCTGCAGCGCATCGCCGATGGCGACCTTGGCGCCGGGACGCTGTCCTTCCTCCTCTCCCAGCTCCTTCAGATAGCGGTGGATGGTGGTCTTGGATCCCGTATTGCCCAGCGCCACCCGGACCGCGTCCACGGACGGATGCGTGCCCTGCGCACGGAGGGCGTCCCGTGCGCGTTGCACATCGCTTTTGTACAAGCCAGACCGAGCCATTTGCCCACTCCGTGTTATTTCGTGATAGATTACATACCACGTAATTACGTAACGTTCAACATGTTACTGACTGCAAAATAGTCATGATTTTTAAGGCGGGATAATATTGAATTATCC
>NZ_JAGHWU010000102.1:0-7500 GCF_017746145.1 Xanthomonas sp. D-99 | reverse complement strand
TTGAAGTTGTTGTTGACAGCGTGCGCAGATCGTAGGCCACGAGCTGGATGATGAGCATCATGCGACTTACAGTCGGGACTTTACGACAGTGGAGAAGCTGCGCGGCCTTGGTCAGCACTCCCCTGGCATTGACAAGCTCAGCTATGGGCTCAGTTCTACTGCACTGAACGTCCATCTTCGGAAGCCCACGGTCTAGCCAATCTCAGCTGGTGATTCTTGCCGCCCCCATGATGCGCGCAGCCGCTCCGCACGCGTTGTCTTCAAGGGACTGTGCCTGTATCGTCTACACATTGTAAAGACAACGGTGTTCCCATGTCTGAGCGTAAAACAGAAGTCGTAAACCTGCGGATGAGCACCCGAGTTAAAGGCCTTCTCCGTGAGGCGGCTGGTCGGGAACATAGGACGCTCTCTAACATGTTAGAGGTCCTTATCGAAGGTTACTTCGACGCCGGAAATCAGGCCGATACCTCGCCGGAATCGGGACGCAAACTCCGATCGATTTCCGAGAAATCAACCAGCGTCGACACAAGTCGCGCACATCGCGGTTAAAAAAAATGAACGAAGCTATTTCCCGCTCCTTTTCCGCTTACGAAGAGGAAAGAGGGTCTCTTGCGGTCGAAGAAGTAGAGCTGGCAACTGCTCTTCGCGATGGTTTCCCGCAGAAGCCGTTCCTGCGCTGGGCAGGTGGTAAGACTCGGCTATTGAGCGCAATTCTTCCCCATGCCCCGAACAGGTTTAATAATTTTCATGAGCCATTCTTAGGCTCTGGTGCAATGTTTTTTGCGGTTAGAGCGCGCGCGCGGCGGTGTTATCTATCCGATCTCAACAGCGAACTCATCAATCTTTGGCAAGTCGTCCAGACGAAGCCACGCGCTTTTTTCAATCGTCTCCAACCCTATCTCGATAGGCAAGGAGAGGACGAATACTATGTCATTCGCGCCGAGGAGCCAACTCGATCGCTTGAACGGGCAGCGCGTTTTTTTTATCTCAACCAGACATCGTGGAATGGGCTTTGGCGGGAAAATCGCTGGGGTGTATTTAACGTCCCTTGGGGCGCACGTGCTTTCAGGGGTATTGAATTTGCATCTTTGAAAGCGGTAGCAGATACACTGAAAGATACGGAAATCGTGGAACAAGATTTTCGTCAAGCAATTGCTCGCGCACAGCCTGGCGATTTTGTCTACATGGATCCGCCATATCTGCCTATTTCTGATACCAGTAAATTCGCTGGTTACAACGGAAAGCGCTTCCGAATAGCCGATTTGGAAGAGCTGGCCTTTTTATGCGAAGGCCTAACCAAGCGAGGTGTGCATTGGATTGTCTCAAATAGGGATAATGAGCACATTCGTGAAATTTTCTCTCATGCCCAGGTTTATTCGTTCACCACGCGTCGCTCGGTCTCAGCTCAGGCCAAGCGACATATTCAGCCCAAGGATTCGCCAGAAGTTATTGTTGTAGGAGGGCCGAATCGATGAGCAAGCAGCGCGTTCGTGCAGTAATCTTTGCGCGATACACCCTGTCCAATTTCAAGGCGCTCTATGGGCGCTTGCGGAGCAGTAGTAGTTACAGCAAGGATTATTTTCAGATTAACGCAAAGGCTGCTTCGATAGTTGCTGATGCGCTAGGATTTTCTGGCGACAGAGTCGATCTTTCCTATGCTTGGCCCAATGGTGGTCAGGTAGGTGGCTACCTTTTATTTTCCTCTGATCGTCCCCACTTGGGATGGGAAACGAATAATCCGCCTGCTCCTTGGCGTGTCGGTCAAGTCGGCTCGCGTCCGGAAATTAGCTTGGAAGGGTCTCCGGATTTGCAGTCTGAGGCCGATGCTAACGCAGTGTTCGATGCGATAAATGGCCAAGATAGCAAGCCCTGGCTGATTGCTGTAAAGCTTGCAGGAGAAGACGCGAAGCTTCATACGCGAGTTTACTTTGAGAACCCACCAGCGAATCTTGCAGACCGGGGATTGGATCAGCTCCCTTCAGACGTCGTGGCTGCAATCAACGCTCTGCCCCAAAGTGCTGGGCTTGGAGCGATAGGGTGGGAGGAGCCCAAGAGGCGCGAACCTCGTGCGCCGATGGTCGTCAACGCGGTGCTCGAAGCTTTGAAGCGCGAACCGAATGTGCTCCTAGTCGGTCCGCCGGGGACCGGCAAGAGCGTCGCCTTGGAAGATTTGCGAGAACACTATCGTTCTATTCCCAAGGCTCCGCAATTTGATCCTGATTCTTGGCCAGGGGACTGGACCGATGGCTCCGAAGTGGAGCAAGAGACTGTCTCTGACTTGCGAAGCGAGGCTTTGGTTTTTCATCCCGCTTATAGCTATGAGCAGTTCGTAGCAGGACTCTTTCCTAGCTCAACCAGTAAGGGCGCCATCAAACTTGAAGCTAAGGCTGGGCCCCTGCTGTCCTTAGGTCACTGGGCCTCCGCTGACCCTGGACGAAAGGCACTTTTGATTTTAGATGAATTCAATCGTGGCTCTGCCGCTGCGATTTTTGGCGACACGCTTGGTCTTTTGGATGGCGATAAGCGTTCTGGCGCGGGAAGGGCTGGTTCCTATATCTCCCGTCCTTACCCTAACCAAGAGATGTCTGTTGCCCCAATTTACAGGCGGGATGAGGCAGAAGAGGAGCACTTCGATTCCGAGTTGAGGCTTCCGGCTGGGCTCCACATTGTGGCGGCGATGAATAGCACTGATCGCTCAGTTGCGCCGCTTGATGCTGCAATGCGACGCCGTTTTAGCGTCATTCGAGTGGGCCCGGACTATGACTTGCTGGGGAAGCGCCTGCTTGAGAATGCCAGCAACGTTGATAGGGATCTTCCTTCGAGCCAAAGCGCTGACGACTGGACGCCGGATGACGTCGCGTTGCTTGCTGTTCGAGTCCTTCGAACCGTTAATGACCGCATCGAGTTCTGCTTAGGCGAGGACTTCTTACTGGGACATGCCCTCGTTTGGAATGTAGGTATAGGCGACACTGCTGAGCGTTTGCGCCTCCTATCCATTGCAATGGATACGAAGATCGTCCCGACCTTGCGCACGACGTTTCTTGATCAAGATGATGTTCTAGCAGTAGTGCTCGGAATCAAAGATTCGACCGGAGTTACTAGTGATCGAGAGGCTCCGGAAGATGCCTTAGGCTACTGGCGTTCGGCACCGTCTGCACTTGCTAGCATCGCTCCTAAGAGGCTCGTTTTACGAGAAATCAGCGCATTCGATCCGACGAAGCAGCTTCGTGTCCTGCTTGCTGTTGCTCGTGACTGATAGTGAGGACTATCGAGGTCACCGAAGGAGTAGACTTTGCGCTATCTAATGGAGATGCAGAGCGATTGAGGGCGGCAGTAGAACTGCTCCGCCTTCAATTGAGGCCTAGTTTCAAGCTGTTGCATGAGCAGGGTGGGATGCTGCGTCTGCAAAATGTGCTGGGGACCATTGATCTCGGGCGTGGTCTCACAATCCAAGTTTCGCCTAAGGTCAAGGCGAATGAAGATTGGGCAACGGCTGTTGTGTCTCTCCTCACAGGCGATGAAGGCATCCATATCGCGGGCGAGCGCAGGGCCGGGACAAGTCGGACGCATGCCACCTTGCTCGATGTTTTGGCGGACATCTACCTCAATCGGTTGGAGCGGGCTTTTCGACAGGAAGGGCCGATTGCCATCATGGAGCGTCGGAGGTCCGAGCTTCCTCACCTACAAGGGACACTGGATGTAAGTCGTTGGGCGCAGACGGCGCTGTGGCGTCCTCATATTTTTCCCGTTTCGCGGACGCTTCTTGTATCGGACAATATCTTTACGCAGAACTTGGTCTTCGTTGCGAAGGCACTCGCAGCTGCGTCTACCCACTCACGCGTTAGCAACGGTTTGCGTCGATTGGTTCGAGATCTAGCGCCAGGCAGTGGCCTAAATGGCACAAGTAGTCGGGCCCGGGCGGGTTCGGCGCTCCCGGAGCAGTGGAGTGCCTATAAGCCTGCGTGGTCACTTGCCAATGCGATCCTGAATAAGACTTCATTGTTGGGGGCTGTGGGTCATCACACAGGCTTTGGATTGGCGGTCGAGGGTTGGCCTCTTTTGGAAACCCTTCTGGAAAGAACACTTCGATCGCTAGTCGTAGCTGCTGCTCGCCAAGGAAGAGCACTTACTTGTCAAATGCAAAGCAAAGTGCAGCTGCTTTCTCCCGTGGGCGTCGGCCGAGCCTTCAATCCGAGCGCTGACGCGCTTCTCTTGGAGGAGGGGCGGGTATTAGCTGCTTTCGAGGCGAAGTATGTCGCGTTTGACCAGCGAGTTCCTGAGCGAGGGCACATCTATCAAGCGCTCAGCACTGCTGCGGCTTGTCAAGCGCCGCTCTCCGTTCTGATCTATCCAGCAGCCTTTCCTCATCAGGTGTGGGATACTTATGGGTTCGGCGACACACCCAGGAAACTTGTGGCTGTTGGGTTAGATCTGTTCAAGTATCGCTCTCCCATTCAAACTGAGTCGCAGGCAATTGAGCTGCTTGCATTTCTTGATAGCGTTAATACAGCGCAGGACAGCGCGAGTGACGCTTTGGTTGCCTCATCGCCATGACAGTAGCTTGGGACGCTGTATATAGGGCTGCTGAAGTCGTTTGCCCAGAGGAGCCGCTTCGGGCGACTAATCTACTGATTGCTGCTGCATCTCGCCATGGCGCGCGGGAAGGGGCAAAGCGTTGGAGTGGCGCGGCTGCGCGATCCGCGATCGTCGATTTAGCGTTATCACCTCTGCCTGATTTCGATGGCAACGGTCACGACTGGCAACGGGTTGCCGAACTTGCACTGAGTGCTTCGTATTTGGGTAAAGCGCCGGAGGGAATGCACTCCTGGGCGGCTTCCTATCAACGAGCATCCAGCACTCAAAAGAGCTTGGGTGCATATGCCACGCATGACGCGTTCGCCGCAGCGCTAGCGCGGATCACGTTGGAGCCTTTGGCAGAGGATCGCATCCACCGGATAGTCGATCCGAGTGTCGGTGCAGGAAATTTGCTCCTCGCTGCAATCGAACAGCGGGGCCGGCTGCGCACTAAATCCCACCTCAAACGTTTCATCCTTTCGTTGCATGGTGTCGAGCTTGATCCGCGTGCAAGGGAGCTTTGTTGTCTCCTGCTATGGCTAGCTGGCGCCGATGCCGGCGTAAGCCTTCAACAAGTCAGTGAAAATATCCGCTTGGATAACGCGCTTACGCGTGATTGGTGGTCCGGGCAAGAACTGTATGACGTAGTTCTTATGAATCCCCCGTGGGAGTCGCTACGTCATAGCGTTGGTTTTGCCGGCGACGAGGAGCGGGCGAGGACAATTGCGCGCATGTCGGTCTGCGCACAAGGGGCGCCTGGACTGCCGCCACTTTATAGCGCACAGGGTAAAGGAGACCGCAATCTCTTCAAGGCGTTTGTTGAGCTTGCTCCACATCTCCTTGTCGAGGGCGGCCGACTCGGGGCGGTGTTGCCGGCGGCCTTTGCGTCTGACGCGGGTATGGCGGAGCTGCGAGAGCGCTATTTCCGGCAGTTCGAAATCGCCCGGTGGACTGGCTATGAGAACCGCGCGGGCTATTTTCCAATTGATGGGCGCTACAAGTTCGGTCTTCTGGCAGCGACGCGATCCAATGCAGGCACAAAACGGCTGTCGGTGCGTAGTTTTGCGACGGAGCCCAGCGAGGTTGACGCGCCCCATATCCCACTCCGCCGTAGCGATATCGCCTTGATTGGCGGCAAATATCACGTCATTCCAGAGCTGTCGCATAAGCGTGAGTTGGATGTTCTTCGAGTTGCTCTGAGTTCGGGCGCTCCTCTATTTGAGCCTGGTCCTCTGGGGCGGGTGCGCTATCGCCGCGAAGTTGATTTGAGTCTCGGAAGAGACCGCTTTCAGCATGTGAGCAAAGAGCGACTAACCAGGCTTAGGGATGGAACATTCCGCAATAAAAAAGGAGTTGCGCTTGCTCCTTTGCTGGAAGGTCGTCTGGTGGGTGCCTACGATTGTGCACAAAAAAGCTGGGTATCCGGCTCTGGACGCACTGCGGTTTGGGAAGACAATGGCGATAGGCCACTTGCGCTGTGCACACCACAGTATGTGATGCCTGTGGAGATGAATGCTCTGCCGCGCGTAGCGTTCTGCGATGTCACAGCCTCAACCAACACAAGAACCATGATTGCCAGCTTAGTGCCAGAAGGCTGGAAATGCGGTAACACGGCGCCAGTGCTTGAATTTCCAGACACGCTGAGTGCCTATGCTGGTCTGGGCATCTTGAATTCGATGGTGTTCGATTGGATCGCTCGCCGCATGATCAGTGGGCTGCACCTCAACAAGTTCATCTTGGAAGGTCTCGTCTGGCCACGAGTTTCAGCAAGTCAGCTTGAACTGATCGCTGCCGCTGCTTGGAGCATTTGTGTCCACAGCCCTCGCGGCGGACTGTCTTCTCAGGAATTTCGTTCCCCACCTTGGCACGCAACCGCCAAAAAGTTGCGGCCGATGGATCACATTGATGCTGCCTCCACAATTGAAGTAACGATCGCCGCAGCGCTCGGCTTAAATTCGTCACACTTGAATGTAATCTACGACCATGCCAGTAGCGATCGGCGAGGATTCTGGCGCTATATCAAGGCCAATCCTCAGGTGCGCCGGGTTGTTGATGAGGTCCTTCTCAGAGCGGAGAGGTGATCGGATTCAACGCGGCGCTGAGGTGTGGTTTTATATAAACCCGCCAATGCTTATGTCTACCAAGCCAATTCATGACTCGCCGAAGGCCTTGCAATCAATATCGAGTGTATCGATATTGATGAGGATATATTGACGGATCATTTGTTTCGCTTAGCATCGCCTTTTGATCGGAGGTGTTATGCAAGGCGCATTAAGTTTAGTAAATCTTGAAGAAAAGCTTTGGACGTCAGTTTTGTTGACTGGGCTTACGCGATACCCACAAGCTATGGCATATCTGTGCGCTGACAAAGCCTTGGAACTTCATCGGTTTATTTGGGTGCCAGAGGAACGCCGGCCACCCCCATGGAGGCAAAGAGGGGCGGGCGCGCAATTTAATGGTTGGAGTGATTCAGGGGGCGTGCCGGGTGATGCGCTTGGCTTGCAAAGAATGTGGGCAGAGCAGATATGGGCTTCGGCATTCACCTCCGCTTGGCAGAGACACCCCTCTTTGGAACAATCTGCTGAGCAGGCGAAGAGCGCTTTGAATAGCTATTGCGAGCGCGTAGGGTTGTCTTTGGAGGGTGAAATATCTGCTGAGGACGCTAGGCGTCGGACTTCATGGCTGAAAGTCTGGAACGCTAGGGTGAATGATTTGGTGGTGAGGGGGCCAGACTTGCTTTGGGAAGAGCCGTAATATCAGGCTTTTCATAGTATTCGACTTTGGGAAGGTCTGAACAACGAGACCTGACAGGGCGGAAGGTGGCGTCGTTCCGAAGAGTGGCTTTTGGAACTTCGGAATTTCGCCATTTCTGGCGCTTTCCGCGGGAATTTCCCGGTTCACAGACGCACGCTCCCCATCGCCGGC
>NZ_JAGHWU010000101.1:0-14133 GCF_017746145.1 Xanthomonas sp. D-99 | reverse complement strand
AGTTTGAAGTTGTTGTTGACACCGCTGGCGTTGATTGAGCGCGACCAGGCTGTCCACGCGCAATCGCGTCGCTTCCCAGGCAGCCTGTGGAGGCGCGTCGCGCTGGATGCGGGCTGCATTGACCAGCGCCTGATCGGTCTCGGCATAGCGATGCGCAGCATCCACCGGCTCGGCGCTGGCCCAGCCGATCATGCGTGCGACGCGGTCGTTATCCAGGCGCTCGCGTTCCTGCTGCGAAAACCAGTCCGGATGCCGCCACATCGCCTCGGCCGCGAGTTGCGCGCTGCCGAGGTCGCTGAGCGTGAGCGCGCGCATCGTGTAGGCGCCTCTATCGCGTGGGTCGGCATGCAAGACCCGCTCGTAAATGGCCAAGGCGTCCGCGTAGCGTTGCCGGCCGCGAAATTGCTCGGCCTGCTGCATGGGGGTGAGGGCTGTGGGGGCATCAGGCACGTCCGCAGGCCGCACTTCACCGCTGTGCGCCTGGGGCACACATGCGGTGAACAAAGCGAGGCTGAGCAGAGGAGTGAGTGCGCCTGTAAGGTCAGGACGACCGCGCTGCACGTGATTGCGTGAACAGGGGGAGGGGGAGGGGGAGATTCACGAGCGATCCCGGCTATGAAGTCCGGCGATACTGGGTATGCCACTGTAAAGTGCGCGTCATCACAATGTGGATAAGATGTTCATTACTTCAGTTTGCTTGGTCTGAAACTGGTCTTCCCGTTTGCGCATGCGGGGATTCCCAGCAAGGCGCTGAATTTGTCTGCAGCGAGATCTCTATTCCCTATCTTCATTAAGAATTAACATCATGGGGATGGTCCCATGCCGCTCATATGTCTGAAGAAGCATCTAACAGATGCGCCGGCTTATCTGCATGATGGCAGACATTGCAGATACCTAGGGTCCCCGATCGTTGATTGACGACGTGAGCGAATCGCCGCTAATCCGCTTTTTAAGTGATTTTCATCACAAAATCAGAAAGGTCGGGTTTTTCTTACAGGATGGCCCCTACACGGCGCGTTGACCGTTTTTTAACATTCCGTCACAGTCGCACCGCATTTCAACGTGCTGACGGATTGCGCCGCCGCCTTGGTGACCAGGCACGTTGATGCGGGCGACGGCGCGCAGTAGCGCGACCGCCGCACAGGGGGCAGGACAGATGTGGATGCGATCGGCGCCTTTGGCGCTGGCGGTTTGCCTGTGCGCAATCGCCGGGCTGGCGGCTGCACAACAGTCGGCACCGACAACGCTGGATCGGCAGGAGCAATTGCGCCAGGCCGAGGAAATTCAGCGTCGCCAGGAACAGGAGCGCCAGGCGCCCTTCGCCGGCCCGCGCGAGGACGCCGACCGTGTGGACGCGCGCAGCACCGTGCTGCCCAAAGAAGACCTGTGTTTTTCGATCACCCGCGTGCGCCTGTCCGGCGCGGGCGATGATGCGGCGCGCTTTGCGTGGTTGTGGACGTCGCTGCGCCGTTACCAAGGCCGCTGCATCGGGCGTGCCGGCATCGACATCATCCGGCGCCGCGCATTGGATCAGCTGGTTGCACGCGGGTTGGTCACCACCCGCATCGGCGTTCCGGAACAGGATCTGTCGCGTGGCGAACTACGTTTCGAACTGATGCCCGGCCGCTTGCGCGAGGTGCGCGTGGTGTCCGAGACCGAAGGCGCGCACTGGAAAACCGCATTGCCGCTGCGTACGGGCGATTTGCTGGATCTGCGTGCCATCGAGCAAGCGGTAGAGCAGTTCAAGCGGCTGCCGTCGCAGGACGCCAAGATCGATATTGCGCCGGGCGAGGCACCGGGCGAATCGGATCTGGTGATCATCTTGCAGCATGGGCGGCGCTGGCGCGGTGTGGCGAATGTCGACGATTCAGGTATGGAGGCTACCGGTCGCGTGCAAGGTGGATTGGACGTTTCGCTGGATAACCCACTGGGTCTCAACGATCTGCTCAGCATTGGCTACAGCCATGACTTGGCCACGCGCGACGAAGAACGCGGCACACGCGGCAACAGCCTGAGTTACAGCCTGCCATGGGGATGGTGGACGTTTGCGCTGGCGGCATCGTCGTACCGCTATCACCAGCGCGTGGATGGCTTTTTGCAGACCTTCCAATCCACTGGCGAGTCCAGTAACGCGCAGCTGGATATTCAGCGCGTGCTGCATCGCGACGGCACCAGCAAGACCTCGGCCGGTGTGGTGATTGGCCGGCGGCGTGCGCGCAGTTATCTGGATGGCGTGGAGATCGGCATCCAGCGCCGCGATACCAGCAGCGCGGAGTTCTACCTCACGCACCGGCGCTATCTGGGCACGATGCAGCTGGACATGCGTCTGGCGCATCGGCGCGGCACGCCGTGGTTCAACAGCCAGTGGACCGGCTACGACCCGCAGATCGGCTTCCCGACATTTCGCTATGGGGTGACTACGCTGGACATAAGCACGGCCCTGCCGTTCAAGCTTGGCCCGGTACCGATGGCGTGGGAAAGCAGCCTGCGTGCACAGACCGCTGGCGAACTGTTGCTGGGTTCGGAGTTCGTCACCATGGGTGGCCGTTACAGCGTGCGCGGTTTTGACGGCGAAGCGACGCTCGGGGCGGAAAAAGGCGCGTACTGGCGCAATACCCTGAGCTTCCCCGTGCAGCAGATCGGGTTGACGCCCTACCTGGGCCTGGACGCCGGCCGCATCGATGGCACCAGCGCCAGCGGGCTGCGCGGCCGCAGCCTGGTCGGTGGCGCGGTGGGTCTGCGTGGCGGTTGGTTCGGCGCCAGCGTCGATGCATTCGCTGGTTGGGCGATTCACCGTCCCGACGGATTTGGAAGTGCGCAGCCAGCCTACGGCGCGCGTGTGATTTACCAGTTTTGACAGGGATCGCGTCGCCAGCCGGCTGCGCGTTTGTTGATGGATGACGCCAACAGGCGGCGAGAGAGAAACGATGGACAACGAAGCGATGCGCGTGCGTGGTTACCTGGCCGAGCAGGGCAAGCGTGCGCTTGCACTGTTGCTGTGCTGCACGACCACCTGGACATCGTTTCCAGCATGGGCGCAGGTTGCGCCAACCGCCAACCCTGCAGGGCAGACGCCCGGTCAGCAGGTCGCTGCCAATGGTGTGCCGGTGGTGGACATCGTCGCGCCCAATGCACGCGGCATTTCGCACAACCGCTACAGCAACTTCAATGTCGGCCCGAATGGGCTGATCCTCAACAACAGCGCGCAGATCTCCAAGACCGAGCTGGGCGGTTACGTTGCCGGCAACAACAACCTGCAGCGCAGCGGTGCCGCGTCGCTGATCCTCAACGAAGTCACCTCGGCCAGCAGCCGCTTGCAGGGCTATACCGAAATCGCCGGTGCGAGAGCGCAGTTGGTGATCGCCAACCCCAACGGCATTTCCTGCGATGGCTGCGGCTTTCTCAATACCTCGCGCGCCACCCTGACCACCGGCACACCGAACCTGGGCAGCGATGGTGCCTTGAACGGTTTCAGCATCACCGGTGGAGCGCTGAGCATCGGCCGCAACGGTCTGGACGCGTTCAACGTGGATCGACTGGACCTGCTGTCGCGTCAGCTCAGCGTAGATGGCTCGGTCTGGACCAGGGAGCTGGTCGCCGCCGCTGGTGCCGGACGCGTGAATTACGACGGCATGCTGCTGGACGTCCTGCCAGGTGCCGACGGCGCCGCTCCTGCAATCGGCATCGATGTGGCGCAATTGGGTGGCATGTATGCCGAACGCATTCGCCTGATCGCCACCGAAGCCGGCGTTGGCGTGGTGAGCCGCGGCACGTTAGCCGCGCAAAGTGGCGACCTGCAGATCGACAGCGCCGGGCAATTGAGCCTGAGCGGCACCACCGTCGCACGCGATGCCGTGAATGTGCGTGCCACCGGCGCGCTGGATCAGCGTGGCGTGCTCGGCTCGCAGCAAGGCGACGTGTACCTGCGTGCGGCCAACATGACGCTTGCAGGCGACCTGGTCGCCGCCGGTGCGCTGGATGCGCAAGCCGGTGGTGTGGTGAACCATGGTGGCCGCAGTAGCGCGGGGTCGATCCGTCTGTTCGGTTCGCAACTGAATGCCGATGGCAGCTTGCACACCAACGGTGCGCTGGACCTGGGCGCTGATGGATTACTGAGCAGCAGTGGTGTGGCCTATGGCGGCGCGGGCGCGAATTTGCGCGCAGCGCAGATTGCATTGTCCGGTACTTTGCAGAGCGGCGCGGCGATTGCGCTGAATGCCACTACCATCGACGCACTGGGCACGCTGGATGCGGCAACTGCGCTGCGGATCAACGGCAATGGCGATGTGCGTGTGGCTGGATTGGCGCAAGCCGGGCAGGGGGCTGATGTACGTGTGGGTGGGCGCCTGGAACTGCAGGGGCAGCTGATCGCAGCCGATGCGCTTGCGTTGAACGCAGCGTCGATCGACATCGCACAGCGCGCTGCGGTGTCTGCAGGCAACGATCTGGACCTGCGTAGCGCCGGTGCAGTCAATAACGCCGGTAGCGCGTATGCCGGTCGCGATCTGCGGTTACAAGCTGCCAGTGTCACCACTGCAGGCAGTCTGTCTGCCGCACGCGATGCGCAGCTTTCTGTTGAAGGCCAATTGCTCAATAGCGGCGCCATTGTCGCAGGCGGCACATTGGCTGTGGACGCGGCGCAGCTGGCAAGCAGCGGCGATATCGGCAGCCAGCGTGGCGATGCCACGTTGCGTAGTCGCGGCAATCTGCGCCTGAGCGGCAATACCGTTGCAGGCGGGGCATTGGCGTTGGATGCCGCAAGCAGCGCCCAGGTGTCGGGCATCGTGAATGCGGCCAGCGTCAACTTACGTAGCGGCGGTGATGCCAGCCTCTCCGGCACGCTGCAGAGCACGCGCGGCGCGCTGACGGTTGCCGCGGCCAGTGAGCTTGCAAACGATGCCGTCTTACGTTCGGCCAGCGCACTCGATCTGCAGGCCGATGGCGCGCTGCGTCAGCGCGGCCAACTGCACAGCAATGGCGGGTTGCAACTGCGTGGCGGCAGTGTCTCCCATAACGGCCTGATCGATGCTGGCGGTGACCTGCGCATCGCCAGCGCTGGGGCGCTGGCATTGGACGGCACCGTGCAGAGCGCAGGCAGTACGACCTTGCAAGCGGCCGGCGCGCTGGATAACAGCGCAAAGGTGGTCACTGCTGGTCCACTGCAGATGGATGCGTCCAGCCTGCACAACGCGCAAGGCGCGGCATTCTCGTCCGGTGCCGATGCGCAGCTGCGTATCGGCGGCACGCTTGAAAATGCCGGCAGCGTCTACGCTGCCAACGCAGTGCAGATCAGCGCCGATTCGTTGACCCAGAACGGAAGCGTCGGCTCCGGCAACACGCTGTCCGCAACGGTTGCCGGCACGTTCGACAATGCCGGCAATGTGGTGGCCCGCGATGGGCTGCAGATCGATGCCGGCGACTTGCGCAGCAGCGGCCAGCTCGGCAGTGAAGCTGCAGGCGTCGTCTTGGGTAGCCAAAGCGATATCGCATTGCAAGGTGTGGTGGCTGCCGCAACCACCTTGCAGGCCAATGCTGCGGGCGATCTGCAGCAGTCCGGCTCGCTGAAGGCGCAATCCGTAGCGCTGCGAGCAGGTCACGACCTCGCCGCGAGCGGCACGCTGCAATCTGCCTCGACTTTGGACCTACAGGCGCAACGTGACTTGACCTTCACTGCGCAAGGCCAGGCTGGTGGCGACATCGGCATGCGCGCTGCCACGCTGACGACAAGCCAGGATGCGGTCCTGCAGGGCGCCGCAGCGATTGCATTGGATAGCGGCACGATTCATAGCCGCGGCAAGCTCGATGCACGCAGCGATCTGCGTGTACGCAGCCTGGGCGACCTGACGCTGGCGGGTGTTGCGCAGGGCAGCGGCGATGTTGAGCTGACGGCTACCGGGGCGCTGACCAATGCAGCGCAGGTCTTCGCCGGGCGCACCCTGACCGCGCAGGCACAAAGCCTGGAGAACACCGCTGCCGGCGTATTGGCGGGCGATGGGAATGTGGCACTCACCGCGGCAGCACAGTTGAGAAACGCCGGCCGCATACAGGCAGCCGGCGACCTGCAGATGACGGCGGCAAGTCTCGATCAAAATGGCAGCGCATCTGCCGGCAAGACCTTACGCGGCACAGTTGCCGGCACGCTGGATAACCGCGGCAACCTGATCGCCAGGGACGCGCTGCAGATCGATGCAGGCACGTTGCGCAGCAGCGGCCAATTGGGCAGCGAACTGGCCAGTGTTGCATTAAGCAGCCAGGGCGCGATGCAGCTGGACGGTGTGGTTGCAGCCGCGACCGCATTGCAGGCATCGGCTGGCGGCGATCTGCAGCAAGCTGGTTCGCTCAAGGCGCAGTCGATTGCGTTGCAGGCCAGGCGAGACCTCACTGCCAATGGCAGCCTGCAGTCCGCATCCACCCTGGATCTGCAGTCGCAACGCACGCTTGCATTGAACGGTCAGGCATCCAGTGCTGCCGATGCCACGCTCGATGGCGCAACCATCACAACCAGCGCTGTGGCGGTGCTGCAGAGCGGCGCGTCGATTACCTTGGCAGGTAACAGCATCGATAGCCGTGGCGCGCTCGATGCAGCGAATGATTTGACTCTACGTAGTGCGGGCGATCTGACGCTGGGCGGCGTAGCGCAGGCCGGCCGCGACATTGCGCTGACCGCAACAGGTAACTTGAACAACGGTGCCCAAGTAATCGCCGCGCGCGATCTGAGCGTGCAGGCTGCCAGTGCCGCCAATGCGTCTGACGCAACCCTGGGTGCCAAGCGCGATTTGCGCGTCGACGTTGCCGGGGTACTGGACAATCGCGGTAGCCTGCACGGAGAGCGAGGACTTTCGCTGACCTCCGGGTCGCTGTTGCAGCGCGGTCGTGTCTATAGCGGCGATGCGCTGTCGATCGCTTCCAACGGTGCGTTCGAAAACGCAGGCCAGTTGGTCTCTGGCAAAGAGTTGAGCATCACCGCCGGCAGCATTGTCAGTAATGGTCAGCTGGGCTCGGTGACCGGCGCGCTGGCGCTGACCAGCCAGAACGCAATCGCGTTGCAAGGCGTGGTGTCTGCCGCGACCACGTTGCAAGCCACGGCAGGGGGCGACCTTTCACAGGCAGGGACGCTCAGCGCACAGACCGTCGCGCTACAGGCTGGCCGTGATCTCGTTGCCGGTGGCACCCTGCAATCGGCTTCCACGCTGGATGTGCGAGCACAGCGCACGCTGAGCTTGAACGGGCAGGCGCAGGCCGGGACAGATGCGAGCCTGCACGGCAACAGTATCGTGACCGGTCGTGATGCGGTCCTGAAAAGCGGTGGTGCCATCACCCTGGACGGCGCCGCAATCGACAGCCGTGGAACGCTGGATGCCGGGACGGATCTTGTAGTCCGCAGCACAGGCGATCTTGCCCTGGCGGGTGTTGCGCAGGCCAACCGCGATGTCGTGTTGAGCGCCAGCGGTGCACTGGGTAACGCCAGCCAGGTCTTTGCGGGCCGCGACCTTTCGCTACAGGCAGGTTCGATCAACAACGCAGCAGCCGGCGCACTTGCGGCAGCGGGCGGCGTCACGCTGGCGACAGGTGCATTGCAGAACGCCGGCAGCCTGCAGAGCGGCGGCGATCTGCGGATCACTGCAGCCAGCGTGGACCAGAGCGGCACTGCTGTCGCCGGCAAGGCGTTGACCGCCACAGTCACCGGCACGCTGGATAACCGCGGCAGTCTCATCGCCAAGGATGCAGTGCTGGTGGAAGCAGGCACGCTGCGTAGCAGCGGCCAGCTCGGCAGCGAAGCGTCGACCGTGACGTTGACCAGCCGGGGCGATGTTACCTTGCAGGGCGTGGTCGCAGCAGCCAGCACGCTACACGCCGCCGCTGGCGGCGATCTGCATCAGGCCGGTTCGGTCAAGGCGCAGTCCATCGCGCTGCAGGCCGGGCGCAATCTCACTGCAGCAGGTACGCTGCAATCTGCATCGCAGCTTGATCTGCAGGCGCAGCGCACACTCAACCTTGATGGGCAGGCGGTATCCGCGGCGAGTGCGAATCTGCGTGGTGCGCAGATTGCGACCGGGCAAGCGGCAGTGTTGCAAAGCGGCGTCGCGATCAGCCTGGACGGCGCAGCGATCGACAGCCGTGGCGCACTCGATGCCGCCACCGACATCAATCTACGCAGCACCGGCGATCTGGCGGTTGCCGGCGTGGTGCAGGCAGACCGCAACGTGGTGCTGAGCGCAACCGGCGCGTCGACCAACGCCGCGCAGGTCGCCGCTGG
The DNA here is from genome assembly GCF_017746145.1 of Xanthomonas sp. D-99. Lineage (NCBI taxonomy): Bacteria > Pseudomonadati > Pseudomonadota > Gammaproteobacteria > Lysobacterales > Lysobacteraceae > Xanthomonas > Xanthomonas sp. D-99. The sequence goes on along the minus strand of NZ_JAGHWU010000101.1, from coordinate 5,876 downwards.
CGATGGCTTGACTGTGACCGCAGCCAGCGCGAGTAACACCGCAACGGGCGTGCTGCTTGCGCAAGGCGACACCAGGTTGTCCATCGCAGGCCTGCTCGACAACGCTGGCGTCGTTCGTGCCGGCAATCAGCTCTCGCTTAATGTCGGGTCGCTGCGCCAAACCGGTCAGGCCTATGGCCTGCAGCGGCTTGGTGTCAGCGCCAGCGGTGCGGTGGATAACCGCGGCGATCTGATCGGCGGCAATGCGTTGCGCGTGGAAGCGGGGCAGCTGAGCAACAGTGGTCAGTTGGGCAGCGAGCGTGGCGATGTGGCATTGATCAGCCGTGGCGACCTGCAGCTCAATGGCCGCTTGGCATCGGCAGGGGCGTTCACGGCACAGGCCGATGGCGCGCTGACGCAGAGCGGCAATCTGAGCGCAGCCAGCACACTCGACCTGCGTTCCAAAGGTGATCTGACCATTGCCGGCCAGGTCGCGGGTCAACAACTCGCACTCGTCAGCGATGCGGTTGTACGCCAGCAGGGCACTGTCAGCGGGACAACGGTCGATGTGCAAGGCGCGCGTATCGAAAACGCCGGGCAAACTACTGCAGCGGGCAATTTAAGCCTTCGCGCAGGCGAGATTGGCATCACCGGTACGGTGGGTGCTGGCATTAACGCAGACGGCAGCCTGGGCAGCGGGAGCACACTCAGCCTGGTTGCCGATGGTCAGTTCGCTGCCTCCGGCACACTGCTGGCCGGCGGCAACCTCACAGCGCAAGGCAGTCAGCTGCAGCTGGCTGGGAGCACCACGCGTGCCACCGGCAATGTGGCACTGGCTACCGGCGGTAGCCTCGATCATCGTGGCGGCAATCTGCTTGCGGGCGGCACGCTCACTGTGCAGGCCGTCGGCGCTATCGACAATGGCCGCCTCAACACTGTCGGCGGGCAACTTCAGGCTAACCAGCTGAGTATCGACGGCGGCAGCCTCAGCAATGTCGGCGGTGGTCTGGTGCAGAGCGGCGCGGCTGCGACTCGCGTGGTGATCGGGGGTGCCATCGATAACACCGCAGGCACGCTTGCCAGTAACGGTCAGGATCTGACCATCACCGCTGCCAGCATCGAAAATGCGCAGGGCCGTATCGAGCATGCCGGCGCCGGCACGCTGTCGGTGACCAGCCGCGGTGCACTCGGCAACGGCGGCGGACGTATCCTGACGCAGGGTCAGCTGACCCTGGGCGCCAGCGGTGCCTTGACTAATCAGAATGGTGCTATCGCTGCGGCAGGCGATGCAGCGGTGACCGCTGCCAGCCTCAATAACCTGGCAGGCTCGGTGTCGGCCCGGACATTGAACGTGCAAACCAGCGGCGCAGTCGATAACCGTAACGGCCTGCTTCAGGCCAGCGGTGGTGCGCTGACCTTGCGTGCCGACAGCCTCAGCAATGCCGGCGGTACCGTGCAGGCAGTTGCCAATGCGGGTGCAGGCGGCGGTTTGCGGGTGGAGTTGAATCGCGGTCTGGACAATGGCAACGGCACGATCGGCGCCAGCACCGATGCAGTGATCATTGCAGAAAACATCAGCAGCGCCGGTGGCAATCTGCAGGCCGGGCGCGACCTCAGCATCACTGCACGTGGCCAGTTGGACAATCATCAGGGCGGCAAGCTCAGCGCCGGCCGTGATCTGAGCGTTGCGGTGGCCGGTGCATTGCTCAATAGCGGTGGCCAGCTCGATGCCGGCAATAGCTTGACCGCATCCGCCGGACGGATCGACAACACCCAAGGCAGCATCGTCAACAATGGCAGTGGCCTGACCCGCCTCACCACCGGCGGCGCATTGACCAACACCAGCGGCAATCTGGGCGGGCGCGGCAGTGTGGTAATCGATGCGGCCAGCGTCGCCAACACTAGTGGCCAGTTGGTGGCAGGCGGCGACCTGATCGCCAATACCAATGTGCTGGACAATCAGGGCGGCAGCGTCTATGCCGGCGCCAACTTCCTGCTGCAGCGGGCAGGTGCCACGCTCGACAACCAGAGCGGCAGGATCAAGGCCGAGCAATCGGTTCGCTTGAACCTGCAGAACCTGAGCAATGCCGGTGGCCAGATTGGTGCCGGCAGCGTTACCGGCGGCGTCGGCGATGTGCTTATCGACACGGTCGGCTTCGACGGTGGCGGCAGCATCCTCGCGCAGAACCTGCTGGATCTGACCCTGCGCAGCGACTACACGCATCGCGCCGGCGCCGACCTGGTCAGCAATGGCAATTTCAACCTGCGCGTGGGCGGCAATCTGGTCAACGAGTCCACGCTCAAGGCCGCGCGTACCCTGGATATCACCGCCAGCAGCATCACCAACCGCGCCGGCGCCAACATCCTCTCCAACGACACCCGTCTCAACGGCGGTAACGTCATCGACAATGCCGGCAGCGTTTCCGGCAACGGGGCGTTGTTGCTCGTTGCCAACAGCGTCTACAACACCGGCAGCATCGTCGGTGGCAATGTCTCGGTGAATACCGGCACGCTGGTCAATGGTGCCGATCTGGGTGGTGCGACCGACAATGCGGCCTATGGTTCGGCCCTGCTGGGTTCCACCAGCAATATGAACCTGATCGTGCGCGATCAGTTGCTCAATCGCGATGCGCGCATCTACAGCCTGGGCAATATCGCAATTGGTGGGGCGCAGGATAGTGGTGGCACCTTGGTATCGCGGACCGGGGTGGTGAATAACCTGTCGGGCAGTATCGAGGCCGACGGGAGCATCTTGATTGCGGCCAACCAGCTGAATAACCGGCGGCGTGTCGTTAACACAACCAGCGTTTCTACCGATCCCGGCAACGACGATGTGTATGCGGGTGGTGAGCTGATCGAAGGCAAGGCGATCCGGAACATCCAGGGCGCCCGGGCGCCTTATCCCTACACGGGGCTTGCGCCAGGCATTTATCGCAACTATCAGGTGATCCAGCAGGAACAGCTGTCTTCCGCAAGCGCTGAGGGACGCATCGCGGCGGGCGGAAACATCTTGTTGTCGGGGAGCGTGACCAACAATGCCTCCACCATCGCTGCAGCAGGCGTGTTCGCGGCCAACCAGCGCGGTCTTGGCGGGCTCTCGGACGGGATGATCGTAGGCGGCGAGCAGCTGCTCAACCAGGCGCTGGCGTTGAATCAGACGGTTCGGCAAAGCGATGTGGAACACATCGTCACCGCGATTACCAATGACTGCATGCAGCCGGTCGGGCAGAAGGTCGTGTGCTATTACGAAGAGGAAGATCAGCGGCTGAGTTCCTCAACGGTCAGCAGCAGCTATATCGCCCTGGGCGCCAGCATGACCGGCAACCAAGGCGTCAGCATCAACGGCGCCAACATCAGCAACGGCGCTGTTGGTAGCGATGGCCGCAGCATCAGTGATGCCTCACTGAATGGCGTGGGCGCGCAAGGCGGCTTGAACGGTCGCACTACGCAAAGTGCCGTTGGTGTGGGTGGTCAGGCCGTGGTCGGTCGCGCCAATGGCAGCGCAGGCAGCATCCGCGTTGCCACCGGCACCAGCGGCAGCGCAGGCACGCAAGTCGGCGCCAACACGCAGGACGCCACGCTGGCCACGTCGGGCGGCATCGTCAAGATGTCGGTCGCACCGGTGATGTCCAACGACAGCGTCCTGGTGCGCAGCAGCATCGATCAGGCAAATGTGCAGACCACCGCCGCCGGTACCGGTGTCACCGCAGGTACGAATGGAACCCGCACGCGTGTCGATCCCGCCACCATTCCCGTCACCAACATCGTTGGCGGTGGCCAGACATCGCTGACGCAGATCGATTTGCCCATCGGCGGCCTGTATCGCCTGTCCAATGGCATGGCCACCGATCGCACGGCGATGGGCCGCGCAGCAACCAGCCTGGGCGGCATCAACGCCTGGCGCAGCAACGGCCCTGGCCGTCGCTACCTGATCGAGACCGATCCGCGCTTCGTCAATTACGACAACTTCATCAGCAGCGATTTCCTGCTCGACAAGCTGGGCGTGGACCCGGAGTGGACCCAGACCCGCCTGGGCGATGGCTTCTATGAGCAGCGTCTGGTGCTGGATCAGATCACCCAGCTCACCGGCCGCCGCTATCTGGGCAACTATGCCGACGGCGTGGCGCAGTACCGCGCCTTGCTCGAATCCGGCGTGGCCGCTGCAGGCGAGCTGCAACTAAGCATGGGCGTGGGCTTGACCGCCGCGCAGGCGGCCGCGCTGACGCAGGACATCGTGTGGATGGTGGAGCAGGAGTACCAGGGCCAGACCGTGCTGGTGCCGGTGGTGTACCTGGCGTCCAACTCGCTGCAACTGCGTGGCAACGGCGCGTTGATTGCCGGCGGCAACGTCGAGCTCAATGCCAGCAACGCCATGAACAACCAGGGCGTCATCGCCGGTGCCGATGTCAGCATCACCGCCGGCAACCTGCTCAACCAGGGCCGCATCAGCGGCACTGGCGGCGTGTCGCTGGAAGCGCGTAACGACCTGCTCAATCAAGGCCAGATCCAGGGCCGCGATGTCGCATTGGTGGCCGGTAACAACCTGGTCAGTGAAGCGACCAAGGCCATCAACGGCGTCGGCATCCTGTCGGGTATCACTGCAAGCAACTCCTTGCAACTGATGGCCGGCAACGACATGACATTGACCGGCACCCGCATGCAGGCAGGCGGCAGCGCGGCGTTGATCGCCGGCAACACCCTCAGCCTCACGCCCAGCGCCTTACGCGACGACAACGGCCTGATGCGTGGCGGCGACGCGGTGTCGGTGACCACTGGCAAGGATCTGGTGATGTTTGCAGGCAACGACCTGCAACTGCATGGCGTGACCATCGCCGTTGGTGGGAGCGCGGCACTGCAGGCAGGCAACAATCTGTCGCTGACGCCGACCACCGGCCTGGATGGCAAGGTCGTCACCCGCACCAACATCAGCACCGGCGACAGCCTGCAGTTGACTGCCGGCAACGACCTGACCATCCGCCAGGCCGACGTCAAGGCCGGCGGCGATCTGATCGCTGCGGCGGGCAACAACCTCAACGTCGAGTCCGTGCTCAACGAGACCGAGACCAACAGCTACAACAGCCGCGACGGCAAGACCCGCGTCACCACCACCACAACCACGCAGACCATCGACCAGCAGGCGCTCACCGCCGGCGGCAACCTGATCCTCAGCGCCGGCAACGACGTCAACCTGGTTGCCGCAAAGCTCGATGCAGGCAAGGGCTTGGGGATCAGCGCCGGCAACGACATCAACGCCAGCACGCTGACCACGGTCGACACCAGCGATACGCTCGAGACGCGCAAGCGCTTCAAGCAAACCACCAGCACGAGCGACGAAACCGTCCACGGCACCGAGTTCAGTGCCGGCGGCAACCTCGCCATGCAGGCGGGCAACGACATCACCCTTACCGCCGCATCGGTCGCCACCAAGGAAGGCGGCATCACCCTGGCCGCCGGCAACGACGTCAACCTGCTCGCCGCCAGCGAACAGCACGATGCCGTGCAGGACATGACCAAGAAGAAGGGCACGTTCAGCAGCAAGACCACCACCACGCATGATGAGTGGCAGGACACTGTCGCGGTCACCACCACGCTCAGTGGCGACACGGTACAAATTGCGGCAGGCAACGATCTGCTGTCGCAGGGTGCGCAAGTCGCCAGCACCGGGAATGTGGTGTTGGCCGCAGGCAACAACCTCACGCTGGACACGGTGCAGAACACGCACAGCGAAGAGCATGAGAAGACCGTCAAGAAGTCTGGTCTCTACGGCGGTGGTGGATTCAGCGTCGCCTTGGGCGTGACTAAGGAAGGTCTGAACAACGAGACCTGACAGGGCGGAAGGTGGCGTCGTTCCGAAGAGTGGCTTTTGGAACTTCGGAATTTCGCCATTTCTGGCGCTT
>NZ_JAGHWU010000100.1:0-6652 GCF_017746145.1 Xanthomonas sp. D-99 | reverse complement strand
ATGGGGAGCGTGCGTCTGTGAACCGGGAAATTCCCGCGGAAAGCGCCAGAAATGGCGAAATTCCGAAGTTCCAAAAGCCACTCTTCGGAACGACGCCACCTTCCGCCCTGTCAGGTCTCGTTGTTCAGACCTTCCTTAGGAATGTCATGCGCCAGATCCTGGTGACCGCTATTGCGCTGGCCCTGGCCAGTACCTGGGCCATTGCGCCGGCTCACGCTGCTGTGGCTGCACCGGAGGCGGTCAGCGCATCGGCCGCGCAGGTCACCAGCCAGTTGCCGCGCACGGCCAAGCCCACCCACTACGCGGTGGAGATCACCCCGCATGCCGACAAGATGACCTTCGACGGCAAGGTGGCCATCGACATCGTGGTGCTACAAGCCACCGACCGCATCGTATTGCAGGCGGCCAACCTCAGCTTCGCGCGCAGTACGTTGGCGCAGCGCAAGGGTGGCACTCCGCAGGCGGCCAAGGTCAGCACCGATGAACAGGCGCAGACCGCCACCTTCGCCTTCGACAAACCGCTGGCACCGGGCAACTACGTGTTGTCCATCGATTACAGCGGTGTGATCAATACCCAGGCCAACGGTCTGTTCGCGCTGGATTACGCCACCGCGCAAGGCCAGCGCCGCGCGTTGTTCACCCAGTTCGAAAACTCCGATGCACGCCGCTTCATTCCGTCGTGGGACGAGCCCAATTTCAAGGCTATCTTCGACCTGGCAGTCAATGCGCCGGCCACGCAGATGGCGGTGAGCAACATGCCGGTTGCCTCGTCCAGCAATGGTGCCGGCGGCATGAAGCGCGTGGTCTTCCAGACCACGCCCAGGATGTCCACGTACCTGCTGTTCCTGAGTGTCGGCGACTTCGAGCGGGCGACGCGCAAGGCCGACAACGGCACCGAGATCGGCGTGATCGCGCAGAAGGGCAAGGTGGACCAGGCGCAGTTCGCACTGGATTTCGGTCGCGACGTGCTGCATGAATACAACGCCTATTTCGGCATTCCGTATCCGTTGCCGAAGCTGGACAACATCGCCGCACCCGGGCAAAGCCAGTTCTTCAGCGCAATGGAAAACTGGGGGGCGATCTTCACCTTCGAATACTCGCTGCTGCTCGACCCGGCCACCTCCAACATCAACGACAAGCAGGGCGTTTTCACCGTTGCCGCGCACGAGATCGCGCACCAGTGGTTCGGTAATCTGGTGACCATGGCGTGGTGGGACGACCTGTGGCTCAACGAAGGGTTCGCCAACTGGATGGAGGCGCGCACCACGCACAAGCTGCACCCGGAGTGGGACATCGACAACACCGGCGCAGCCTTCAAAAGCCGCGCGGCGATGCAGCGCGATGCCTATGTCACCACCCACCCGGTGGTGCAGCACGTCGCCACCGTGGAGCAGGCCAGTCAGGCATTCGATCAGATCACCTACGACAAGGGCGAAGCGGTGATCGCCATGCTCGAAGACTCTGTAGGCGCGGACAACTGGCGCAGCGGCGTGCGTAGCTATCTCAAACAACACCAATACGGCAATGCCGTCACCGATGCGCTGTGGCAGCAGATCGATGCGGTGGCACCGGGCAAGCAGTTCACCCAGGTGGCGCACGACTTCACGTTGCAGCCGGGTGTGCCGTTGATCCAGGTCAGCGCCAGCTGCACGTCCGGCACCACGACCGTGCAGCTGAAACAAGGCGAATACAACGTCGACCGCCCCGACAAACAGCCATTGCGCTGGCATGTGCCCGTCACGCTGCGCGGGGCCGACGGCACGCCGGTGCGTGTCTTGGTGGATGGCAGCGCGCAGGTGCAGCTGCCCGGCTGCAATGCGCCTGTCGTGGTCAATGCCGGGCAGAAGGGCTACTTCCGCACGCTGTATGGACCGGCGCAATTCACCGCGCTCACCAAGGGGTTTAACGCATTGCCGGTGGTCGATCAGTTGGGTGTGCTGATGGATACCGCTGCGCTGGCACCGGTGGGCCTGCAGCCCGAAGCGGACCTGCTTGAGCTCACCGCCAAGGTGCCGGTCGGTGGCTCGCCGGATCTGTGGAAAGTGGTGTCCGAAACGTATTCCAATATCGATCGCCTGTTCGCTGGCGACCTCAAGGCGCAGGCCAGCTGGCGGCGCTTCGCGCGTGCGCGGCTTGCTCCCGAGTTCGCCACGCTCGGCTGGGACGAGCGCAAGGACGACAGTGCACAGACCAAGCAGCTGCGTGCCAGCCTGCTCAACAGCCTGAGCGCGCTGGACGATGCACAGGTGATTGCCGAAGCGCGGCGTCGTTTCGCGGCGTTCCAGGCCGACCCGGGCACGTTGTCGCCGGAGTTGCGTAGCACGGTGCTGCGCATCGTCGCCCGCCACGCCGACTCCGCCACCTGGGACGCACTGCATGCCATGGCGAAGAAGGAAACCTCCTCGATGCTGCGCGACCAGTCTTATGCGTTGCTCGCTTACGCCAAGGACCCGGCGTTGGCGCAGCGCGCCCTTGAACTTGCGCTCACCGCCGAGCCCGGCGCCACCACTGGCGCCAGCATGATCGGCGATGTCGCCAGCGAGCACCCGGAGCTGGCATTCAACTTCGCCTTGGCGCATCGCACCCAGGTGGATACGCTGATCGACTCCACCTCGCGCGCCCGTTACTACCCGCACCTGGCCGCAGGGTCGAGCAAGCTGGAGACCGTCGCCAAGATCGAGGCGTATGCCGACAAATACCTGGCCCCCACCTCGCGCCGCGATGCAGAAACCGCCATCAGTACCATCAAGACGCGCGTGACGTTGCGCGAACGGCGCGTGCCGCAGATTGCGGCCTGGTTGAAGCGGCACAAAAACTGACGAGTTGCGTTTAAACATAAAAAGCCTGGAATTTTCCGGGCTTTTTGTTTGGTGCAGGGGCCACCAGTGCAGGTGAAGCGCGTTGGCCAGCAACAGTAGCGAAGGGATCCAGTGGTTAGATGCCTGAAAGTGGAACGCCTGCGGGGTGACTGCCGATTTCGGTGTCGAGCGATTCCGCGCGGTGCTGCGTGCTGCCACTCTGCGCGCCGCACCTAGGTGCGGCGCGCTGGCCGACCGGCTGCGGTTGGCTGCGTGCACCACGCCATGCGCATCGACATATTCTCGCGAACCCGATTGTCCATGTCTTGCTGCTGGCTCTGCGCCAGGGCCCGTTGCCGCTCCACGCTGGCCGTTTCCAGTTGCTGCAGCGACTGCGCAACCGGTGTGCGTACCGCCAGATCGGTGGGCATGGCAGCACGCAAATGGGCAGGGTTAAGCACCGACCGGATGACATCATGCGCATTGGTCAATCCATTGCTGGGTTTGTCACGAACGATAGGCAATGCAGGGTCAACAGGGTCTGCAAGGTCAAGCCAGCGATTGCAGATGCAATACGGCGCAAGACATGGGAAGACGATCAATCACGGCCAACGGCATCATGCGCGTGGATCACGACGCTTGCGATGCAACAGCAGCTCGCCCTGCACGTCGACGGAGGGCGTTTGCCGCCGTCCGTTGCGCTACATGTCGAGCCACAGTGTCATCAATCCAAACGCCGCCGCGTCACGCCCCAAACGCACCATCGATCGTATGCATCGCGCCGGTCACAAAGCTCGCTTCCGGGCCCGCCAGCCAGGCCACCATGCCGGCCACTTCCTCGGCGCGGCCGTGGCGTTTGACCGCCATGAAGCTGTGCATCAAGTCTTTCATCGGCCCGTTTTCCGGATTGGCGTCGGTATCGATCGGGCCCGGTTGCACCACGTTGATGGTGATGCCGCGCGGCCCGAAGTCGCGCGCCAGCCCGCGGGCCAGCCCTTGCAGCGCGGATTTGCTCAGCGCGTAAGAGGCCATGCCGGGCAGCGGCATGCGGTCGCCGTTGACCGAGCCCATCACGATGATCCGCCCGCCAGGTGGCATCTGCCGCGCGGCCTCCACGGCGGCGTGGTAGGGCGCGTGCACGTTGATGCGGAACAGCCGGTCCACCGCGTCCGGATCCTGGTCCAGCGCATCGCCGAACAAGGCGATGCCGGAGTTGACCACCAGGACATCCAGCGGCCCGCTGCGTCGCACCGTGTCGATGACCGCATCGCGATCGGCGCTGTCGGCCAGCACCGCGGTGCTGCCGGTTTCGCCGGCCAGGCGCTGCGCCGCCTCGGCGGAGTCGGCGTAGGTAAACGTCACTCGCGCGCCATCGGCGACGAAGCGCCTCACGATCGCGGCCCCAATTCCCCGGCTGCCACCAAGCACCAACACCGACTTGTTCTTAAATGCTGACATGTACCACCTCGCTATTAATGTAGCGATTAATACATAATAGATTTGGCTTGCCGTCAAGGGTTTTGTAACAATGACTACGGAAATCTCACGGGCCCGCGGCCGGCCGCGGGCATTCGACGCGGAGCAAGCGGTCTCCACCGCGCAGCAGCTGTTCCATGCGCGCGGCTACGACGCATTGAGCGTGGCCGACCTCACCAAGGCCTTGGGCATCAACCCGCCCAGCTTCTACGCCGCCTTCGGCAGCAAGGCCGGCCTGTATGCGCGCATCCTCGACCGCTACGCGCAGACCGGTGCGATCCCGCTGCCGCAACTCCTGGACACCGACCGACCGCTGGCCGATGCGTTGGCCGACGTACTGGAGCGGGCGGCCCGCTGCTACGCCGAAGATCCCGCCGCCACCGGCTGCCTGGTGTTGGAAGGCACGCGCAGCCACGACGCGCAGGCGCGCGAGGCGGCCTGCAGCTTTCATGTCGCAGCCCAGGAGTTGATCCGCTCCCACATCGCCAAGCACTACCCGCACGACGCAGACCGGCTGGCGGATTTCGTCAGCACCACCATGGCCGGCCTGTCCGCCAGCGCCCGGCATGGGCAGAGCCTGGAGCGTCTGCTGGCGAGTGCGCGCTTGGCGGGGGAGGGGATTCGGGCGGCGCTGCGCGACTAGGCGGGGTGCGAGTGGGCAGAAGGCTTTCGATGGTGTGAGCGCACCTGCTCGCTAATCGAGGGTGTGCTTGCCGTTACCCAGTACGGTCAATGGGCGGGTGGTACGAGATGGTCGTGATCGGCCGTCGCTCAGGCGAAGTCGTTGTTGGGTGACTGGTGCGGCGAATCAGCAAGGGCAGGGCAGCGCCTATAGGCATCCATTTCCTAGGCTGGTTTTAACGCGGGCCACTTAGACCTCTTAGTGCAATGCCGGCGATCACATGGAGCCGCACGCAGCGTGTTGGTTGAACGGTCCGAGCCATCCGAATTGCTGCTCACCCCGGACAGTCGCGCTGAGTCCCTACCAGATGGTGTCTTTGCGTGATGCAGCGTCTATTCCGGTCCCGAAATGAGAGTGTCGCCGAACCGTTTTCGTCTGCGATCGGTCACTTGACCGAGCCTGGTCATGCGGCCACAGTCCGGGACGTTCACCCTCTTCGTTCAAGGATGCCCGTGAAGAAGCTGACGCATTGCATCGTTGCGACCGCGCTGGTGCCCATCATGACGCTTGGGTGTGCACGGCTTTCGATGGAACAGGCTGCCGCAAAACGCCTAACTGGTACACACGAAGCATCGTCTTTTCCTCAGGCGCCTGCTGCCACGCCTTCATCTTGGGTGTCCTTCAAAGTGGAACGGCAGATGGGCGCAGTCTGTGTGGACCGTACGCAATCACAGGGCTCATCGCCTGCGCCTTTGCTAAGGGATGGGTTCTGCAAGGGCCCGGCACCTGCGCATATTGCGCATGCGCTGCTTGCCCTGCCTGCAGATGCGGTTGACGCCTCGCCGCAAGCGCGCGAAGCGAGCCTGCGCGATGCCGTGTACGTGGCCGCACCCGGATTGGGACGGCGCGCGGACTTCACCGTGGTTGCGGGTGATCTGACAGTCCGTTCGTTTGAAAGTGCGGATCCCGACAAAACGGTGTACTTGGTCTGGTCGGTGAAATGCGGCGCGGGCGAAGCTGGCCTCGCGTGCCAGTCAGGCAAAGGGCGAAAGGCGTATCGCGTCACCAAAGACAGCACCGCACGCGATGTCAGTGCAGCGGTGTTTCCACCAGCGCCTAGCCTGACTGCAGAAGATGTTGCCCGGCAAAACGACCACGGCGGCTCGGAGCTTTTTCTGTTCGATGACAAGCTGCCCTTGGCGCCGACAATGCGATGGTTGATGGAATTCGATCCTGACCAGCCGCTGGCCACCGATGACCCGAAGCGCGTCGGGTCTTACGCCCATTTTGGTTTTCTTCGTTGGACAGGCGAACGCTTCGAGCTGGTGGAACGGGTTCCCAGAGCGCAGTGGCCGTGCCGCCAGCAGCGCACAGGCGAACCGGCATGTGCGGATTATCCAGATGGTGAGGACCGTTTCATCAGCGAGTGACCACTTCTGCAAGGAGCAGCGAAATGGCGAGATCCAACGATTTAGACATCCGTGCGACTGCTGACCAGATTTCTGCGTTGTTCAACGCCAATCGACAGGCCGAGGCGCTGCGCATGCTTGATGAGCGCAGACAAGGCCAGTCAGAGGTCGTGCGTGATGCACTGGATCGGTATGTCGGCGCAGCGTCTGCCGGTGCAATCGCCAATCAACAACAAGGGCCGGTCGTCGCCGCGGATGCCAGTGTGCTGCAACGCTTGCAACTAGCCGCGTCAAACCAGCCAGCAATTCCGCCGCAGGCGCAAATGTGTCAACAACAACTTCAAACT
>NZ_JAGHWU010000099.1:0-1115 GCF_017746145.1 Xanthomonas sp. D-99 | reverse complement strand
AGGCTTGTCGAAGCGTTCAACTACATTGGTGGATGTTCCGTACGTTTCGGCCCAGTGCGAATCCCTTAGTAGAACGGCCGGACCGTCGGCCCACGAGTCGAGGACTACAGTGGATTCTTCCGCCTCTGCCGAGCCTGGGGGCCGGTAGAGCGCGTAGAGGTGGGTCTGGTCGTAGTCGCGTACGGTCATCATCTGCCCGCCATTCTCCATGCGGACTGCATGCCGACGTGCGTTAATCGCTGCATTGTGATCACAGTTGCCTGCCCCCGCAGCCAGCGCACTGCCTGCCAGTAAACTTTCGTCATTTTCACCGAGACAGTAAGACAGGGAGCTATAAGTGGCGCTCCGTCCGTTGCTGAGCCGCAGATCGCTATCGACATTGCCTCGCCCACGGTGCAAGGCGAGTCGTGTCTCGTGCACCGTCTCTGTAGCATCGGCAAGGCGTTGACGGTGGCTCGCGTCTTCGATGGGTCTGCCGTTGAGTCGCATACCAAGCTGGTAGGCCGCCTGCTGAACTTCGTGCGGTTGTAGGGTTGGCTGCCGGAAGCGCCCCCGCCTCGTTCCCGAAGAGCCGAGTGCCACCAAGCCATGCAGGCTGGGTGAGATGGGCGCCTCGGAGGATGAAGGCGTAGAGGGCGTGGTCTGCTCTGTGGCGTGACTTGCATAGTGGTCGGGTGAACCTGCCACGCTCGGCTTTGAAACGCATAGACCCATTTTTGATCTCCGACAGTGACCTCAGAATCAAGTCTTGCAAAGAGCTCTCTGAATGTCGTTGGTTCACCGAAGTCATGTTTGGGAGCGCGAAAGGTGATACGCCTAGGGTTCCGGAGACACTCAAGACCCTCGTTGCGCGTAGCGCCGTTCAACTCTACATGGGACAGGTCGCCAGTTGAACCGTGGCGGCAGTTGAGGTTGTAGAACATCTCGATGTAGTCGAATACCTCGGCGCGAGCGGCGGCGTGGCGACACATCCAGCTGAACGGGCACTACACCTTCCAAAGTAACGGCAACTTGATCGATCTGGATGCGCTCGTGGCGGGGTTGGAATTGGGGTGAGGGGTGACGGAATTTTCTGGGGTCCCGGCTTACATCCCCATTCTGCGATGTCGCCGACG
>NZ_JAGHWU010000098.1:702-4807 GCF_017746145.1 Xanthomonas sp. D-99 | reverse complement strand
CCTCCTCGAGAAAGGGTACGAGAAAATTCCACTTCTGGCGTCTGCTAATGGGCGGGGGGATTACCCAGGCGCAGGCCAGCGCGACGATCAGCGAAGTGTCGCGCCTGATGCAGATCGCCTCCGAAGCGCCCAAGGCCGCGGCCAATGTCGTGGCCGAGCTGCGCCAATCGCTGTCCGAGAGCATGGTGCGCGACACCGCCATGCTGGAAGAGCGCAGCAAGCTGCTTGCCACCCTGGACACCTTGCTCAACGCAGTCAATCACGCCTCCACCGAACAACGCGAAGCGGTGGATGCCTTGGTGACGACCTCGGCCGACCTGCTGCAGCGCGTGGGCAGCCAGCTCACCGAACAGATCGGCAGCGAAACCGGCAAGCTGGGCGCAGTGGCCGCGCATGTCAGCGGCAGCGCGGTAGAGGTGGCCAGCCTGGGCGAAGCGTTCGGCATGGCGGTGCAGTTGTTCAGCGGCGCCACCAGCGATCTCAATGAGCGCCTGCAGCACGTTGCCACCGCACTCGATGCCTCGCTGGCACGCAGCGACGACCAACTTGCCTACTACGTGGCACAGGCGCGCGAGGTGGTCGACCTCAGCATGCTCTCGCAGAAGCAGATCATCGAAGAACTGCGCCAGCTCGATCGCGGGCGTGGCGAGACCGGCGAAGCAGAAACGGCATGAGCGACGAGATCGAAAGCGACGGCGAGCTGGCCACGCCCATCTGGGCGGCATTCGGCGACCTGATGTCGGTGTTGCTGGGCGCGTTCGTGCTGATCCTGGTCGGCGTGATCGGCGTGCAGTTGCAGCTGTCCGGCCGCCTGGACGCGGAGGTCAGACAACGCCAGGCCGAAGCGCAACGCCGGCAGACGCTGGAACAGGCATTGGCCGCACCGTTGGCTGCCGGCCGCGTGACCCTGGTCGATGGCCGTATCGGCATTCGCGGCAATGTGCTGTTTGCGTTCAACTCCGACGAACTGCAGCCGGAAGGACGCGAGGTATTGAAGTCGCTGGCGACGCCGTTGACGCAATACCTGCGCGCGCGCGACGAGATCCTGATGGTCAGCGGATTTACCGACGACCGCCCGGTGCTGGGCGGCAATCGCCGCTACGCCGACAACTGGGAACTGTCCGCGCAACGCGCACTCACGGTGACCCGTGCCCTGATCGCCGAAGGCGTGCCGGCATCATCGGTGTTCGCGGCCGCATTCGGCTCGCAGCAACCGGTGGATTCCAACGCCGACGAAGCCCGCCGCGCGAAGAACCGCCGCGTGGAGATCGCGCCGATCGCGCGCCCGCCGTCGCGCGCAGGCGCATCGAGGCAGCCCGCAGCGACCGCCGCACCGCGATGAGCAAGCCCGCACTCTCCGCGCGCGCGCACCTGGAGCTCTGGCGCAGCCAGGGCGCCGATCGGCTGGATCCGGTGCGCTTCCATCTGATGGAATGCTTGGCAGCGCGCGCCGCCACGCAAGCCGATGCGGTGCGTGAGGTGCTGGAACACAAGCTTGGCGCGATGGTCGATGGGTATGCGACAGCGCTGAAGCAGACAGCGCGTCGCCGTGCCGGTCGCCGTGCGGCGTCTGCCTCGACGCCTGCGTCGCCGCAGCCCAGCGCATTGGGTGCGCTCACCGCGCAGATGGCCGGGCATGCGGCGCTGATGGAAGTGGACAGCCGCAAGACTGCCAGCGCAGATGCGATGCTGTTTCCGGAGCTGCCGGCGCTGGACGACTTTCGTCGCACCTGGACCACCGTGCGCACCGCCAGCCAGGTGCGGCAGTCGCTGCAGGATGCGCCCAAGGATGCCGGCCCGCTCAATTCCAGCGTGCTGGTGCATCGCTGCATCACGCTGATGCGCGAGCGCTCGCCGGGCTATCTGCAGCACTTTCTCGGCTATGTGGATGCGTTGTCGTGGCTGGAGCAGCTGCACACCGGCGGCGCGTTGGCCAACGAGGAGGCTGCGCCGTTGGCGCCTGGCAAGAAACGCAGCAAGAGTCCGTCGAAACGACGCAGTTAACCCCGCGATCGGTCCCGATCTACGTCGGGGCAGCCTGGCGCGGTCTCCGATCCCGGCGATGCATCCCGGCACAAGGTGTGCGGGGCCCCCACTGTAAGCATGGCGTCGCTGCACGCTTCTGGCTGCGACCTCTGTTGCATTGGTCACGCCGCAGCTGCAATTGCATGCAAGCGCGCACGACCTCCAGAAACCAGCTGCCGGCGCACGGCAGTGGCTGCAGTCAATCCTGAGCACAATGCATGCTCGACTGGACGTGGCGCCCGCCGGTCACGCTGGCATCCACCACACTGGCGCAAGCGCCGATCGCCGCTTGCGCCGTCGCGGAGCATCGCTCAAAACCGCAACTGCGCACCCACCGTCCAGCTCCGCGGCGCACCGGGATACACCCACTGCTCGCTATACGAAAATGCCGCATAGCGGCGATCGGTGAGGTTCTCGACCTTGGCATACAGGCGTAGCCGCTCGCTCAGATCGTAGTGGCCGACCGCTCGCCACACGGTGTAACCCGGCAACACGAAATCGGTGTTGCTATCCACAGATCCCAGCCGCTCGCCCGTGTGCGAGACGCCCACGCCCAGCGCCGCGCGACGTTTGCCGGTCAGCGGCTGTTCGTAGTTCAAGAACGCGTTACCGCTCAAGCGCGGCACATTTGGAAACCGCCGGCCTTCGGCCAGCCCGGTACTGGCGGCGGCAGCACTGCTGCGCGTCACCTGCGAATCGGTATAGGCCAGGCCCACCGACGCGGCCAGGCGCGCGGTCAGCCTGCCGAGCAGATCCAGCTCCAGCCCTTGGCTGCGCATCTGACCCACCGGCAGCGAAAAACTGGTGTCGGCCGGATCCAGGCTCAATACGTTTTTCTTGTCGATGCGGAATGCGGCCACCGTGGCTTCCAGGCCATCGCCAGGCTGCACGTATTTCAAGCCGGTCTCCAGCGAGCGGCTTTTCTCAGGTGCAAAGCTTTGTCCGTTGGCACCCACACCGCTGTTGGGGCGAAACCCCGCCGCGGCACTGGCATACAGCGACAGCGCATCGTCTACATGGAAGATCATGCCTGCACGCGGGCTCACCACCCCGTCGGATGCGCGCTGCGTGGTGCCGCGCAGGTGGTTGTCCAGGTCTTGCTGATAATGGTCGTAGCGCAGGCCAAGCAAGGCCTTCCAGCGCGCGCCCAGATCGATCTGGTCCTGCGCGTACACGCCCCACACCTGCTGGCGCTCGTCGGTATCGGTGATGGTGGACAGCCGGCCTGGCTGTGCCACGCCATAGCGCGGGGCCAGCACATCGATGCTGTAGGGCGTGGCCGCGGAACGGGCGCGCTGCTGAAAGCGGCTGTCGTCGAAGCGATTGGCATCGATGCCGAACAACACGTTGTGCGTGACCCTGTCGGCCTGAAAACCGCCAAGCACTTCTGCACGCGCCGCGATATCGCGGCCCTGGTAATCGCGGTAGCGGCGTTCGCGGCGCAAGCTGCGCTGATCGGCCTGCAGCGTCCAGGGTTCGGTGGAAAATCCACGCATGCCACTGTCGCGGTAAGTCGCCCCACCCTGCAACGACCAGGTCTGATCCAGACCATGCACCACGAACACCTGGTGCCCGGTGGAATGCAGGTCGATATCGCCATCGCGCGGTTCGCCCAGAAAGCGCGAGGCCGGCAGCCGGTTGGCATCGCCACCGATAGCCGTCACGCCCCGATCGAATGGCGTGTGGAGACGCACCGCCTCCAGCTCATACGACACCGTCGTATCGGGCGCCGGCATCCACAATAGCGACGGCGCCAGCAAGGTGCTGTCGCTGTCGACGGTATCGCGAAAGCTGTGTTGATCCTTGTGCATCACATTCAGACGGTACGCCACGTTCTCGCTCAGCGGGCCGGTGCTATCAATGGCCGCGCGATAGCTGTCGAAGCGGCCTGCCGATACATCCACGCTGTGCCGCGGCTGAAACAGCGGCTTTTTGGTGACGATGTTGACGGCCCCGCCCGGCTCGCCGCGTCCGTACAACGCCGACGCCGGCCCCTTGATCACCTCGATGCTTTGCGTGTTGGCCGCATCGCGCAGGCCGTTGTAACCGCGGCTGGCATTGAAGCCGTTGACCATGTAAT
>NZ_JAGHWU010000098.1:0-669 GCF_017746145.1 Xanthomonas sp. D-99 | reverse complement strand
CCAGCTCCAGCGCGCCAGCCAGATCGGTGACACCCGCATCTTCGAGCAAGGTCCGGTCGAGTACCCGCGCACTGATCGGCAGATCACGCAGCGGCGCATCGGTCTTGGTGGCACCGGTAATGCTCAGCGCGCGGTAAGGCGTGTACTGGCTGCGCACCTGCACCGCATCCAGGTCGCGCGCCTGCGACTGCGCAGCCTGCGCGCAGGCAATGCCGCAGGCGCAGGCCAGCAGGCTGAGCAAAGGCAGCGCGTGCAGCATGCGGCGGCGCGGGAACACGTGCATCGGGCAGAACTCCTGAAGCTCCCCGGTGCAGTCTGTCCGTGGCGCAAGTAAAAGACGCAAGGCAAAAGGTGAAGCGCGGAGACCGCTATGAAGCAGGGCCGGCCGTTGTTTCAAAACGTGGCGCTCGCCCGAAATCGTCGCGCGTGAACGGGCGGTCGCGGAACAGATAGCCGTAGTAGAACGTGCGCAGCGCCCGGTGATAGGCCCGAATGCGATCCTGATACGCCAGCTGTGCCTGCAGATCGGTGCCGGCCAGGCGCGTCAACGCCGCCTGCAACGCAACCGGCGGCAGCACGCTGGCCACGCGTTGCGCCAACGCTTCGCGACGCTGCAGCCCCTGGCGATACGCTGCCACCTGCGGCGCCACCTGCTGGTCGCCATTCTCA
>NZ_JAGHWU010000097.1:0-28213 GCF_017746145.1 Xanthomonas sp. D-99 | reverse complement strand
GCTAAAAGTGGGGGGATTACCCGAGTACGAGACGGTGACGAAATTGGCGCCTTTCTTGATGTCCATCGCGCCATCGTGGTGCTGTTTCGGACGGCCATTTGCTGTGCCGTTCTGATCGTCGGTACGGCGGCCATCGGTGAAGGTGACATGGTCCACCCACACGTTGCTGGCGCCTTCCACGGTCAGGCCGTCGTACTCCGCATTCCAGTTGCCGGCACTGCCATCATCCGGGTCCCAGACCGGCTCCGGGTCCCATGGATTTTCGATGGTGATATTGCGGATGATGACGTCGTTGGCCTTGACGTAAAAATAGCCTTCGCGAATTTCCGCGTTGCTGGTGATGCCGATCAGCGTGGTCTTGGTGGGCACGTCCAGACGCGCGCGCGTCTTCATGTCCGAGGTTTTGGTGTAAGGCTTTCCTTCGCTGATATCGATGATGCCGCTGACCTTGATGATGCGCCCGTTGCTTCCGACGCTTGCGCTCAATGCTGCTTTCAATTCGGCGGCGTTCTTGACGGTGTAGATATTGGCGGCAGCCGCTTTGGAGCCGCCCTTGGTGCCGCCGTTCTGGGTCGCCCAGCCCGTGGTTGCAACCTCCAACGCCGCATCGGCATAGGCAACGCCGGTGAGCAGCAACGACCCAACGAACAGCGACGCGGCGGCCGCCGTCGAAAATTTCGGCTTCATCTTGATCTCTCCCTCGAATGGGTTCGATGCGCCGCGCTGCGGCGCACCCCTGGTCCAGCAGAAGCGGGACGTATTATTCAGATATGGAATATTCGATTCCGCGACACCGATACTAGGAGCATTGCAACCGCTTGTATCTAGACGCTTTTCGGATATGCATGCGTAATCACGCAAACGCTTGCGAGACACAAAAGAAGAGACAAAACGTTGCGATCAGGACACGCAGAGACAGCGCAAGGACACTGCAACGCAGCATGATTGCGTGTCACACCATGTCGGGGTAATCCGCGAGAACGCACGCCACCATTCAAATACATGTGTTTTTTGGCGTGCCAGTCGTTGCATCGCATTGCCGCGCCGCGGCATTCAACACAAAAGCGCCGCCCGCATACGACCGGAACAACGCAAAAGCGCCTATCGTTCTATGGCGAAACATTCGCCACCTCGCAGACGGGCGCGTCGGCCCACGTTGTACGCAAGGCGCAAGCCCCTCGCTCCAATGTGGCCGGCATGACGCATGACCACGTTGAGATCGATTGCACAGGCGCAGCATCATTTGGACGCCACGCTTCTGATGCGCATGGGTCAGCGCCGCCATCGACCGATCCGGCGATCGTTTCGCTGCGACCTCACCAAGCCGCTCGGTAGAGCAAGGCGAGCTCGTTGGGCAAGGGTGATACCAGACGCTCCATGCGCAGGTGCATCATGCAGTCGCTCAGCATAAGCATCGAATCGCAGACCATCAGCGCCGGCATCCAGGGCAGCAACTGCATGCCGCAGCAACGCCAACCGGCACGCATCCTCAACGATGCGTGGGTGCGCTCAGGAAAATCCTTCGAAGAACAACTCGATCGCCATCACCAAGGCGTCTTCGCGCCCGGTGTGGGATGGGTAGTAGCGCGGGCGCCGGTCGATTTCGTTGAAGCCTTCGGAGTGGTACAGCGCGATGGCCGAGGGGTTGGACGGGCGCACTTCCAGAAACGCGCGCCGCGCACCGCGATCGCAGGCGCCCTTGATCAGCGCGCGCAGCAACACGCGACCGTGGCCTTGCGATTGCGCCTCCGGTGCGATGCAGACGTTGAGCACGTGCGCCTCGTCGGCGGCGATGCTGATCACGCCATAGCCGATGACCCGGCCGCCCTGCTCCATCACCCAGCCGGGATATCCGGCCTGCAGGCAATCGCGAAAGATGTTGCGCGTCCACGGAAACGGATAGGCGCGCAGCTCGATCTCCATCACCGCATCCAGGTCGCTCTCGCGCATTGCGCGCAGCGAGGTGGGTTGCGGCGCATTCAACGCGCTCACGCCGGGTCCCGGCGCCGACGCAGCGCGCGCAGCTGCGGCCACAGCGCACGCTTGGCGGCCGGATTACCGCGCAGTTCCGCCAGCGGCCAGGATGCCATCAAGGCCTGGGTCGCAGGATCGCCCGGATTGCAGCCGGATGCGCGCAGCAAAGCCATCTGCAGGCGATCCGGCATGCCGACACGACTGCGCCGTTGCGGCACCGGCGCTGGCGCAGTGCTGGGCGCACGTGGCGCTTCGGCCGGTGCCGCCGGTGCATTCCGCCGCGCGACGGGCGCATTGGCCGTTGCAGGTTGCAGCGCACGCTCCACGCGCGCCGGCGCGGCCATCGGTGCGCGCTCGGCAATCTCGACAGGCGCGGGCAACGCATCGACCGCATCGCGATCCAGATACACGGTATGTCCCAATGCCTGCAGATACGACACCTGCAGATCGGACCACATCGGCTCGCTCATTGAGTCGCTCACGAAAACTGGCTCATGGCAGCTCGGGCACGCGCCGCCAGCGTCGCCACAGCCACATCAACGGACCCGACAAGGCGTACAGCACGCCGATCACCAGCAACGAGCGCGCCAGATCGATCACCAACAGCGCAATCACCACCGTGGCGATCGCCAGCGCCAGGAACGGCACGCGGTCGGCACGCGGGCCGCGCGCGCCGCCCTTGAAGCTCCAGAAGCGGATTCGGCTGACCATCAGCAACGCCGACACCACCGTGACCGCCAGCGCCACATAGCGCAGCTGCTCGCCATCGAAGCCCAGGCTGTCGTCGGCGAAGGCCCAAACGAAGGACATCATCAATCCAGCCGCCGCCGGGCTGGCCAAGCCGATGAACCAGCGCTTGTCGACCACGCCGACCTGGGTGTTGAAGCGCGCCAGCCGCAGCGCCGCGCAGGCCGCATACAAAAAGGCAGCCGACCAACCGACCCGGCCCATCACGCTGCTGTCGTACTTCAGCGCCGACAGCGACCAGTGGTACATCACCAGCGCGGGCGCCATGCCGAAGCTGACCAGATCGGCCAGCGAGTCGTACTGCACACCGAATTCGCTGCTGGTATTGGTCAGACGCGCCACCCTGCCATCCAGCCCGTCCATCACCGCGGCCACGAACACCGCCATGGCGGCCTGGACGAACTGCCCATTGGCGGCGGCGATGATGGCGTAGAAACCGGAAAACAGCCCGGCAGTGGTGAACAGGTTCGGCAGCAGGTAAATCGTGCGCGAGCGCGGGGGCGGTCTCATCTCATCCATCCGCCAAGTGTAGGGCCTGAGGTCTGTCCGGCGGTAGCGCGCCTGCTGGTTCAGCACCTTGCGCGCCCATCACTTGCCAGCGCCCGCTGCGGATGCTGCAATCGCAGCGGGAATTATCCAGGGGAAGCCACATGCAGCTGTCGTCCGGGCTTTGCGCCCTGTTGATGCTGGTCAGCGCCGCCGCCGGCGCGACCGATCTTTATAAGTGGAAGGACGCCAAGGGCGTGACCCACTACACCGAAACCCCGCCACCGACCGGCCAGCGCTATGAAGCGCGCCGAATCGACGCGCGCAACGGCACCGCCGCCATTGCTGCAGCAGAGACGGCAGCGCCCGAATCGGCCGACTGCCTCACCGCGCGCCGCAATCTGGAACTGCTCAGCGGCAAGGGAGAGGTCTCCATGGCGGCCGGCGCCGATGGCAAGCCTGGCGCCGTCCTGGACCAGGATGCCCGTGCGACCCAGAGGAACCTGGCCGACGCCGCCGTCAAGGCCTATTGCAAGCCGGCAGCCCCAGGCGGCCCGGCCACCTGAGCCGGGAAGAGGTGCCAGGACGGGATTGCCCCCCTGCCGCCGGGCTGGAGCCAAACACCTTGGTGCCGCGAGCACCGGCCGAGCCAGCGCGCCCGACCTGATGGCCGCACCTGCGTAGGTCGTAGACGAAGCGCGGCCCCAGCAGCTGCACGATCGCCGGGCACCGGTGACGGATGTATGCGGACAACCACGGGCCTGCGGCGCACGTGTGCCGGCAAGCCAGCCACTCGAGCCGCCCCGCACAGGTCCGCCCTGGCCAGCGACAACCGGGCAACGCGCGCCTGGCGATGACCGGCAGGGCCCGGGACTGGCAAACTAGCGGCTTTCCGCCCAAGCGAAGCCCGATGCGTCTTTCCCAGTTCCATCTGCACACCACCAAGGAAACCCCGGCCGACGCCGAGCTGGTCAGCCACCGCCTGATGCTGCGCGCGGGCATGATCCGCAAGCTGGCCTCCGGGCTGTACACCTGGTCGCCGCTGGGCCTGCGCGTGTTGCGCAAGGTCGAAGCCATCGTGCGCGAAGAGATGAACCGCGCCGGCGCAGTGGAAGTGCTGTTTCCCACCATCCAGCCGCGTGAACTGTGGGACGCCACCGGACGTTGGGAAAAGTTCGGCGGGCAGCTGCTCAAGATCAAGGACCGCAAGGAACAGGAGTTCTGCTACAGCCCCACCGCCGAAGAGGCCGCTGCCGAATTCGCGCGCCAGGAAATCAACAGCTACAAGCAGCTGCCGCTGAATTTCTATCAGATCCAGACCAAATTCCGCGATGAGATCCGCCCGCGCTTCGGGGTGATGCGTGCGCGCGAGTTCCTGATGAAGGACGCGTATTCGTTCCACCTCACCGACGAGGACATGGCGCGCGAATACGACAACATGCGCGCCGCCTATACGCGCATCTTCACACGCCTGGGACTGGACTTCCGCGCCGTGCAGGCCGATTCCGGCGCCATCGGCGGCGATGCATCGCAGGAATTCCACGTGATCGCCGACTCCGGCGAAGACTCGCTGGCGTTCTCCACTGGCTCCGATTACGCCGCCAATGTGGAAGCCGCCAGTGCGGCACCGCCTGCCCCGCGCGCCGCGGCCAGCGAAGCGATGCAGCAGGTGGCAACGCCCACCCAGAAGACCTGCGAAGACGTGGCCCAGTTGCTCGGCATCGCGCTGCAGCGCACGGTCAAGTCGGTGGCGGTGATGACGCAGGCCGGCTTCGTGCTGGTACTGGTGCGTGGCGATCACGCGGTCAACGAGATCAAGCTGGCCAAGGTGCCCGGACTGGCCGATTACCGCCTGGCCAACGAAAGCGAAATCCGCGAACACCTCGGCTGCGAGCCGGGCTTCCTGGGCCCGGTCAACACCGCACGCCCGGTGCGCGTGGTGGCCGACCGCGATGTCGCCGCACTGGCCGATTTTGTGGTCGGCGCGAATGTGTCCGGCGCCCACCTGGTCGGCGTCAACTGGGGCCGCGATCTGCCCGAACCGCAGACCGTGGCCGATGTGCGCAACGTGGTCGAAGGCGAACGCGCGGCCGATGGCGGCGAACTGCGCCTGGCTCGCGGTATCGAGGTGGGCCATGTATTCCAGCTTGGCAGCCAGTACGCGCAGGCGCTGCAAGCCACCGTCATCGACGAAGGTGGCAAGGCGGCGGTGATGAAGATGGGCTGCTACGGCATCGGCATTTCGCGCATCGTGGCCGCGGCGATCGAACAGAACCATGACGATGCCGGCATCATCTGGCCCGCGCCGATGGCGCCGTGGCAGGTGGTGGTCTGCGTGATCAATCCCAAGCAGGACCCACAGGTGCTCGCCGCCGCCCAGGCCTTGCTGGACCAATTGCTTGCCGCCGGCCTGGATGCCGCCCTGGACGACCGCGGACTACGCCCGGGCGCGATGTTCGCCGATATGGAACTGCTGGGCATTCCGCATCGGGTAGTGGTCTCGGAACGTGGATTGGCGGCTGGCACTTTTGAATATCGCGCCCGTACCGCCGATGCAGCGGAAAGCCTGGATAAAGCAGGGTTATTCTCCCGCCTGGGGCATTGATCAAACCCCGGGTATCGGCTTCAAATGGATGAACACAAAGCGCCGAATTATTTCGGCGCATTTGTCACACCGGTTTTCTCACTTTATGATGGCCACCGCTGCCATGGACCGGCATTCTTTTTCTCTCATCTTTTGGAGCAGTGATGTCGATCGATCTTAGTGGCCTGTCGGCCAAGCAGTTGAGCGCCCTGATCAAAAATGCAAAGAAGCAGCAGACCGTGGTTGCCAAGCGCGCGCCGATCGCCAAGGTCCGCACGCAGCTGGTCCGCGCTGCAAAAGCCCAGGGTTATTCCATCGAAGAATTGTTTGGCGCTTCTGCCAGTGCCGGCCCGGGCCGTCCGGCGGGTACCGGCAAGCCGGGTCCGCGTGCCGGGCGCAAGCTGGGCAAGGTGCCGCCGAAGTATCGCAACCCCGCCAACGCCCAGGAAACCTGGACCGGCCGTGGCAAGCAGCCGCGCTGGCTGGCCGAGTTGACCGCCGCCGGCAAGAAGGTGGAAGACTTCCTGATCAGCAAGGTCGGCGGTGCGAAAAAAGCAACCGCAAAGAAGGCCTCGCCGCGCAAGGCCGTCACCAAGCGCGCCGCCAAGAAGTCCAAGGCTGCCTGATTCGAACCAATAAGAGCGCCGGCCATGCCGGCGTTTTTATTGCGGGGTGTTTGCCCTTATAAATTCTTGCGGGCCGGAATGAGCAGATTGCCAAACAGCAATCCGGCCATCAATGCCATCACGATATTGGTCACTGCCAAGAGTGCGGCTTGTCCGACGCTGACATCCTGTTGCTGCACCAGGGTCAAAAAGCCACGCAAACTGACGCTCCCGGGAACCAGCATGATGATGCCGGGCAACCGGATCAGCGCACCGGGCTTGTGCACCACGCGCCCGAATAAATTTCCCGCGGCGGTCAATGCCATTGCAGAGGCGAATACACCGGCCGGGCCGCCCCAGGCATGTCCTGCATAACGCGCAATGACATAACCTGACATAGCCGCCGCCATGATCCATAAATAATCACGTCGATTGGCTTTGAACAGCACCGCAAACGCATAAGCGGCCACCACCAACGAGGCCCATTCCACCCAGCCGGCCTGTGGCCGCAACGCGGCCACCTGGGGTTGCAGGCCAACCAGCTGGGTCAGCGTCACCGCAATGACCGCACCCACGGTCAGCTTGAGCACCGTGGTGACCGCGCCGGCCAGACGCGCCGTGCCGGAGACCCAGTGCTGGCTGGCCAGCTCGTTGAATGCATTGGTCAATGACATGCCTGGCAGCAGCACCACCAGCGAGGCGATGATCACCGTATTGAGGTTCAAGGGCCACAGCAGGGAGGCCACCAGCGCCGCCACGACCCCGGCCAGCAGGCCGGCCAGCGCCTCGCCGGCTTCCTTGCTGGCAGCGCGCTTGTCGGTGTACTGGGTGAGCAGGCCGATCGACATGCCGATCGCCCCGGCCGTGGCGATATCCAGCCACGGCAGCTTCCACAGCCCGGCCACGCCGGCGGCGGCCAGCCCGAACGCCAGCACCTGCAGGGTCTTGCCGCGCCGGTCCACCTCGCGGTCCAGCCGGCGCAAGGCGGTGTGTCCTTGCCCGATGCTCATGCGGCCGTTGGCCACGCTGTCGGCCACATAGTCGGCCACGATGAGCTTGTACAGATCGTTCTCGCCCGGGGCCAGGCGGATCACCCGCGTGATATCGCTGGAGCCGATCGCCTTGGTCGGGTCGCTGAAGCTCAGGATGATGCCGGTGGGGTTGGACCAGGGCTCGCAGTCCAGGCCCAGCTTCTGCGACAACCCCACCACCGCTGCTTCCAGCCGTTGCGCGGTGGTGCCATAGGAATGCAGGCGCCCGGCGATTTCGGACACGAAGGCGACGCGCTGGGCGTAGGTGGCGCTGGCGGACGGAAGGACAACGGTGGCAGCGGACATGCGTGGCGGGTCGGATCGGAGAAACGCCGTGTCCGGCGAGGCCGCCAGTGTATGCCGCAGCGCGCGTGGCCGGCGCCCTGATTGACGGCCATCGGCACACCGCTGCGGTTGCGTCCCCATCCGTCGCTCACATTGGCCCTGTATGCTGGCGCCACGGACAGGCCACCCATGATCAAACCGCAACCTCCACGCATCGAACAAGACTCGCAGGATCAGGCACAGGTCCGCCTCGCTGGCAGTTGGGTCCTGGCGACCGCCCTGCCCCAGGCAGAATTGCTGCAGGCCGTACCCGAGGGGGTGCGCCGCATCGACGCGCGCGGCATCCAGCAGCTGGATTCGGCCGGCGTACTGCAGCTGCTGCGCTTTGCCGGCCGCATGGGCCTGAAGGAAGACGCGATCGATTTTCGCGATGAGCACCAGGCACTGGTGTGCACCATCGAGGAACTCAACGACGAGCGCCCCAAGCCCAAACGCGATTACGGCTTCGTCGCCGCGCTCGACCGCCTGGGTCGGGCCACCCACCGCGTCGGCCAGGACATCCTGGAGTTGAACAGTTTTCTGGGCGAAAACCTGGTCAAGATCATGCGGCTGATCCACGAGCCGCGGCGCTTCCGGCTGACCTCCACCGTGCATCACATGGAGCAGGTGGGCCTGGACGCGGTGCCGCTGGTGGTACTGCTGTCGTATCTGGTGGGCGCGGTGATCGCCTTCCTGGGCTCGACCATCCTGCGCGACTTCGGTGCGGAAATTTATGTGGTGGAGTTGGTGTCCATCGCCTTCCTGCGCGAATTCGCGGTGCTGCTGACGGCAATTGTGCTGGCAGGCCGCACCGCCAGCGCCTTCACCGCGCAGATCGGTGCGATGAAATCGCGCGAGGAAGTGGACGCGATCCGCACCCTGGGCCTGGACCCGATCAACCTGCTGGTGATCCCGCGCCTGCTCGCGCTGGTATTCACCCTGCCGCTGCTGACCTTCATCGCGATGATCGCCGGCCTGGCCGGTGGCGTCACCGTGGGCGCATTCGACCTGGATATTCCACCGCAGATGTATCTGGCGCGCATGCACGACACCATCCAGTTGCGGCATCTCCTGGTCGGACTCTCGAAGGCACCGCTGTTTGCGCTGGTGATCGGCCTGATCGGCTGCCTGGAAGGGCTGAAGGTCAGCGGCACCGCGCAATCGGTGGGCGAACGTACCACCTCCTCGGTGGTGCAGACGATTTCCCTGGTCATCATCCTCGACGCGATTGCGGCGTTGTGGTTCATGAAGATGGGGTGGTGATGGAGCCGGGATTCGACATTCGGGATTCGGGATTCGTGCAAGGCACAAGCGCCGCTGGCAGCCTGACATTTCGGAGAGCTGTGCCGTGACCAATCCCGAATCCCAAGTTCCCAATCCCGTCCCAGAGGCCGACGACGAACAGCTGGCGATCTCCGTGCGCGGGCTCACCAACCGTTTCGGCAGCCAGACCGTGCACGAAGACCTGGATCTGGATGTGCGTCGCGGCGAGATCCTCGGCGTGGTCGGCGGTTCGGGCACCGGCAAGTCGGTGCTGATGCGCAGCATCCTGGGCCTGCGCGAACCCGACGCCGGCAGCATCCAGGTGCTGGGCGCGGACGCGCGCTCGGGCCGGTTCGCCGACCGCCAGCACATCACCCGCAACACCGGCGTGCTGTTTCAGGACGGGGCGCTGTTTTCGTCGATGACCGTGGGTGAAAACGTCCAGGTGCCGCTGAAGGAACACCATGGCGAGTTTCCCGAGCGCTGGTATTTCGAACTGGCGCTGCTGAAGATCAAGCTCGCCGGCCTGCCCGCCGATGCGCTGGACAAGCTGCCTTCGCAATTGTCCGGCGGCATGCGCAAGCGCGCCGGCCTGGCGCGCGCGCTGGCGCTGGATCCACCGTTGCTGTTCCTGGACGAGCCCACCGCCGGGCTGGACCCGATCGGTGCGGCCGCCTTCGACCGTTTGATCCGCACCTTGCAGCAGGCCCTGGGCCTGACCGTGTTCCTGATCACCCACGACCTGGATACGCTGTACGCCATCTGCGACCGCATCGCGGTACTGGCCGATCGCAAGGTGATCGCCAACGCGCCGCTGGCCGAGGTCGAGCAGATCGATCACCCCTGGATCCAGGACTATTTTCACGGTCCGCGCGCCCGCGCTGCGCGCGCGGCCAAGACCGATTCCACCGAGACCGCCTGAGCATGGAAACCAAAGCCAATTACGTCCTGATCGGCGCCTTCACCATCGTGGCCGGCCTGGCCCTGCTGCTGTTCGGGCTCTGGGCCGCCAAATATTCCTCCGACCGCACCTGGCAGCAGTACCGGGTGGTGTTCCGCGAGGCGGTGACCGGCCTGTCGGTCGGCAGCCCGGTGCAGTACAACGGCATCGCGGTCGGCTCGATCACCGAGTTGACCCTGGCGCCGAACGACCCGCGGCAGGTGGTCGCGCATGTGCGCGTCAATTCGACCACGCCGATCAAGAGCGACACCCGCGCCAAGCTGGCGATCACCAGCCTGACCGGGCCGTCGATCATCCAGCTCTCCGGCGGCACGCCCGAAGCGCCGGCGCTGACCACCATCGACAAGAGCGATGCGCCGATCATCCAGACCACGCCATCGGCGCTGCAGAACATCACCGACACCGCCAACCGCATCGTCGAGCGCATGGACCAGATGCTCTCGGACAAGAACGTGGCCAGCATTTCGGCCACCTTGCAGAACCTGGAAAAGATCAGCGGCGGCATTGCCGATCGCGACGAAGGCATGCAGGCGCTGATCGTCAGCGCGCGCGACGCCGCGCGCAATCTGGACACCACCCTGACCACCACCAACGGCACCATCAAGCGGCTGGATCAGAACCTGGTGCAGCAGCTGCCGGGCATCCTGGAAAAACTCGATGCCACCCTGGTCAAGCTGGACTCGGCGGCCGGCAACGCCGACAACATCCTTGGCGAGAACCGCGCGGCCATCAATAGTTTTGCCAATGATGGGCTGGGCCAGCTCGGCCCCACACTGACCGAATTGCGTGGCCTGATCCGCGACCTGCGCCGGGTCAGCGACAAACTGGACAACAACCCTGCGCGCTACCTGCTTGGCCGCGACGCACCCAAGGAGTTCGAACCGAAATGACTGCCATGCGCCTGTTGCGTCCCTTGCTGTGCGTCTCGTTGCTGGCGCTGGGCGGCTGCTCGGTCCTGACCGGCGGCGACCAGAAGCCGGCCACCATCTATGCGCCCACCGTGCGGGTGACCCCGAACCCGGCGTGGCCACAGGTGACCTGGCAGCTGGTGGTGGCCAAGCCCAGCGCCGCCCGCGTCATCGACAGCCCGCGCATCAATGTGCGCCCGAGCCCTGGCGAACTGCAGGTATACCACGGCGCTGGTTGGGCACAGCCCGCCACCGACATGCTGGAAGACAGCGTGGTGCGCGCGTTCGAAGACTCCGGCAAGATTGCCGCGGTGGCCCATATCGGCACCGGCATCCGCTCCGACTACAAGCTGGCGATCGACCTGCGCCGCTTCGAATCCGATTACGCCGGCCAGTCGCTGCCCTCGGCCACGATCGAGCTCAACGCCAAACTGCTGCATTCGGCCGATCAACGCGTAGTCGCCTCGCGTACCTTCCTGGTCGCCCGCCCCTCCACCGGCACCGATACCGCCGCAGTCGCAGTGGCTTTCGAGCAGGCGCTGACCCAGCTCACCACCGAGCTGGTCGGCTGGACCCTGACCACCGGTCAGCAGGACAGCCAGCACTTGCCGCGTTCGTTGTAAGCGAAAGCGACAGACCTGGAGCGGTTGCAAATACGTCCATGTAAGCTCCTTGGCGGCATCCATGCCGCCAAGGCTCCCGCGACGGTAAGCGGGCAAGCAGTTGAGATGGTCGGTGCGCACAGCTTTCAAAAAAGCAGCTACGGCTACTCGACGCGGTCTCCTCGTCTTCAACACAGCGGCCAGTCGACTGCCTGGGCGGGGCGTCCTCGCTCTTCAATCAAGTCACTCATGAACTTCCTGGTGCGGTGTCCTCGCCGCTTGCGGGACCGTTGGCGGCATGGATGCCGCCAACGGTCCCCATGGATTGGGTTCACGGCGTGTGCCGCAAGCGGTGAGGGCACCGCGCACTCGATCCACTCATCGTTTGACCTGGGCTGCTGATTGCGCCCACGCAAGCTGCGGCCGACACGCCCACCAGGCCACCGCCCAGGCGAGCGCGCTACGCGTTGCTGGCGCCGATCACTGGGACACGCGCACCGCGATCTGACGAAAGGTCAGATTGATGCGCTCGTCGACCGGCTTGGCGGTGCGCGGCAACGCGTGTTTGTAGTGGCGCTGGGTATCACCGCCCATCAACAACAGGTCGCCGTGGCCCAGCTCCAGCGTTTGCTTCAAGGCCGCATCGTCGCGGTGCTTGAACGCAAAGCGCCGCGTGGCTCCCAGGCTCACAGAGGCAATCAACGGCTGCGCGCCCAGCTCAGGCTCGTCGTCGCTGTGCCAGCCCATCGCGTCACTGCCACGTCGGTAGCGATTGACCAGCACGCTGTTGAACCGGTGACCGGTCTCGTCCTCCAGCCGCCTACGCACTGGCTGCAGCACGTCCAGCCACGGCTGTGGCGAGAACCGTGTGCCCGAGTAGCGATAGCTCGCCTCCGGATCGCCGACCCAGCTGCTCAGGCGCGGCGAATCCACCATGCGCCCGAACATCCGGATGCGGTGCACCTCCCACTGCGCCTGCGCCAGCAGCGCCTGCATCAGCGCATCGGCCTGCGCAGGCTGCAGCCAACCCCGCCACCAGTTGATCTCCGCTCCCGGCAATGCCACCCGAATCCTCATGCCGGAAACGCTAGCACGCAGGCCTGCGCACTGCGGATGAATCGACGCGATTTGCCGCCGTCACATGCAATCCCGGAAAATGCGCGACAGCCATCGAGCCAACGGGAGCGGAGCAATGTCGGAAGCGGGAGTGGGCGCACACGCGTCAGAGGCGGTCGAGCGTGACGTCATGGAATACGACGTCGTCACCGTCGGTGCCGGTCCGGCCGGGCTGTCGTTTGCGATCCGGCTCAAGCAGCTCGATCCGAGCATCAGCGTCTGCGTGATCGAAAAATCCAGCACCATCGGTGCGCATATCCTGTCCGGTGCGGTGATCGAGCCCGGCCCGCTGGATGCACTGCTGCCAGGCTGGCGCGACAGTCCGCCGCCGATCTGCGTGGCGGCCACCAACGACGAATTCTGGTTCCTCGGCAAGGACAGCGCGCGCAAGTTCCCGGTGGTTCCGCCGGGCATGCGCAACCATGGCAACTTCATCGTCAGCCTGGGCGCGATGTGCGCCTGGCTGGCGCCGCAGGCCGAAGCGCTGGGCGTGGAGATCTACCCCGGCTTCGCTGCCGCCGAAACGCTGCACGACGACAGCGGCCAGGTGGTGGGCGTGCGCATTGGCGACATGGGTATTGCAAAAGACGGCTCGCACAAGCCCGGCTACACCGCCGGCATCGATATCCGTGCCAAGGTCACCGTGCTTGCCGAAGGCGCGCGTGGTCACCTGACCAAGCGGCTGCTCAAGCGCTTCGACCTCACCGCCGACAGCGACCCGCAAGGCTATTCGATCGGCATCAAGGAACTGTGGCAGGTCCCGGAAGGCCGCGTCACGCCCGGCAAGATCGTGCACACCATTGGCTGGCCAGCCGACAACCGTACCTACGGCGGCAGCTTCGTGTATCACCTGGACAACAACCAGATTGCGCTCGGTTATGTGAGCGGGCTGGACTACAGCGACCCGACCTACCAGCCGTGGGAAGCCTTCCAGCAATGGAAGAACCACCCCATGATCAAGCCGCTGCTGGAAGGTGGCAGCATCTTGTCTGCCGGTGCCCGCGCACTGGTCAGTGGCGGTTGGCAATCGCTGCCGAAAGTGGACATGCCCGGCGCCTTGCTCATTGGCGACACCGCCGGCCTGCTCAACGTGCCCAAGATCAAGGGCACCCACCAGGCGATTCGCAGCGGCATGCTGGCCGCCGAACACCTGGTGCAGTCGCAGCTGGCGCCGCAGGGTTTCGATGCCACATTGCGCGCCTCCGACGTCATGGCCGAGCTGAAACAAGTCCGCAACATCAAGCCAGGTTTCAAGAAAGGCCTGTGGTTCGGCCTGCTCAACGCGGCCTGGGAAACCGCGCTCAAGGGCGCTTCGCCGTGGACGCTGAAGAACAAACCCGACTGGTCGGCGCTGCACAAGCTCGGCGAGTACGAGCAGCCCAAGCGCGACTACGTCACCCGCGACCTGGCCCCCCGCGACCGCTTGCAAGCCGTTTATTTCGCCGCCACCGAGCACGATGAAGACCAGCCGGTGCATCTGAAGGTGCTGGACACCGATGTGTGCGCCACCCGCTGCGTGACGGAATACGACAACCCCTGCACGCGCTTCTGCCCGGCCAACGTCTACGAAATGGTCGCGGACACCGCCAGCCCCTCCGGCAAGCGCCTGCAGATCAACGCGGCCAACTGCGTGCACTGCAAGACCTGCGACATCAAGGATCCGTACGAAATCATCACCTGGGTCACACCGGAGGGTGGTTCGGGTCCGAACTACCAGAATCTCTAAAAACCAGGGGCCTGACAGGCCCCTGGCTATTTAAGCGGCGATGAATGCAACGCCGGTCTTGTTGCGCAGTTCCTCCAGCTCCACTCCATCGGCATGTTCCACCAGCACCAATCCTTCTGCAGTGACATCGAACACCGCCAGATCGGTAATGATGCGGTCCACCACGCCGACGCCGGTCAGTGGCAGGTCGCATTCGCGCAAGATCTTGTGGCTTCCATCCTTGGCGACGTGCTCCATCAACACCACCACGCGCTTGACGCCGGCCACCAGATCCATTGCACCGCCCATGCCCTTGACCATCTTTCCGGGCACCATCCAGTTGGCCAGGTCGCCGCGCTCGGTGACCTGCATCGCGCCGAGAATGGCAAGGTCGATGTGGCCGCCACGGATCATCGCGAACGAATCGTGGCTCCCGAAATAGCTGGCACCGGCGCGGGCGGTCACGGTCTGCTTGCCTGCATTGATCAGGTCCGCGTCCACTTCGTTTTCGGCAGGAAATGGGCCGATGCCAAGCAGGCCGTTCTCCGACTGCAGCCACACATCGACGCCGTCGGGGATGTGGTTGGCGACCAGCGTCGGCAAGCCGATGCCCAGGTTGACGTAGGCGCCATCGGTCAGTTCGCGCGCCGCGCGTGCGGCCATCTGGTCTCTGGTCCAGGCCATCACTGCTGTCCTTCGCGCACGGTGCGCTGTTCGATGCGTTTTTCCGGCGTGGCGTTGAGCACCAGGCGGTCCACGTAAATGCCGGGCAGATGCACCTGATCCGGATCGATGACGCCCAGCTCCACGATGTCCTCGACCTCGGCGATGCACACGCGTCCGGCCATGGCGCAGGCGGGATTGAAATTGCGCGCGGTCTTGCGGAATACCAGGTTGCCGGCGGTATCGGCGCGCCATGCCTTGACCAGCGCCACGTCGGCCTGCAACGCGGTTTCAAGCACGTAATGCTTGCCGTCAAATTCGCGCGTTTCCTTGCCCTCGGCCACGATCGTGCCGTAGCCGGTGGCGGTGTAAAACGCAGGAATGCCCGCGCCACCGGCGCGCAAACGCTCGGCCAGGGTGCCTTGCGGATTGAACTCCAGCTCGAGTTCGCCCGCCAGGTATTGGCGTTCGAATTCCTTGTTTTCGCCCACGTAGGACGAAATCATCTTGCGGATCTGCCGGGTGGCCAATAATTGACCAAGCCCGAATCCGTCGACGCCAGCGTTGTTGGAGATCACGGTCAACCCGCCGATCCCACTGTCGCGCACGGCTGCAATCAATGCCTCCGGGATTCCACACAACCCAAAGCCGCCCACCGCCAGGGTCTGACCATTGGCCAGTACCCCGCTCAGTGCTGCCTTGGCATCGGCATAGCGTTTGCCGCTTGCCGCACCACGTCCTTCGCTGCGCATCACCGCCCTCACCTCGCTGATGTGAAGCGCCCATTCTATCCGCTGACTGTTCCCTGTCCCCGGTCGCAATTCCGCCACACCCAAGACACGGCGCAGCCGCTAAACTCGGGCGTCCCCCACTTCAGGATTTGCCCATGACGCTACCCGCCTTCAAGGCCTACGACATTCGCGGCCGTGTGCCGGATGAACTCAACGAGGACTTGGCCCGCCGCATCGGCGTGGCGCTGGCGGCGCAGCTGGATCAAGGGCCGGTGGTCCTGGGCCATGACGTGCGCCTGGCCAGCCCGGCGCTGCAGGAAGCGCTGTCGGCCGGCCTGCGCGCCAGTGGCCGTGACGTGATCGACATCGGCCTGTGCGGCACCGAGGAAGTCTATTTCCAGACCGATTACCTCAAGGCCGCCGGCGGCGTGATGGTGACCGCCAGTCACAACCCGATGGACTACAACGGGATGAAGCTGGTCCGCGAGCAAGCGCGACCGATCAGCTCGGACACCGGTCTGTTCGCCATCCGCGACACGGTCGCGGCCGATACCGCAGCGCCAGGCGAGCCCACCGCCAGTGAGCAGAGCCGCACCGACAAGACGGCCTACCTGGAGCACCTGCTCAGCTACGTGGACCGCAGCACACTCAAGCCGCTCAAGCTGGTGGTCAATGCCGGCAATGGCGGCGCCGGGCTGATCGTCGATCTGCTTGCGCCGCATCTGCCGTTCGAGTTCGTGCGCGTGTTTCATGAGCCCGATGGCAATTTCCCCAACGGCATCCCCAACCCGTTGTTGCCGGAAAACCGCGACGCCACCGCCAAGGCGGTCAAGGACAATGGCGCCGATTTCGGTATTGCGTGGGACGGCGACTTCGATCGTTGTTTCTTCTTCGATCACACCGGCCGCTTCATCGAAGGCTATTACCTGGTTGGCCTTTTGGCACAAGCCATCCTTGCCAAACAGCCGGGCGGCAAGGTCGTACACGACCCCCGCCTGACCTGGAACACGGTCGAGCAGGTCGAAGAAGCCGGTGGTATTCCGGTGCTGTGCAAGAGCGGCCACGCCTTCATCAAGGAAAAGATGCGCAGCGAAAATGCCGTCTACGGCGGCGAGATGAGCGCACACCATTATTTCCGCGAGTTCGCCTACGCAGACTCCGGCATGATTCCGTGGCTGCTGATCGCCGAGCTGGTGTCGCAGTCGGGTCGTTCGCTGGCCGATCTGGTCGAAGCGCGCATGCAGAAATTCCCCTGCAGCGGCGAGATCAACTTCAAGGTGGCCGATGCCAAGGCCTCAGTTGCCCGCGTGATGGAGCACTACGCCTCGCTGTCGCCGGAGTTGGATTACACCGACGGCATCAGCGCCGATTTTGGCCAATGGCGTTTCAACCTGCGTAGCTCCAACACCGAGCCGCTGCTGCGCCTGAACGTGGAAACGCGCGGTGATGCCGCACTGCTGGAAACGCGTACGCAGGAAATTTCTAACCTGCTGCGCGGCTGATCTACCATTCTCCCCCACCTTTGACGCACTGGAGTTTCCCCCGCCCATGAGCGACGTCCTACCCATTATCTTGTCCGGCGGCTCCGGCACGCGCCTGTGGCCGCTGTCGCGCGAGTCCTATCCCAAGCAATTCCTGCCGCTGGTCGGCGACAAGAGCATGCTGCAGTCCACCTGGCTGCGCGCGGCTCCCGTCGCGGGCCACGCCCCCATCGTGGTTGCCAACGAAGAACACCGCTTCATGGCCGCCGAGCAGCTGCAGCAGTTGGGCGTGAAGCCTTCGGCCATCCTTCTGGAACCCAAGGGACGCAACACGGCGCCGGCGATTGCCGTTGCAGCGCTGGAAGCAACCCGCGATGGCGCCGATCCGCTATTGCTGGTGCTGCCTTCCGATCATGTGATCGGCAACGAAGCTGCATTCCAGGCGGCAGTGAAGGTGGCCGCAGAAGCGGCGGCACAGGGCAAACTGGTGACCTTCGGCATCAAGCCAACCGCGCCTGAAACCGGCTATGGCTATATCAAGGCAGGTGCCGGGACTGCTGCCAGCGCGGTCGAGCGCTTCGTCGAGAAGCCTGACCTCGCGACCGCGCAAAGCTACCTGGCAAGCGGCGAGTACTATTGGAACAGCGGCATGTTCCTGTTCCGTGCGTCGCGTTACCTGGAAGAATTGCGCAAATTCCATCCGGCCATCGCCGATGCGTGCCAGAAGGCGTGGGAAAACGGCAAGCGCGACGCCGATTTTACCCGTCTGGACAAGGACGCCTTCGCCGCCAGCCCGTCGGATTCGATCGACTATGCAGTGATGGAAAAGACCGCCGATGCGGTCGTGGTGCCGTTGGATGCGGGTTGGAACGACGTCGGTTCGTGGTCTTCGCTGCTGGATGTCTCCAACCAGGATGCGCAAGGCAATGCGCACCATGGCGACGTGATCCAGCTCGATTGCCAGAACACCTACGCGTACGGCTCGCGCCTGATCGCCATGGTGGGGCTTGAGGATGTGGTGGTCGTTGAAACGCCGGACGCCGTCCTGGTCGGCCACCGCGACCGCATTCAGGAGGTCAAGGACGTCGTCAGCCAGATCAAGACCGCTGGCCGTTCCGAGGCCACCTGGCATCGCAAGGTCTACCGTCCATGGGGTGCTTACGATTCCATCGACATGGGCCAGCGGCACCAGGTCAAGCGCATCACCGTCAAACCTGGTGCGGTGCTGAGCCTGCAGATGCATCACCACCGCGCCGAACACTGGATCGTGGTGAGTGGCACTGCCGAAGTAACCCGTGGCGAAGAAGTCCTGCTGCTGACCGAAAACCAGAGCACCTACATCCCGCTGGGCGTCACCCATCGCCTGCGCAATCCGGGCAAGCTGCCGCTGGAACTGATCGAAGTGCAGTCCGGCAGCTATCTGGGCGAAGACGATATCGTGCGCTTCGAAGACACCTACGGCCGCGCTTAATCGCGCGTCTCAACGTAGACTGCAATATCGACGGCGGCCTATGGCCGCCGTCCTGCGTTATCCATGGCCCACTTTATGGCGGCACGCTGCGCGCGCAGATCAGAGGTAGCATGCCTCCATTGGCGATCTCGCACACAGGTGCGTGCGGGCAACGCAGCTGCATCGCTCGCAGTTCGACACCGCTGTTAGCTGCGTGGGGCGGCAAATAGCGCAGCAGCGCCGTGAGCTTCATGGGTGGCCTGGCCGGTGGCATCCCACCCGCCAGGACTCGGCGCCGGTCTGGCTCAGTTGTCGCCGAACAGGTCGCGCGTATACACCTTGCCCTGCACGTCCTGCAGCGCCTCGGCCATGCGGTTGCTGATGATGACGTCGGCCTCGCGCTTGAAGGCCTCCAGGTCGTTGACCACGCGCGAGCGGAAGAACTCAGGATCGTTCAACGTCGGCTCGTACACGATGACGTCCACGCCCTTGGCCTTGAGGCGCTTCATCACCCCCTGGATGCTGGACGAACGGAAATTGTCGGACCCGGCCTTCATGATCAGCCGATAGATGCCGACCACCTTGGGATTGCGTCGCAGCACGTCGGCGGCGATGAAGTCCTTGCGGGTCGTGTTGGAATCGACGATCGCCCGGATGATGGTCTGCGGCACGCTCTGGTAGTTGGCCAACAGCTGCTTGGTGTCCTTGGGCAGGCAGTAACCGCCATAGCCGAAGGACGGGTTGTTGTAGTGGCTGCCGATACGCGGATCCAGGCAGATGCCCTCGATGATCTGGCGGCTGTCCAACCCATGGGTGAGCGCGTAGGTGTCCAGTTCGTTGAAGTAGGACACACGCATCGCCAGGTAGGTATTGGCGAACAGCTTGATCGCCTCGGCCTCGGTCGGCTCGGTGAACAACACCGGCACATCGGGCTTGAGCGCGCCTTCCTGCAACAGCCGCGCGAAGGTCTCCGCGCGCGCCGAACGTTCGCCGACGATGATCCGGGACGGATACAGGTTGTCGTACAACGCCCGGCCTTCGCGCAGGAATTCCGGCGAAAAGATGATGTTGTCGGTCCCGAACTGCTCGCGCACCTTGGCGACGTAGCCGACCGGAATGGTGGATTTGATCACCATGGTCGCCTGCGGATTGATCTCCAGCACCTTGGCGATCACGACCTCGATCGACCCGGTGTTGAAATAGTTGGTGTCCGGATCGTAGTCAGTGGGTGTGGCGATGATCACGAACTCCGCGCCGGCAAACGCCTCGTTGGCGTCCAGGGTGGCCTTGAAATTCAAGCCCCCCTGGGCCAGCGCGGCCTCGAGTTCCTTGTCGACGATCGGCGAGCGGCCTTCGTTGAGCAACTTGACCTTGGACTCGACGATGTCCAGCGCCACCACTTCATGGTGCTTGGCGAGCAACACGCCATTGGACAGACCGACATAGCCGGTACCCGCGACAGCGATCTTCATTGGAATTCCTTGCGACATTGGATGGGGGAGGATGCAGCGCGCTGCATGCAGGCCATGGCGTGATGACGGTGCGGCCGAGCCCGCAATGGGGCTGGCGCGCCCGCTGGGGGACACGCGAAAACCTGCACGGTGCCGACTGATGCGATACAGCGCACACCTGCATGCATCCAGCGGATGCGTCGTGCGTTGCATCCGCTTCAGCGGCACATCCACGTCGGCCGCGACCTGCGCGGAGCAGCTCGCCGGTACGGCGCGGATCAGCCCTGATGGTAGCCGAAGCGAAGTGCAAGCTATGAGTCGGTGCTGAAGCCGCACCGATCGATGGCACCACCGACCAGGCTCACCGTTGGGCCAGCGTGTCCAGCACCTGGCTCAGTCCATCCTGCCAGTCCGGCAGGCGGATGCCGAAAGTGTCCTGCAGGCTGTGAGTGTCCAGACGCGAATAGGCCGGGCGCTTGGCCGGCGTGGGATAGTCGGCGGTGCCGATCGCCTCCACGCGCGGCGTGCGGGCGAGCAGGCCGCGCGCGCGCGCCTGGGCGAAGATGGCTTCGGCGAAACCGTGCCAGGTGGTCTGCCCGGCGGCGGTCAGATGCCACAAGCCGGAAGGTTCGCCCGGCTGGCGGAGCGCGTGCGCCGTGATGTCGGCAATTAACGCCGCTGGCGTTGGCGTGCCGATCTGGTCGGCAACCACGCGCAGCACATCGCGCTCGGCGCCCACACGCAGCATCGTGCGCAGGAAATTGTGTCCATGCGCCGCGTAGACCCAGGCAGTGCGGAAGATCAGATGACGGCCGCCAGCCGCCTGCACCGCTCGCTCGCCGGCCAGTTTGCTCTGCCCGTACACGCCGAGCGGCGCGGTGGCGTCGTCCGGCAGGTAGGGGCGCGTGCCCTGCCCATCGAAGACATAGTCGGTCGAATAATGGACCAAGGGCACATCGGCGCGCGCGCACCATTGCGCTATCACGCCGGGCGCTTCGGCATTGGCGCGGAAGGCCGCATCGCGCTCCTGCTCGGCACGATCGACGGCGGTATAGGCGGCTGCGTTGACCACTAACGCCGGCCGCACCCTATTTAATGCCAGGTCCAGCGACGCAAGCTCGTTCAGATCGATCCGCTCACAGGGGAGTCCATCGGCCAACTGCCCTGAGCGGGACGCAGCCACGACGGTACCCAGCGGCGCCAGCACCCGCAGCAACTCGGTACCCACCTGCCCGCTGGCACCAATCACCAGCGTGGTCA
Source organism: Xanthomonas sp. D-99 (assembly GCF_017746145.1). Taxonomy (NCBI): domain Bacteria; kingdom Pseudomonadati; phylum Pseudomonadota; class Gammaproteobacteria; order Lysobacterales; family Lysobacteraceae; genus Xanthomonas; species Xanthomonas sp. D-99. The sequence goes on along the minus strand of NZ_JAGHWU010000097.1, from coordinate 6,871 downwards.
TCCCTGATAAACCGGCAGGCGCTCTTCGGCGATATCCTCAAGAAACGGCGCAGCCCTATCCTTTGCAGACAGAATTGGCGAACTGATCGGCCAATCCACACCGATGGTGGCGTCGTCCCAGCGCACGCTTGCGTCGGCGTCATGGACGTAGATGTCGGTGCACAGGTAACTGAAGACCGCACGTTCGGACAGAACTGCAAAGCCATGCGCAAAACCTTCCGGAATCCAGAACTGCCGATTGTTCTCGGCGCTCAGGATGGCGGCAGTCCACTGACCGAAGTACGGTGATCCGCGCCGGATATCCACCGCCACATCGTAGACCTCGCCCTCCAGCACGCTGACCAACTTCCCCTGCGGCCGTGGCCATTGGTAGTGCAGACCTCGCAGCACGCCCTTGGTCGAAGTGGAGATATTGCTCTGCAGGAACCGCGCGGAAAATCCGTGCTGGTCGAAGCGTTCGGCATTCCAGGCTTCGAAGAATTGACCCCGCTCGTCGCCCAGGACTCTTGGCTCAATGACGAAGCAACCAGGCAGGGATGTATCGATGACTTTCAAGGAACCACTCCACGTTGTGCGAGCGAATGCAGGTATTGACCATAAGCATTCTTGCGCAAGGGGGCGGCCAGTTGCTCCAGTTGGGAAGCATCGATCCATCCTTTGGCGAAGGCGATCTCTTCCGGGCAACACACCTGCAGCCCTTGCCGCATCTGGATCGTCTCGATGAAGTTGGATGCCTCGTGCAGGGATTGATGCGTTCCCGTATCCAGCCAGGCGTATCCACGTCCAAGCGGCTCCAGGTGCAGGTCTCCTGCTTCCAGGTAGCGCCGATTGAGGTCGGTAATCTCCAGCTCTCCCCGGCTGGAAGGCTTCAGCTGCGCAGCGTACTCGCAAGCCCTGGCATCATAAAAATAGAGGCCGGTGACCGCATAATTCGAGCGTGGCTGCAGGGGCTTTTCCTCGATATCAATTACCTTGCCCTGAGCATCGAACTCGGCCACCCCGTAGCGCTCAGGATCATTGACCCAGTAGCCGAACACGGTGGCTCCCTGTTGACGCGCATCAGCACGTCGCAACGTGTCCGTCAGGCCATGTCCGTGGAAGATATTGTCTCCCAATACCAGGCAGCTGGGCTTGCCATCGATGAAGTCGCGCCCGATCAAGTAGGCCTGAGCCAGCCCATCAGGGCTGGGCTGCACCGCGTAGCGGATATGCATGCCCCACTGTTCACCGTCGCCAAGCAGCGTCTGAAACAATGACTGTTCGTGTGGCGTATTGATGATCAGCACTTCACGGATACCAGCCAGCATCAGCACGCTGAGTGGGTAATAGATCATCGGCTTGTCATAGACTGGCAGCAGCTGCTTGCTGACGCCTTTGGTAATCGGATACAGGCGTGTTCCCGATCCGCCAGCCAGAATGATGCCTTTGCGTTGTGTCATGGGTATATCCTTTGGCGCCCGCCGTGTCCGCGGGCCGTGACGATGACTGCGTTACGCTGCGACCCCGATTCGCTCCAACCGATAGCTACCGTCCAACACTCCTTGCACCCAGGCTTGGTTATCCAGATACCACTGCACTGTCAGTGCAATGCCCTGCTCAAAGGTATAAGCCGGTTGCCACCCGAGCTCGTTCCGGAGTTTGCTGGCATCAATGGCATAGCGGCGATCATGGCCGGGCCGGTCGGTCACGTGCGTGATCTGGCTGGCACGAAGTTGACCATCGGAGCGCGGACGTTGTTGATCTAGGAGCGCGCAGATCGTACGCACCACCTCGATGTTTTGCCGTTCGGCATTGCCGCCGACGTTATAGGTTTCCCCAACCCGCCCCTTTGCAAGCACTGTGCGAATCGCATCGCAGTGGTCACTGACAAACAGCCAGTCGCGCACCTGCTTTCCATCCCCGTACATGGGTAGTGGCTCCCCTGCCAAGGCCTTTGCGATGACCAGCGGAATCAACTTCTCGGGAAAATGGTAGGGGCCGTAGTTGTTCGAGCAATTGGTCGTTAACACCGGCAGGCCGTACGTATGATGAAACGCCCGCACCAGATGGTCGGATGCGGCCTTGGATGCGGAGTAAGGCGAATTCGGAGCGTAGGGCGTGGTTTCGGTGAATTTTCCGGTTTCTCCCAGGGTGCCGTACACCTCATCGGTCGACACGTGCAGGAAGCGAAACGCATGCCTGGATTCCTGCGGCAGCGCCTTCCAGTAATCCCGCACGGATTCAAGCAGGGCCAGGGTACCGACGACATTGGTCTGGATAAACGCACCCGGACCATCAATCGAGCGGTCCACGTGGCTCTCGGCGGCAAAGTTCAGAACTGCGTCAGGCTGGTGCTCTGCCAGCAAACGATCCACCAGCGCTCCGTCGCCGATATTGCCTTTGACGAAGACGTGATTCGGATTGTCCTCCAAAGACGCCAGGGTTTTCAGGTTGCCTGCGTAAGTGAGCGCATCCAGGTTGATGACGCGCACGCCACGCGCGACCGCCTCCAACACGAAGTTGCCGCCAATGAAGCCCGCTCCGCCGGTCACTAACCAAGTTGCCACTGCCTATCTCCTGATCGCGCGTTCGCCGCACTCAATTTCAAGCCCGACAGGATATACGTTGCGCGCAACAGCGGTCGAAGTCGCCCTCGCAGGCCCATTCCCGCACCGCACCATCCATACGCCATCGCATGGTAGCTCTACCCCGGTTAGAATGCCCCCACTCCCGTGCCTGCCGCCGCGGCCGGGCCTTCCCGCAATAGCTGAAGGATCTCGTACACGATGAAAATCCTCGTCGCCTACAAGCGCGTGGTGGACTACAACGTCCGCATTCAGGTCAAGCCGGATGGCTCCGGCGTGGTGACCGAGGGCGTCAAGCTCTCGCCCAACCCGTTCGACGAAATCGCCCTGGAAGAAGCATTGCGCCTGCGCGATGCCGGCATTGCCACGGAAGTCGTGGTCGCCACCCTGGCGCCGGCCGATGCGGCTGCGCACCTGCGTAACGGCCTGGCCATGGGCGCCAATCGCGCCATCCACGTGGTCACCGACGCGGCCATCCAGCCGCTGACCGCCGCGCGCACTTTGCTCAAGCTGGTCGAGAAGGAACAGCCGGACCTGGTCATCCTGGGCAAGCAGGCAATCGATGACGATGCCAACCAGACCGGCCAGATGCTCGCCACACTGTGGGGCCGCCCGCAGGCCACCTTTGCCGGCAAGCTCGTGGTTGCCGGTGGCAAGGCGACGGTCACGCGCGAGGTCGATGCCGGCCTGGAGACGCTGGAAGTGGACCTGCCGGCGGTGGTCACCACCGATCTGCGCCTGAACGAGCCGCGCTTCATCAAGCTGCCGGACATCATGAAGGCCAAGAGCAAGCCGTTGGAAACGCTGGCGTTTGCCGACCTGGGTGTCGACGCGCATGACAGCCTGACCACCACCCACTACGCCGCGCCGTCCAAGCGCAGCCGCGGCGTGATGGTCAAGGACGCCGCCGAGCTGGTGGCCGCACTCAAGCAGAAGGGGTTGCTGTAATGGCCAAGGTTCTCGTTGTTGCCGAACATCTTAACGGCCAGCTCAACGCTGCCACCGCCAAGACGCTGAGCGCTGCGCTGGCGATCTCGGCCGAATCCATTGATGTGGTTGTGCTGGCAGCCGACCCGACCGCGATCGCTTCCCAGGCGGCGCAGTTGGCCGGCGTCAGCCGCGTGTTGGCGGTGGCCAATGCGGCCAACGAACACGCCATTGCGCAGGTGCTGGGCCCCCAGATCGCCCAGCTGGCCGGCCAGGGCTATACGCACGTGTTCGGCCCCTCCACCACGTTCGGCAAGGATCTGATGCCGGTCGTGGCTGCGCTCCTCGGCGTCAACCAGATCTCCGATCTGATGTCGGTCGAAGACGCTTACACTTTCAAGCGTCCGATCTACGCAGGCAACGCCATCATCACCGTCAGGGCACCGGCCGACCAGATCGTGGTCGCGACGGTGCGCAGTGCATCGTGGCCGGAAGCTGCCGGCGGTGGAAGCGCGACGGTTGAGTCGGCCACCGTGGAGGTCGCGCTGCCGACCCATACCCGCGTTGTCGGCCTGGCAGCAGGCAGCTCCGACCGCCCCGACCTGCAAAGCGCAAAGCGCGTGGTCTCTGGTGGTCGCGGCGTCGGCTCGGCCGAGAACTTCCAGCACATCTACAGCCTGGCCGACAAACTCGGTGCCGCCGTGGGCGCCTCGCGCGCGGCAGTGGATGCCGGTTACGTGCCCAACGAGCTGCAGGTCGGCCAGACCGGCAAGATCATCGCCCCGGAGCTTTACGTGGCGATCGGCATCAGCGGCGCCATCCAACATCTGACCGGCATCAAAGACGCCGGCACGATCGTGGCGATCAACAAGGACCCGGAGTCGCCGATCTTCGAGATCGCCGATATTGGGCTGGTGGGGGATTTGTTTACGCTGCTGCCGGAGCTTGAAGCCGCTCTTTAAGCATTGATTGCGACGCCGAAGGAGTTATGACATTCGGCTTCAGAACTGAATTCTTGCGGGCGCCCAATTCATTCGGGCGCCGCCCAAAGTTTTAGGGGGAACACTTGCCTGCCATGTTTGAATCACGGTCGCCTGCGGCACCTCTGTCCCCAGCAACGAGGCCAGAGGTGTCGGTCGTGTCGCCTATCTACGGCTGCAAGGACTGCCTCGAGCATCTTGTAGAGCGTGTCGAACAAGCGCTTGCTCGGATAACTTCAAGTTACGAAATCATTTTAGTGGATGATGCAAGCCCCGATGGGGCCTGGTCGCGCATCAGCGAAATCGCCCAGCACCGCGAATCTGTCATTGGAGTTCGTCTGAGCAGAAATTTTGGGCAGCATGCTGCGATAACTGCAGGGCTTGGCATCTCCAAAGGCTTCAAGGTCATCGTCATGGACTGCGACCTCCAGGATCGCCCGGAAGAAATACCCAATCTGCTTGCCGCCTTGCGCGGCGACACCGAGATTGCGCTAGCCCAACGCGTGCAACGTCAAGACAAGGCGCTCAAACGCGCAGGATCCTTCGCTTTTTATAAGTTCCTTGGGTGGTTGACAGGTGCAACATACGACCACACGACTGCAAACTTTGGTGCATACAGCAGAAAGACCGTCGACGTCATCGTTGCCATGCCTGAGCAGGAAAGATTTCTTCCGATGCTAGTACGCTGGACGGGCCTGAAGACTGCACATGTGCCGGTCACTCACGAAGCGCGAGATGCAGGGGACAGCGGCTACACGTTGCGCCGCCTTCTAAGGCTTGCCGCCAGCATTGCACTCTCCTACTCGGACAAGCCACTTCGCCTGGTGGTTGGGGCAGCTTTGATATTCGCTCTACTTTCGATTGGAGTCGTCGCCTTCAGCATTTCTCGCTACTGGGTTGGTGACACTCAGGTAGCAGGATTCACGAGCATCATAGCTTCTGTGTGGCTCATCGGAAGCGCAATCCTGGCAAGCGTCGGGGTGTTGGGACTGTATGTAGGGCGCATCTTCAGCAGCGCAAAACAGCGGCCTCATTACGTCATCTCTACCATCACGGGACACCGCCCGTGAGTGAGCAGGTCATTTTTTCAGAAATAGAAACAGATCGTTTTGGACTGAGAATCGGGCGGGCTCGATTGGAGTCTGATATCGAGATGTCTGCTCACATTGCTAACTCGATCAGCGACCAGAGACTGGACATCACCGTACTCCGCGTGCCTGCCGGCTCTCACGCGACTGTCTCGGCGTTGGCAGAGAGCAGTTTTCAGATACTCCATGCAGACACGCTCGTCTACTACCGCCTGCCACTGCCCGTCGACAAGTGGTCAGCACCTGTTGGTGAAGCCGAGGTCGTGTTTCGGCTCGCAGATGCTTCTGATGTAGCGGAGCTGCAACGTATTGCCCGCGACGGCTTCGTGGGTTACCGCAGCCATTATAACGCCAATCGCAGACTGCCAGCAGAGCAGATTCTGGAGGGATACATTGAGTGGGCATGTGCCTATCTGGCCGCGGGCCAGACAGACCGCTTTACCTGCTTGGCAACATCAGGAACCGAAGCGGCCGGCTTTCTAACATGCTCAATCGACAGCCGGATTCGGCAATGCGAGGTAGTCCTGAATGCAGTTCACCCTGCGCATGCGGGAAAGGGAATCTATACCAGAGGGCTGATCTGGATCGCCGCACACGCCTACGATAGAGGCTGCAGGGAGCTGATCATCAGTACTCAGGTGTGGAACTACCGCGTGCAACAAGTGTGGGCGCGCCTAGGCTTCGCGCTATTCAACGCTTATGACACTTATCACATTATGCCATCGACTTTGGCATTAGGGCCTCCCCTTACAACACATGGTCCCCGCTGATCTTATGAGCTACGTATTCATCGCTTTGACAATTTTGCTCACGATCTATGGTCAGCTTACTTTGAAATGGCAAGTTGGCTTGAACCCGGACGCTACTATTGCAGGTAGCAACTGGCGTGGCATCATCTTGCTGTTGCTCAACCCTTGGGTGATCAGCGCCTTTGCAGCCGCTTTCGGGGCGTCGCTGTGCTGGATGGCAGCCATCGGCAGGATGCCGCTCAGCAAAGCCTATCCCTTCACGTCCCTGAGCTTCCCAATCGTTGCAATTCTCTCTATATGGATGTTTCGCGAGACCATGGACTGGCATAAGATTTCCGGAACGATTCTAATCATTGCAGGAGTCATCGTAGTATCACGATCAGCTGGAGCGTAAAATGGCTCAAAAAACGGATGGTTTGCACGCTATTCTCTCGGCGCCAAGTATGTACAACCTATTGCAAACTGCCTTAGGGAAGGTCTGAACAACGAGACCTGACAGGGCGGAAGGTGGCGTCGTTCCGAAGAGTGGCTTTTGGAACTTCGGAATTTCGCCATTTCTGGCG
>NZ_JAGHWU010000096.1:0-2519 GCF_017746145.1 Xanthomonas sp. D-99 | reverse complement strand
TTGAGCCGGCGGTTCTCCTCCTCCAGCTCCTTCATGCGCGCGACCATGGACACGTCCATGCCGCCGAACTTGCTGCGCCACTTGTAGAACGTCGCCGAGCTGATGCCGTGCTCGCGGCACAGCTCCGGCACGGGCGCACCGGCCTGGGCCTGCTTGAGCACGGCGATGATCTGGCTGTCGGTAAAGCGGGACTTCTTCATGGAACCTCCTCGAGAAAGGGGACGAGAAAATTCCACTTCTGGCGTCTGCTAATGGGCGGGGGGATTACCGTCTGACCATCGTCAATTCCGAATTTGTCGGCAACCAGGCCATCAATGCGCCGGCCGGCTTCCCGGATGCCGACCAGTTCGGCAACAGCGGCGCAATCGACACCGACGGCGCCTCGCTCGCCGGCTACCTCAACGCCGCCGCCGGTGGCGCCACGCTCTCGGTGTGCGGCACGGTGGTGCGCAACAACAGCGCGGCCAACAGCGGCGGCGGCGCCACGTTGTGGGCGTATGCACCGGACACCATCGACGTGCGCTCCTCCACCTTCGCCAACAACATTGCCTATGGCGGCCCGGCCGGCGGTGCGCGCATCAGCCTGGGCTTTGGCGATACCACGCACTCCGGCACCACCATCACTACGCCGGGCATCATCAACGTCGAAGAAACCAGCTTCATCTCCAACCGCGCCGAAAAGAGCAACGCCGGCGCCTTGTACATGGACTGCTACGGCCCGTCCTGCAACGTCAGCAACAGCACCTTCTATGGCAACTATGCAAAGGGTGTGGGCGCGGCGATCCAGCATGTGGGCTGGCAGCCATCCAATGGCGACCAGGGCAAGACCACGGTGCGCTTCAACAACGTCACCTTCGCCGAGAACACGCCAGGGTCGACGTTGTTCGGTAGTGGATTCGACATCCGCAACAGCATCTTCTATTCCAAGACCGAGCGCACCTTCTGCAGCGACCAAAGCAGCACCGGCAACAACCTGATCGAGTACTCGGCTGCGGGCGGCCTGTTCCACAGCTGCCTCACCGCCGGCCTCGCACGCGCCACCGATCCGCTGCTGGGCGCACCAGCCGCCAATGGCGGCCCCACGCTCACCCAATTGCCGGCGGCCAACAGCCCGGTGCGCAACCTCGGCAGCAATTGCCGCAACATCGACCAGCGTGGTGTTGCGCGTGATACCGCGGTCTGCGATGTGGGTGCGGTGGAAATCAAGTAAGTCGCACTGCGCGTCCTCGTCCTCTGGCGACGACGCGCGTTGTGTGGCCGAGTGGGCTAAGAAGCCCGCTTGGTCGCGCAATCAAGCGGTAATTGCGGCGTGATTCAAGGCCACATCGACATTGATCGGTGTTGGCCACGAATGCCTCGCGCATAGGCTAGGCTTCTGCTCGCTCAACGAATAAGCATATGCGTCTCATTGGCAAAGATGGCTACGGAGTAGGGAGCCACCGATTGATTGCCAGACTGCCTGTGAGGTTTGCGACGTCACTCATCCGTTAGCCCACACCCCCGCGGGTATCTGCACAAATTGCGCTGAACTGATGCGAGCGAACTCAAGCATCGGCATTGGGTAAGCCGTTTGCGCTGAAGCGCGTCGTCCCGAAATTTAATGGGCGACAGACCGCAATAGCATCGTTCGCTTGCTGACAACGCACGTTTCAGCGGTTATGTTCGAAGCTGGAACGGGGGTTCTTGCATGGGACGCAGAAAGAAGCAGAGCGGGTTTGAAGCGTTGGCCGCGTTGCCGTGGCCGCTCGGCCTTGTTGCGGGAATCGTGGGTTATCTAGTCGTGCGCTACGGCATCGGCTGGTGGTTCTCTCACCAGGGCGGGATGCTGTCGCAAGGGTTTGCCCAGCAGTCGAGTGGGGCGTTCGCGCCATTGGCGTGGATGCTGCTCGGCATCTGCTGGCTCGCCGCGCTGTGCTCCTATTTGGGCTCACGCAGCCGGCGACGCTTTCTGGAGACACGTACCACCCTGGAGAGCCTGGCCGCCGGCGGCTGGCGCCAGTTCGAACAGTTGGTGGGCGAAGCCTTTCGCCGGCAAGGCTATAGCGTTGAAGAAACCGGCCTGGGTGGCGCAGACGGCGGCATCGACCTGATGCTGCGCAAAGACGGCCGCCGCACACTGGTGCAATGCAAACAATGGAAGCGCCAGCAAGTTGGCGTCAGCGTGGTGCGCGAAATGTACGGCCTGCTGGCACATCACCAGGCCCACGCGGTCAAGATCGCTTGCATCGGTACTTACACGAAAGACGCTGAGCGCTTTGCCGAAGGCAAGCCGATTGAACTCATTGGCGGCGAACAGTTGTTGGACATGATCCAAGCAGTGCAGCAACAAGCCACAGCGCAGCCGACGGCGATATCCGCGCGCATCGAGCCTGTCTTTGGTTCAGCTGATTCCACTGCCTCTGCAAACATTGCCACTCCAAGCTGCCCACGCTGCGGCAGCGCACTCGTGCAGAGAAGAAACCGGCGCACCGGCGAGAACTTTCTAGGTTGCAGCCAGTTCCCTAGGGAAGGTCTGAACA
>NZ_JAGHWU010000095.1:0-7344 GCF_017746145.1 Xanthomonas sp. D-99 | reverse complement strand
GCGGAAAGCGCCAGAAATGGCGAAATTCCGAAGTTCCAAAAGCCACTCTTCGGAACGACGCCACCTTCCGCCCTGTCAGGTCTCGTTGTTCAGACCTTCCTTAGGTCTAGCAAGGGCGGAGTCGAGTAACGCATCGTCGCGCACACCGCTCCCGCCACCATGTTCGGCCAGCTGGCGGTCGTGGATAGCCAAGACAAGTGGCCGCTCGATCCAGATGATCATGCGTGTGCGTTACTGCGCCAGTTTGTTGAGCAAGGTGCGGCGCTCACGCATCACCTGCTCGGCCACATCCATCTGCGCGGCCAACGTCGGGTCGAATGCGGTCAGCTTGATGCCGTCGGGCGTTTCCAGTGCATAGAGTTCGTCGCCCTTTCCAAGCCGCAGGCGGGCCAGCAGTTCCTTGGGCAGGGTGACGCCGGCGGAATTGCCGATGGCAGTGATCTTGAGTTTCATGGCGGCATCTCACGTTAATACGAAAGTTATAACCCTGTCGTCAGCCAGTCGCAAGTGACGTGCTGAAGCGGCTCAGCAAGCCGGTCTCGCCTGCTGCGATCGATGGGTGTACAAATGTACACCTTGTCCCGTTCTGCTGCCGCGCCCCGATGCCATCGCTTCCCCCCCAACGTGCCGCCGTGCTGGCGTTCCTGCAGGAGCAGGCCCAGGCAGGCGTCTCGCCCAGTCTGGCCGAGATCGCGCAGGCCTTCGGGTTTGCCTCGCGCAATGCCGCACAAAAGCACGTGCAGGCGCTGGCCGATGCCGGATTGATCGAGCTGCTGCCCAATCAGAAACGTGGCATCCGTCTGCCGGGGGGCGCCGGTCGCGATGAATTGCTGGCCTTGCCGGTGCTGGGGCGGGTGGCAGCAGGCCTGCCGATCGGTGCGGACATCGGCCTGGAGCGTCAGCTCTGGCTGGACCGCGCGCTGTTTTCGCTGCGTCCGGATTACCTGTTGCAGGTGCAGGGGGATTCGATGATCGATGACGGCATTCTGGATGGCGACCTGGTTGGCGTGCATCGCAGCAATGAGGCGCGCGACGGGCAGATCGTGGTGGCGCGGGTGGATGGCGAAATCACCATCAAGCGCCTGGAGCGCGGCGCCGAACGCATCCGCCTGCTGCCGCGCAATCGTGCGCATGCGCCGATCGTGGTGGCGGCCGATGCCGACTTCGCGATCGAAGGGCTGTACTGCGGCCTGATCCGGCAGGGCTGAGATGAGCCAGGAGCCGGCGCGCATCAGCCAGGACGGGAATGCGGCAGTGGCACTGCCGCTGGACGCCCTGCTGGCCGCGCGCACCGTCTGGCGTGCAGGCCAGGGCACGGCCACCGTCAATGGCGGCGAATCCACCGGGCATGTGGCATTGGATGCGTTGCTGCCCGATGGCGGCTGGCCGCGGCGTGCCTTGACCGAGTTGTTGTTGCCTGCGCACGGCATCGGCGAGATCGCCTTGTTGCTGCCCACGCTGGCACGCATGACTGCCAGCAGCAGCCGGGTCGTGCTGGTCGCGCCGCCGTTCATTCCTTACGCGCCGGCCTGGCAGGCGGGCAGGGTGGTGCTGGAGCATCTGGAAGTGGTGCAGGCCGAGCCGCGCGAAGCGTTATGGGCGTTCGAACAATGCTTGCGCAGCGGCGCTTGCGCTGCGGTACTGGGCTGGCCGCAAACCGGCGATGCGCGTGCGCTGCGCCGGCTGCAGGTGGCGGCCGATAGCGGCAACTGCTGCGCCTTCGCGCTGCGCGACCGCCGTCATGCGGTGAATGCATCGCCGGCGGCCTTGCGGCTGGAATTCCTGCCCGAGCGCGATGCCTGGCAGGTGCGCAAGTGCCGCGGCGGGCAGGTACCGTCGCAGCCGTTGCGGCTGGCGCATTGAGGCGCGCGCATGTTGTGGGCCTGCATCTTGCTGCCGCAGCTGGCGCTGGACGCCGTCCTTCGGCGTCTGGAAGCGCCGCAGGCGCCGCTGGTGCTGGTGGAAGGCCCGGCGCAGCTGCGCAGCCTGCATTCGGTCAATGCCGCCGCTGGTGCGGCTGGGTTGAAGGCCGGCATGCGGCTATCGGCGGCGCATGCCTTGATGACTCAGGTAAGCACCATCGATTACGACGCGCAAAACGAAGCGCGCACGCAGCGCTTTCTTGCGGCCTGGGCATATCGGCATAGTTCGCTGGTCAGCCAGCAGTGGTCGCGCGCCATCGTGCTGGAAGCCGGTGCCAGCTTTCGCCTGTTCGGCCCCTGGCCGCGCTTCGAGCGTCGCCTGCGCGATGAGCTGCAGGCCTTGGGCTTCCAGCACCGGCTTGCGCTGGCGCCCACGCCGCGCGCCGCGCGCGTGCTGGCAGGGCTGCGCGACGGCATGGTGGTGACGCAATTGCCGGCCCTGCACAGCACGCTCGACAAGGTGCCTGTGCGCCGCGCTGCATTGCCCGACGATGCCGGCGAGCGCCTTCAGCACATGGGCGTGCGCACGCTCGCGGCGGTGCGTGGGTTGCCGCGCGACGGGTTGCGCCGGCGTTTCGGTGCGGGCCTGCTCGATCATCTGGATCGCCTCTACGGGCAGGTCGACGACCCACTGGAGTGCTACGCGCCGCCAGACCACTTCGACCACCGCGTGGAGTTGGGGTATGAGGTGGAAACGCATCCGGCGCTGCTGTTTCCGTTGCGTCGGTTGATCGGCGACCTGTGCACGTATCTGTCCATTCGCGATGGCGGCGTGCAGCGGTTTTTATTACGCCTGGAGCACGAAGAAGGTGCGACCGATGTGGAGATCGGCCTGCTCACGCCGGAACGCGCGCCCACCTTGCTGTTCGAGCTGGCCCGCAACCGGCTGGAGCGGGTGGAGATTCCGCGGCCGGTGGTGGCGATGCGCTTGCTGGCACGGCAGCTGCCGCCGTTCGTACCGGCCATGCGCGACCTGTTCGATCAGCGCGCGCAGCAATCGGTGGAGTGGCCGCAACTGCGCGAGCGCCTGCGTGCACGGCTGGGCGATGACGCGGTCTATCGCGTCTTGCCGGCCGACGACCCGCGCCCGGAGCGCGCGTGGCGCCGCGCCATCGGCGATGCGATGCGCGAAGCCGCCGCGCCGCAGCGTCCGCCGCGCCCCACCTGGTTGCTGCCGCAGCCGGTGCCGCTCCACGACCCGCACCTGCGCATCGTGTCCGGCCCGGAGCGGCTGGAAAGCGGTTGGTGGGACGACGATGAAGCGCGTCGCGATTACTACGTGGTGGAGACAGCACGCGGCCGGCGTGGCTGGGCATTCGCCGCGCCCGGTCGGGTGGACGGCTGGATGCTGCATGGGTGGTTTGCGTGAGCGCAGGGATGCCATTGCAGGATCCGAGCACGGGCCGCCTGGCGCTGGTCGCGGGGTGGGTGCAGGCTGCAGGTGCCGGGCCTTCAAAAAGAACGCAGCAGGAGCTGCAGCGACGCGATCCACCGCGGACTGCAAAGGCCGTGCGAGACAGCATGGCGCTGTTGAAGGCATCCAGCATCCATGAGCTGGGATGACGCCATTGATGGCGTAGACCGCGACACGCCCGGTGGGCGCATGCCGCGTGCCTGGAATGTGGCTGCACGCCTGCGCGCGGCCAATGACGATATCGTCCATGCGCAGCAGGCCGATGATCTGCCTGCATATGCCGAGCTGCATTGTCTGTCGGACTTTTCGTTCCTGCGCGGTGCCTCCAGTGCCGAGCAGTTGTTCGCACGCGCGCAGCATTGCGGCTACAGCGCCTTGGCCATTACCGACGAATGCTCGCTGGCCGGCATCGTGCGTGGCCTGGAAGCGTCGCGTGCCACCGGCGTGCGGTTGATTGTCGGCAGCGAATTCACCCTGGTCGATGACATCCGCTTGGTGCTGTTGGTGGAAAATGCGCACGGTTACCCGCAGCTGTGCGGGTTGATCACTACCGCGCGGCGTGCGGCAAGCAAGGGCGCCTATCGCTTGGGTCGCGCCGAGGTGCAAGCGCAGTTTCGCGACGTGGTGCCGGGCGTGTTTGCGCTGTGGCTACCCGGCGCGCAGCCGCAGGCAGAGCAGGGCGCCTGGTTGCAACAGGTCTTCGGCGAGCGGGCGTTTCTGGCAGTGGAACTGCATCGCGAACAGGACGATGTCGCGCGCCTGCAGGTCCTGCAAGCGCTGGCGCAGCAATTGGGCATGACCGCGTTGGCCAGTGGCGATGTGCATATGGCGCAGCGTCGCGAGCGCATCGTGCAAGACACCTTGACCGCCATCCGCCACACGCTGCCGCTGGCCGAGTGCGGCGCACACCTGTTCCGCAATGGCGAGCGGCATCTGCGAACCCGGCGCGCGTTGGGCAATATCTACCCGGATGCGTTGTTGCAGGCCACCGTGGAGTTGTCGCAGCGTTGTACCTTCGATATTTCCAAGATCAGCTACACCTATCCCAGAGAGCTGGTGCCGGAAGGCCACACGCCCACCAGCTATCTGCGTCAGCTCACCGAAGCAGGCATCCGCAAGCGCTGGCCGGGCGGCATCTCGGCAAAGGTGCGCGAGGACATCGAAAAAGAGCTGGCGCTGATCGCGTTCAAGAACTACGAAGCGTTCTTCCTCACTGTGCAAGATGTGGTGCGCTTCGCACGCGATCAGGACATTCTCTGCCAGGGCCGTGGCTCATCGGCCAATTCGGCGGTGTGCTATGCGCTGGGCATCACGGCGGTCAACCCGGATGAAACGCGGTTGTTGATGGCGCGCTTCCTGTCCGAAAAACGCGACGAGCCGCCGGACATCGACGTGGACTTCGAGCACGAACGCCGCGAGGAAGTGCTGCAGTACGTCTACAGCAAATACGGGCGCGAACGCGCGGCGCTGGCGGCGACGGTGATCTGCTATCGCGGCAAAAGCGCCGTGCGCGATGTGGCCAAGGCCTTCGGCCTGCCGCCGGACCAGATTGCGTTGCTGGCTAATTGCTACGGTTGGGGCAATGGCGAAACGCCGATGGAACAGCGCATCGAAGAAGCCGGGTTCGATCTGGCCAACCCGCTGATCAACAAGATCCTGGCCGTTACAGAGCATTTGCGCGATCACCCACGGCACCTGTCGCAGCATGTCGGCGGTTTCGTGATCTCCGACGAGCCGCTTTCGCTGCTGGTGCCGGTGGAAAACGCGGCCATGCCTAATCGCACCATCATCCAGTGGGACAAGGACGATCTGGAAACCATGCAGCTGCTCAAGGTCGATTGCCTGGCGCTGGGCATGCTCACCTGCATCCGCAAGACGCTGGAGCTGGTGCGCGGCCACCGTGGGCGCAATTACAGCATTGCCACGCTGCCAGGCGATGACGCGCCAACCTACAAGATGATCCAGCGCGCCGACACCGTCGGCGTGTTCCAGATCGAATCGCGTGCGCAGATGGCGATGCTGCCGCGGCTCAAACCTGCAGAGTTCTACGATCTGGTCATCGAAGTGGCGATCGTGCGCCCCGGGCCGATCCAGGGCGACATGGTGCACCCATATCTGCGCAGACGGCAGGGCCGCGAAGAAGTGAACTACCCGTCGCCTGCGGTTGAAGACATCCTCAAGCCCACGCTGGGCGTGCCGTTGTTTCAGGAGCAGGTGATGGAACTGCTGATGCATGCTGCCGATTACAGCGAGGACGAAGCCGACAACTTGCGTCGCTCGATGGCCGCATGGCGGCGCGGCGGCGACATGGAACAGCATCGCACGCGCGTACGCGAACGCATGCAGGGCAAAGGCTACGCCTCCAGCTTCATCGACCAGATCTTCGAACAGATCAAGGGTTTTGGTTCCTACGGTTTTCCGCAGAGCCATGCCGCCTCGTTCGCCAAACTCGTCTATGCCAGCTGCTGGCTCAAACGCCACGAGCCGGCCGCCTTCGCCTGCGGGCTGCTCAACGCGCAGCCGATGGGCTTTTATTCGGCCAGCCAGATCGTGCAGGATGCGCGCCGCGGCAGCCCCGAGCGCGAGCGCGTGGAGGTGCTGCCGGTGGATGTGTTGCACAGCGACTGGGACAACACCCTGGTCGGCGGCCGGCCGTGGCGCAGCGCTGCCGATCCCGGCGAACAACCGGCGATCCGGTTGGGCATGCGGCAGGTCGCCGGACTGTCGCAAGTGGTGGCGCAGCGCATCGTTGCCGCACGCACGCAGCGGGCGTTCGCCGATATCGGCGATCTGTGCCTGCGCGCCGCACTCGACGAAAAAGCACGCCTGGCATTGGCAGAAGCAGGCGCCTTGCAAGGCATGGTGGGCAACCGCAATGCCGCGCGCTGGGCAATGGCCGGTGTGGAGGCGCGTCGCCCACTGTTGCCGGGCAGCCCGGAGGAGCGCCCGGTGGAGTTCGAGGCACCGCGCGCGGGCGAAGAAATCCTTGCCGATTACCGCTCGGTCGGCCTGAGTCTGCGCCAGCATCCAATGGCGCTGCTGCGCCCGCAGATGCGCCAGCGGCGCATCCTGGGTCTGCGCGAATTGCAGGGCCGCCGCCACGGCAGCGGCGTGCATGTGGCCGGCCTGGTCACCCAGCGCCAGCGCCCGGCCACCGCCAAGGGCACCATCTTCGTCACCCTGGAAGACGAGCAGGGCATGATCAACGTCATCGTCTGGTCGCACCTTGCGCTGCGTCGCCGCCGTGCGCTGCTGGAATCGCGCCTGCTGGCCGTGCGTGGTCGCTGGGAACGCGTGGACGGCGTAGAGCATCTGATCGCCGGCGACCTGTACGACCTCAGCAACTTGCTCGGCGACATGCAGCTGCCCTCGCGCGATTTCCATTGACGCTTTTCGGGCCTTGGATTGCGGCTAGATTCTATGTGCGTTCCATACCCAACTGCTGGCTTTTGGGAACGCTCCGACCTTCCTGACAACCGTTTTTTTCAGGAAGAGGCCTTCGCGGTAGAGCGTCACCATGAAGATCATATTCGTCATGTTGCTGGCGTCGGTTGCAGCTAGGGCGCAAGCTCCGACACCTCAAGCACGGTGTAGTGAGAGTGAAGCAATGAACAACGACGCAAGAATAATCGCGGTGGACCACACAGGCTTCGCGGTATCGTCATTGGACGAAGCTGTTCGGTTCTGGACAGGAGCACTCGGCTTCAAGCTTGAGCGACAGTCGGAGATGGGGGGCGATTTCCTGTATCAGGTGACTGGCGTCGATGATCCCAATGTAAAAACGGCAATCGTCAGGGCACCAGACGGTTATGTGATCGAACTATTACAATATTCAAAAGGGCGCCAGAACGGGGCGGTGCCGAACAGCGCGGGGGCGATTGGTGCGGCCCACCTAGGGAAGGTCTGAACAACGAGACCTGACAGGGCGGAAGGTGGCGTCGTTCCGAAGAGTGGCTTTTGGAACTTCGGAATTTCGCCATTTCTGGCGCTTTCCGCGGGAATTTCCCG
>NZ_JAGHWU010000094.1:0-2003 GCF_017746145.1 Xanthomonas sp. D-99 | reverse complement strand
AGTTGATCAGACCTTCCCTAACTCCGACCGGCCTGCATTCCGGCTGGTATGTGATTCCACTTCCGACGCCGAGGTAGAGCAGGGGGCCAAAGGAAAGCCAGAGCTTCATGGCAGCCAGATTGTTGGCGCTTATCGCTATTTCAGCAAGCACTTAGTCGACTGGGCTGCGGGCAAGCTGGATGACGAGGCCGATGCCGAAGCGCTATCTGGCAAGACAGTTTGGGACCGACTAGAGTGCGCCTGGTTGGTCGTGCAGGATGGGTTACAGCTGGTGGTGATCAACTTGACTGCGGGCGATGAAACGCAAGTCATCTTCGAAACGCTCAATGCTCGCGGCACCGAGCTCTTACCTGCTGATCTGATCAAGAACTATCTGTTCCGCAAAGCTGCGAGGGTAGAGGGTGCGACGGAGAAGCATGTAGAAAATCTCTACGCCAAGCATTGGGAGCGCTTTGACAGCAAGTTCTGGCGAGAGCCCGTCCAGCAGGGTCGCATCTACCGCCCCCGCATTGACCTTTTCATCAACCACTACCTGTCCATGATGACTCGGGATGAGGTGAAGTCCACCCACCTGTTCAATGCCTACAAGAACTTTGTAGACCATGCAGAGGCGGATCCAGAAGCAAGCATTCCGGCTCCCATGACACCAGCGGCCCATATCCAGCAACTCGCTCAATTTGGGGATATCTTCCAGGCGTTCTATGAGCCCAAAGATCATGACGCTTTGGCGCTGTTCCTACGCCGTTTGGAAGCGGTAGACACTGCCACGGTCTACCCGTTCCTCCTGTATGCTTACGCGAGCCTGATGCCCGACAACAGGGACGAGTTCGACAAGATCTTAGGCGTGCTCGAAAGCTTCCTGATGCGCCGCCTGATTACCAACTACACGACAAAGAACTACAACCGGCTGTTTGTGGACTTGATCAAGGCCGTTGAGAAGGCGGGCGGAGTGTCCGCGGCCACCGTCGCTGAGCAACTGGGCAAGGGCACCGGCGAGAGCACCAAGTTCCCGACGGATGATGAATTACTCGTGGCGATCTTCGAGCAGGAGCTTTATGGCAGGTTGGCACAGAAGAAGGTGCGTGCCGTGCTTGAAGCCTTGGATGCATTCTCCATGTCTAGCAAGAGCGAAGCGATCGCGATGCCATCGAAGCTCACCATCGAACATGTGATGCCGCAAGCCTGGCTTACCCACTGGCCACTGCCGGAACAAGATCAGGTGGATGAGCTGACCAAGCAGAAGGCCATAGTTCGTAGAAGCGTCATGCTCAACACCTTGGGTAACTTGACCCTGATCACCGGAAAATTCAATTCGTCTTTGCAAAATGCTGCTTGGACGAACAAGCGCTCGGAGCTCTTGAAGTATTCCAAGATGAACTTGACTCGCTACTTTCATGGGAAGGAAGCCGACGACTGGCACGAGGCGGCAATCCGGACTCGCACTGAGCACCTCTTTGCGCAGTTGCTTCGTATCTGGCCAGCTGCAGGCAAGACAGCGAACAGCTAGGTCTCTCCGAATCGTATTTATTGGTCAGCGCGAAAGAATGTTCCATCACGCAATCCTTGGGCAATCTGATGCCCAAGGATTGCTCTGCGCAGGCAAGCGGGCATTCGTCATACTAAGTCGCGGTCTCGATCCTCGTCGTTGTGAAATTGACGACGTGTAGTTGGAAGGCGGGCATTGCCGCCCATCGCAGAAGGCGAGTAACAAGATCTTCGGTCCGCTTTGTTCGCAACACAGGTAACGACGTTCCAGTCTTCCATGAACACGTAAGGCTCGGAATTGACATGCAGCGATCCGGTCTTGCCTTTGACCTCGACGTGGCCGCTCGGCAAGATACATCAGCGTCGATCCCCGACACTTTGATGGACCTAGGGAAGGTCTGAACAACGAGACCTGACAGGGCGGAAGGTGGCGTCGTTCCGAAGAGTGGCTTTTGGAACTTCGGAATTTCGCCATTTCTGGCGCTTTCCGCGGGAATTTCCCGGTTCACAGACGCACG
>NZ_JAGHWU010000093.1:0-19070 GCF_017746145.1 Xanthomonas sp. D-99 | reverse complement strand
GCTATGGACGTACAACCACGAGCGTCCGAATATGGCGCTCGGCGGCATCACGCCTGCCATGAAGTTGGCGATGGCCGCTTAGCTCCACTTCTGGCGACCGCTAAAAGTGGGGGGATTACCGGGGTTTGCGGCCACCAACACGTTGACCAGCGATGGCGTGGCCACCGCCACGCGGCAGGCGGTGGCCATTGCCAAGGCGAATGCGCGCTTGGGCGGCACGCCGGTGCAGCTGGCGCCGGTGACGCCGGTCGGGCAGGTCAGCTGGAAGACGCCGATCAGGAAGAACGCCATGGGAGTGCCGCTGCAGGACAAGGTGGCTCTGCTGATGGACGTCAACGCCGCTGCGCTCAACGCTGGCGCCACCTTCGTGGCCTCGCGCATGTTTGCGATCAACGAGCAAAAATATTTCGCCAGCAGCGATGGCTCCTACATCGATCAGGACGTGCACCGGTTGTGGCTGCCGTTCACCGTCACCGCAGTGGACAAGGCCAGCGGCAAGTTCCGCAGCCGCGACGGGCTGTCCTCGCCGATGGGCATGGGCTACGAATATCTGGATGGGGATGCCAGCCAGAAGCACCAGCTGCCGGGTGGGCTGATCGGTTACGGGCACAGCTACGACGCGCGCGAAGATGCGATCGCCGCGGCCAGGCAGGCGCGCGCCAAACTCACCGCACCGTCGGTGAAGGCAGGCAAGTACGATCTGGTGATCGACCCGAGCAATCTGTTCCTCACCATCCATGAGTCGGTCGGGCACCCGCTGGAGCTCGATCGTGTGCTCGGTTACGAGGCCAACTACGCCGGCACCAGTTTCGCCACACTGGACAAGCGCGATGCCGGTTACCGCTGGGGCAGCGATGCGGTGACCTTCGTCGCCGACAAAACGCAGACTGGCAGCTTGGGTGCGGTAGGGTACGACGATGAAGGCGTCAAGACCAAGCAGTGGGAGCTGGTGAAGGACGGCATCCTGGTCGATTACCAGTGCACGCGCGATCAGTCGCATCTGCTCGGCAAGACCGCGTCCGATGGCTGTAGCTACGCCGATTCCTGGTCGAACGTGCAGTTCCAACGCATGCCCAATGTGTCGTTGGCGCCAGGCAAGACGCCGTTGGCGGTTGCCGAGATGATCAAGAACGTGGAGCGCGGCTTGTACATCCATGGGCGCGGTTCGTATTCGATCGATCAGCAGCGCTATAACGCGCAGTTCGGCGGGCAGCTGTTCTACGAGATCGAAAACGGCCAGGTCACGCGCTTGGTGGAAGATGGCGCGTACCAGATCCGCACGCCGGAATTCTGGAATGCCTGCAGCGCGGTGTGCGATCAACGCGATTTCCGCCTGGGTGGCTCGTTCTTCGATGGCAAGGGACAACCGAGCCAGGTCTCGGCGGTGTCGCATGGTGCGTCTACCGCGCGCTTCGATGGCATCAATGTGATCAATACCGCACGTTCGTTGGGGTGATTGTCGTTGGATGAGCTGCGCTGCGATTGATGTGGTTGCGCTGACCAATCACATCGGACGCTGCGATTTCCCCTGTTGGAATTGCTGGGCAATTTAGCGATTAGTGCGTCGAGTGCGCGGTGCCCGCATCGCTCGCGGGACACCACGCGAGACAGTTCGTTTGGTGACTTTGTTGAATAGCAACATACTGCGCCAGGCCGATAGCAGCTTCCTGATTGAAGCTCTGCACACCGACCAGCTCGACTGGTCCTTGCCCGCGCACCGTCGCGGGACCCTTGGCGGCATGGATGCCGCCAAGGAGCTTACAAGGACGTACTTGCAGCGTGTCCTGCGAGGGTGGGCAGGCAAGGGCCCTGCCGCAACCCGCAGCGTCGAGTGCGCGGTACCCGCACCAGATGGACCGATCGCTTGGTGAACGCTCGCGTTTTGCTCGACGTGTGCTGGGAAGGAAATCGGTCTGCGCATCCAACACGCGGCAACAGTCATCGAACACCGCCAGCCGCGCTTGCCACGCGTCAGCGCAAGCCCGCAGTGCCACTGGCTCATACGGACCAAGTCTGCATACCTACCCCTGCCGAAAGTCATTTGACGCAGC
Source organism: Xanthomonas sp. D-99 (assembly GCF_017746145.1). Taxonomy (NCBI): domain Bacteria; kingdom Pseudomonadati; phylum Pseudomonadota; class Gammaproteobacteria; order Lysobacterales; family Lysobacteraceae; genus Xanthomonas; species Xanthomonas sp. D-99. Next base: position 17,019 of record NZ_JAGHWU010000093.1, on the reverse strand, counting down.
ATTCATCGCCCGGCAAGAATCGGGGATACCGCGCGCAGAGCCATGTGCGTGTCACCACACCACCTGCGCGCCGCGCGGGACTATTGGGGAGTTGCCCGTGCAGCGACGTGATTTCCTGGCCCTCACCGGGCTGACCATGGGCGGGCTGATCGTGCCTGCCTACTTCGGCAAGGCCATTGCCGCCGAGCAGTTGCTGACGCCCTTCGATGTGGGCCGCAAGAAGCGTCTGGCCGATGCCGGCTTGAACGCGGCGCGTCAGGCCGGAGCGAGCTATTGCGATGTGCGCGTTGGCCGCTATTTGCGCCAGTTCGTGATCACCCGCGAGGACAAGGTGCAGAACGTGGTCAACACCGAGTCCATCGGTGCCGGCATCCGCGTCATCGTGGGCGGCGCGTGGGGCTTTGCCGCCACCAACGAGCTCACCGAGCAGGGCGTGGCCAAGGCGGCCGCGCAGGCCGCGGCGATCGCCAAGGCCAACGCCAAGGTGCAGGGCACGCCGGTGCAACTGGCGCCGACGCCGGGCGTGGGCGAGGTGAGCTGGAAGACGCCGATCAAGAAGAACGCGATGGACGTGCCGATCAAGGACAAGGTGGACCTGCTGCTGGGCGTCAACGCCGCCGCCACCGCCGCCGGCGCCAACTTCGTCAACTCGATGCTGTTCGTGGTCAACGAGCAGAAGTATTTCGCCAGCACCGACGGCTCCTACATCGACCAGGACGTGCACCGCATCTGGGCGCCGATGAGCGTGACCGCCATCGACAAGGCCAGCGGCAAGTTCCGCACCCGCGACGGGTTGTCCGCGCCGATGGGGCTGGGCTACGAATATCTCGATGGCGCCGCGTCCGGCAAGTTCGTCTCGCCCAACGGCGTGGTCAATTACGGCTTGTCGTACGACATGAAGGAAGACGCGATTGCGGCGGCCAAACAGGCGCAGGAAAAGCTCAAGGCGCCCTCGGTCAAGCCCGGCAAGTACGACCTGGTGCTGGATCCCTCGCACACCTGGCTCACCATCCACGAGTCGATCGGTCACCCGCTGGAGCTGGACCGCGTACTCGGCTACGAAGCCAATTACGCCGGCACCAGCTTCGCCACACTGGACAAGCTCAAGGCCGGTTTCCAGTACGGCAGCGACAAGGTGCATATCCTGGCCGACAAGACGCAGGCAGGCAGCCTCGGCGCGGTGGGCTACGACGATGAAGGCGTCAAGACCAAGCAGTGGGACCTGATCCGCGACGGCAAGCTGGTGGACTACCAGGCCATCCGCGATCAGGCGCATATTCTGGGCAAGACCGCCTCCGATGGCTGCTGCTATGCCGACTCGTGGTCGAGCGTGCAGTTCCAGCGCATGGCCAACGTGTCGCTGGCCGCCGGCAAGACGCCGCTGAGCGTGAGCGATCTGATCAAGAACGTGGAAAACGGCATCTACATCATCGGCGATGGCTCGTTCTCGATCGACCAGCAGCGTTACAACGCGCAGTTCGGTGGCCAGCTGTTCTACGAAATTAAGAACGGCGCCATCACCCGCATGCTCGAAGACGTGGCCTACCAGATCCGCACGCCGGAATTCTGGAACGCCTGCAGCGCCGTGGCCGACCAGCGTGACTACCGCCTGGGCGGTTCGTTCTTCGACGGCAAGGGCCAGCCGAGCCAGGTCTCGGCGGTCTCGCACGGTTCGTCCACCGCCCGCTTCGATGGCATCAACGTCATCAGCACCGCCCGCTCGCTCGGCTGACAGGAGAAACCCACATGAGCATCCTTACCGAAGCGCAGGCCAAGGCCATTCTGGACAAGGTCATCAAGCTGTCCAAGGCCGACGAGTGCACCGCCACGCTCACCGGCTCGATCGACGGCAATATCCGTTTTGCGCTCAACAACGTCTCCACCAGCGGCATCGTCGACAACACCGACCTGCAGGTGCAGGTGGCGTTCGGCAAGCGCGTGGGCGTTGCCACGATCAACGAGTTCGACGACGCCTCGCTGGAACGGGTGGTGCGTCGCGCCGAAGACCTGGCGCGGCTGGCTCCGGAAAATCCGGAATTCATGCCGGCGGTCGACAAGCAGACCTACAAACCCAGCCCCACCTTCAGCGAATCCACCGCAGCGGTGGACCCGGCGTTCCGCGCGCAGGTGGCGGCCGATTCGATCGCCCCGTGCAAGGGCAAGGGCCTGATCGCCGCAGGCTTCCTGGAAGATGGCCAGAGCTTTACCGCATTCGCCAACAGCAAGGGCAATTTCGGTTACCAGCGCGGTGCGCGCTTCGACTACACCTGCACCGTGCGTACCGAAGACGGCCGCGGCTCGGGCTGGGTGGGCCGCAATCTGAAAGACGCCGCCGACTTCAAGGCCGAGCAGGACATCCGCATTGCGATGCGCAAGGCCAGCGATTCGGCCGAAGCCAAGGCGCTGGAGCCGGGCAAGTACACCGTGATCCTGGAGCCGGCCGCGGCAGCGGGGCTGATTTCCTTCATGATGAATTTCTTCGACGCACGCCGCGCCGATGAGGGGCGCAGCTTCCTGTCCAAGAAAGGCGGCGGCAACAAGCTGGGCGAGCAGGTCTACGACCCGCGCGTGAACATCACCGCCGATCCGTGGGATCCGCGTGCGGCGGTGATGCCGTGGGACGAAGAAGGCCTGCCGCGCGAAAAGATGGCCATCGTGGAAAACGGCAAGATCGCCAACCTGCAGTATTCGCGCTTCTGGGCACAGAAGAACGGCAAGCGCGCGGTCGGCGAACCAGGCAATCTGTTGATGGCCGGTGGCGAGAAGAACATCGCCGAGCTGGTGCGCGGCACCGAGAAGGGCATCCTGGTCACGCGGACCTGGTACATCCGCATGGTCGACCCGCAGACGGTGCTGCTGACCGGGCTCACCCGCGACGGCACCTTCTACATCGAGAACGGCCAGATCAAGTACCCGGTGAAGAACTTCCGCTTCAACGAATCGCCGGTGATCATGCTCAACAACATCGACGAGTTGGGCAAGCCGGTGCGCGTGGCCGGCGACGAATCCAACTTCGTGATGATGATTCCGCCGATGCGGCTACGCGACTTCACGTTTACCTCGTTGTCGGATGCGGTGTGACTGAGGGCCGGGAATTGGGAGTGGGGAATCGGGAATGGGAGAGCGGGAGCCGCTCCACTCAACCTGAGCGTTCACCAGTGCTTCCGGTTCCCGGTTCCCTCCCAGCGACGACATCGCGCCGTCGTTTCCTTGGCCTGCTGCTCGGCAGCGTCTCCACGTTGGCGTTGGCGCTGCCGCGGCAAGCACGTGCGGCCAAGGCTTACGATTTCTGGTTTACCCGGTTGCGCTACGACTCCGGCGATTGGGATGTGGATGCGCGCATGCCGTCCAACCTGATCACCTCGTTGATCGACTACACCCAGCTGCGCGTGGATCCGCAGGAACATGTGCTGGATCTGGCCGACCCCCGCATGTTGCAGGCGCCGTTCTGCTATCTGTCCGGGCACAAGCTGGTGGAGTTCAACCCGGCCGAGCGGCGCAATTTCGAGCGCTATGTGCGCAACGGCGGCTTCGTGTTCGTGGACGATTGCAACCACGATATCGATGGTTTGTTCGCCACTTCGTTCGAAGCGCAAATGACCTCGATCTTCGGCAAGAGCGCGCTGCAGAAACTGCCCAAGAACCATCGGCTCTACAGCGCCTTCTTCGCCTTCCCCGATGGCCCGCCGGCAACCGGTTTCGAGCTCAATGGCTGGGGCGACGATCTGGTGCACGACTATCTCAAGGGCATCAGCATCGATGGCCGCCTCGGGGTGCTATACAGCAACAAGGATTACGGCTGCGAATGGGATTACGACTGGCGCAACAAGCGTTTTCTGGCCGAAGACAACACCAAGTTCGCCGTGAACATCGTGATGTATGCGTTGACCAATTGATCGCGGCATGTCGATCGCCCTGCAGGAGCACGCTCGCACGCGATGAAAATGTATCTGTGAAGCATCGCGCGCAGGCGCGCTCCTACATCAGCAGCCATCCAACGAGATCTCCCGTATGAACGCCCCCAACCACGACATCCTCGCCGCGCAACGTGCCCAGCTGGGCACGTTGCGCGCGGCCCTGGCCCAGGCGGTGGTGGGCCAGGACGCGGTGGTGGAGCAATTGCTGATCGGCCTGCTCGCCGGCGGCCATTGCCTGCTGGAAGGCGCGCCTGGCCTGGGCAAGACGCTGCTGGTGCGCTCGCTGGGGCAGGCGCTGGAACTGCAGTTTCGCCGCGTGCAGTTCACGCCCGACTTGATGCCCAGCGACATCCTGGGCACCGAGTTGCTGGAAGAAGACCACGGCACCGGGCATCGGCATTTCCGCTTTCAGCAGGGGCCGATCTTTACCAACCTGCTGCTGGCCGACGAACTCAACCGCACCCCGCCCAAGACGCAGGCCGCATTGCTGGAAGCGATGAGCGAACGCACCGTCAGCTATGCCGGCACCACCTATGCGCTGCCGGCACCGTTCTTCGTGCTGGCCACGCAGAACCCGATTGAACAGGCCGGCACCTACCCGTTGCCGGAAGCGCAGCTGGATCGCTTCCTGCTGCATGTGCGCGTGGGTTACCCCAGCGAACAGGAAGAGCGCGACATCCTCAGCCAGACCACCGGCAGCGCAAGCGCGCAGGTGCCCAAGGTGATGGACGCGGCCAGCGTGCAGGCGCTGCAGCAGCACGTGCGGCAAGTGCATGTGGGCGCGGAGTTGCTGACCTGGATCAACCGCCTGGTGCGTGCCAGCCGTCCCGGCCCGCAGGCCAGCGACGAGGTGCGCCAGTGGATCAAATGGGGCGCCGGCCCACGTGCGGGGCAGTCGCTGGTGCTGGCGTCCAAGGCGCGCGCACTGCTGCACGGCCGCTTTGCAGCCACCCGCGAAGACGTGGTGGCGCTTGCGGCGCCGGTCATGCGCCACCGCCTGTTGCTCTCGTTTGCGGCCGAGGCCGAACAACGCACCGCCGACGACGTGGTCGCCGCATTGCTGCGTGCCGTGCCATTTCCGGCGTGAGGCCTAGCGCGGCGTGAGTGTGGACGTGCCGGCATTGATTCCCAGCGACGTGCGCAGCCGCCTGCGTGGTCTGCAGCTGCGTGCGCGTCACGCACAGGGTGCGCACGGCATCGGCCAACACGCCAGCCGCAGCCGCGGCGCCGGGCTGGAATTCGCGCAATACCGCGCCTATGAACCGGGCGATGCGCTGCGCCAGATCGACTGGAAGCTCTACGCGCGCTCGGACCGCTTCTTCGTGCGCGAAGCCGAGCGCGAAAGCCCGCTGACGCTGTGGTTGTTGCTCGATGCCACTGCCTCCGCCGGCCAGGCCGATCACGCGCGCCCCGGCGGCACGCGCCTGCAGGCGATGGCGACGCTGGCCGCCTGCGCTGCAGAAATCGCGCTGCAGCAGGGCGATCAGGTCGGCCTGTTCGCGGTACACGGCGGCGGGCTGGTGGCAGTGCCGGCCGGCGCCGGGCCGCGGCAACGCGACCGGCTATGGCTGGCCCTGCATGGATTGCGCGCCGGGGGGCGTTGGCCGGGCATGGCCGCCGTGCGCCCGCTGTGGGAACGCATCGCCACGCATGCGCTAGTGCTGTCGATCGGCGATGGCTTCGACGAAGAACTCAACGCTGCACTGGAAAAACTCGCCGCCGCGCGCCGCGAGGTCATGCAACTGCAGGTACTGACCCGCGACGAACGCGATTTCGATTTCAGCGGCGGGCACCGGTTTCGCGATCCGGAAACCGGCGAAGAATTGCTGAGCGATGGCGCGGCCATGCGCGCCGAGTATTTGCAACGCTTCGGTGCTGCACAGCGCGCGCAACAGGCGCGCTGGCGGGCCGCCGGCATCGCACATGCACTGCATCATCTGGACGCTGCACCCGACGCGGCGTTGCGCCAGTTGTTCGGGCAAGGCGCGCAGCGATGAGCTGGCAGGTCGGCCGCGAGCATGTCGCCAAGCGGGTGCCGCGATGAACTTGCTGTTGCTTTTCCCCGCCGGCCTGGCCGCGCTGGCCGCGTTGCTGCTGCCCTTGCTGATCCATCTGGCCCGGCGCAGCGAACACCGGCCGACCGACTTCGCCGCGTTGCGCTGGTTGCGTGCGATACCGCGCCCACGCCACCGCGTGCGTTTGGACGAATGGCCGCTGCTGCTGGTGCGCTTGCTGCTGCTGGCCGCCGTGGCGCTGCTGCTGGCCGAACCGGCCGTGCGCGATCATGACGATGTTCGCCCACGCATTGCGCTCAGCCCAGGGGTGGATGTGGCCGCCGCACGCCAGCTGAGCCACGCCGCGGACGCGCACTGGGTATGGCTGGCGCCGGGCTTCCCTCCGGTCGATGCCGATGCCTATGCCGAGACCCCCAAGACTCTCGCCACGCCTGCGGGCGCGACGCAACCGGTCTCCAGCCTGTTGCGCGAGCTCGATGCCAGCCTGCCGCCAGATGCGGCGCTCAGCGTGATCGTGCCGTCCCAGTGGGGCCCGCTGGATGCGCAACGGCTGCAGCTGTCGCATCAGGTGCGGTGGCAGGTCGTGCCCGGCCAGTCGCCGCTTGCGGCGCCCGCCGCTGCCGCGCCGCGCCGGCCCTGCGCTATCTGCGCGGCGTGCATGCCGCCTGGGCGCTGCCGGGCAGCTTGCCGGTGGGCACGCCGGCCGATGCGCAGCCTTCGCGCTGGCAGCCCGGCACCGTGGTGGCATGGCTCTCGCGCAGTGCCCCGCCGGCGCCGGTGATGGCCTGGGTCGCAGCCGGTGGGCAGCTGGTGCTGGATGCGCAGACACCCCTCCCGCCCAACCTCGCCGCGACGCTGCAGCCCGTGCAACAGGCTACGTCGGGCGAGCCATTGCTCGATGCCGCAGCGCGCGGCCGCGGACGCGTGTTGCGCTGGGCCGCACCGCTGCAGCCGCAGCAACTGCCGGCGCTGCTGGATGCCGATTTCCCCACCCGCCTGCACGACGCCCTGCAGCCGCTGCCCACACCGCAGCGCGCGCTGGCGCAGACCCAGCAACCGCAACGCGGTGCCGCCAGCCGCCTGAGCACCGCACCGTGGCCGCTGGCGCCGTGGCTGATCGGCCTGGTGCTGCTGCTGTTCGCGCTCGAACGCTGGCTGGCCACCGCGCCGCGCCGGGCCACTCCCGCATGAGCACGCCGGCACTGCAGCGGGCGTGGCAGGCAGCACGGCGGCGACAGGCCGCAAGCGTGCTGCTGTTCGGGCTGCCGCTGGCAGCGGTGCCGGCGGCGCTGGCATGGCGCGCCGGTGCGCAGGCAACCGCGGTGGCGCTGCTGCTTCTGGGCCTGCTGGCACTGGGCGGCGTGGCGCTGCTGGCCGCGCGGCGGCTCGACCAGAGCTGGCTGATCCGCCGGCTGGATCGCGATGCAGACCTGGAAGACAGCAGCGATTTGCTGTTCGCCCCGGCCGCCCGGCTCGGTCCGCTGCAGACCCTGCAACGGCAACGGCTGGAGCAGCGCCTGCGCAGCAGCCCACGCGATCTGCGCCCGGCCTGGCCGTGGCGCCGCGCCTGGCCCTGGAGCGTGCTGGGTGTGCTCGCCTGCGCCGCGCTGGCGCTGTGGCCACATCCGGCCCCCCAACGTACGCTGCCGGCCGACCGCGTGGCCGCCGCGCGTGCCAGCAGCGGCGCGCCCACGCTGCGGCAGGCGCAGCTGCGCAGCAGCCCGCCGGCCTACACCGCTCTGCCCGCCGCGCGCCTGCCCGGCCTGGATGCGAAAGTGCCGGCCGGCACCCGGCTGGACTGGCAACTGCAGGTCGGCCCGGCGCCGCGCAGCGTGGCCCTGCGGCTCACCGACGGCAGCACCATCGCGCTGGCCCGGCAAGGCAGTGGCGATATCTGGCAGGGCCACTGGGTCGCCGAGCGCGCCAGCCTGTACCGCATCCTCATCGACGGCGCGCCGGCCGACCGCCAGCTGCATCGGCTGGACGTGCTGCCCGACCGCCCACCGCAGGTGCGCGTGCTTGCGCCCGAGCAGAGCCTGGTGCTGTGGTCCCCGGCCGCCCGCACCTGGACGCTACGCTTCGAGGCCAGCGACGACTACGCGGTGGCCACCAGCGCCGAGCTGCGCCTCACCCTGGCCCAGGGCAGCGGCGAAAACATCACCTTCAGCACCCAGCGCCGCACGCTGACCGGCAGTGGCCCGGCCAGGCAACGCAGCTTCGCCATCACCCTGGAGCCGCACGCGCTGGGCATGGCCGCGGGCGACGACCTGATTGCCCAGCTCATCGTCCACGACAGCCGCCAGCCGGGCCCGCAGGAAGGCCGCAGCGCCAGCGTGATCCTGCGCTGGCCGCCGCCCGAACAGACCATGGCCGCCGGCCTGGAAGCCAGCGTCAAGCAGACCTTGCCGGCCTACTTCCGCAGCCAGCGCCAGATCATCATCGACGCCGAAGCGCTACTGAAGGAGAAACCGCGCCTGGACGCGGCCACCTTCCTCAAGCGCTCGGACGCCATCGGCGTGGACCAGCGCCTGCTGCGGCTGCGCTACGGCCAGTTCCTGGGCGAGGAAAGCGAGGGCGCGCCGCAAGGGCCGCCGACTGCCGACGCGCCGCCCACCAGCGACGCCCCGGCCGACGAGTTGCCCACCGCCGATGCGCCAGGCGCGCCCGCCGCTTCGAACACGCACGCCGGGCATGACCACGACGATCACGCTCATGACGCCCACGCCGCCGCACCCGGCGCTGCCGCACTGGACGACGACCACGACCACGATCACGGCGGCAGCGACGGCCGGCCCGAGCGCAGCCGCTTCGGCCAGGCGGAAAACGTGCTGGCCGAATTCGGCCATACCCACGACCACGCCGAAGCCGCCACCCTGCTCGACCCGCAGACCCGCGCCCTGCTGCGCGCCGCGCTGGACCAGATGTGGCAATCCGAAGGCGAGCTGCGTCAGGGCCACCCCGAGCGCGCGCTGCCGTACGCCAACAAGGCGCTGGGCTTCATCAAACAGGTGCAGCAGGCCGAACGCATCTACCTGGCGCGCGTGGGCGCGCAATTGCCGCCGATCGACCCCAGCCGGCGTCTGAGCGGCGATCGCGCCGGCCTGGGCGACCGCGCCGCCGGGCTGGACACCCGCCCGGACCCGGACCCGTCCGCGCTGCAGCTGTGGGATGCGTTGGGCGAGGCGGCCCCAGTGCCCGACGCCACCCTGGCCCGTTACGCACAGTGGCTGCAGACCAAGCAAGACAGCCTGCACGACCCGCTGGGCCTGGCCGCCGCCGTGGAAACCCTGCGCGCCGAACCCGATTGTGCCCGTTGCCGCGCCCAGCTTCGCGCCCAGGTCTGGCGCACCCTGCTCGCCCCGCCGGCAGCACCACACCGCCGCGCCGCGCCCGACCCGCGCGGCCAGCGCTACCTGGATGCGCTGCGGCAGGAGACCCCGCCGTGAGTCCCACCCTGATCCGCCTTCTTCCGGTGCACCGGTCGTTCGGACCGGTGTCGTCTGTAGACATGGCAGCAAGCGGTCCGCTGGCGTGCGCGCGGTCCGCATCGCCAACGCTGCACGACGGGCGCTCTCTGGATGCATTGCGCCGGGAGCGCCAACGATGACGCTCTCCTCGCCCTGGTTGGTCGGCGCGGCATTGCTGCTGATCGCCATCATCGGCTGCATGCGCCTGGTGCGGGCGCACCAACGGCAACCGTATTTACGCACCCGGCTCTGGCTGCTGCTCGCCGCCCAACCGTTGCTCGCTGCATTGCTCTATCCGGTGCTGCTGCCCCCGCCACGCGCCGGTACCGGTGGCGAACTACATGTCGCCACCGCCGGCACCGCCGCCGGGCAGGTTTCCACGGGCGACCTGGCGCGCTGGGTCGCCTTGCCCGAAGCACCCGCATTACCGGGCGTGATGCGTGTGCCGGACCTGGCCACCGCACTGCGGCGCGCACCCGGGACCACGGCGCTGGTCGTGCATGGCAGCGGCCTGCCCGCCCGCGACCGTGAGGGCCTGAACATTCCGCTGCGACTGAAGCTCAATCCCGCCCCACGCGGCCTGGTTGCGGTCTGGCCACCGCCACCAGTGTCCCCGGGCGACACCATTGCGGTGGCCGCGCAAGTGCAAGGCCTTCCCGACGCGCACGTGGAACTGCTCGATCCGGCCGGGCAGGTCGTGGACAGCGCCGTGGCCGATCGCGCCGGCCGCGTGCGCCTGCGTGGCCTGGCGCGCGCGCCGGGCCAGGTGCTGTTCGCCGTGCGTGCACGCGATGCCGCCGGTGCAGAACGCAGCCGCGTGGAGGTGCCGGTGCTGATCGCTGCCATGCCGACAGCGCGTGTGCTGCTCCTGGCCGGCGCGCCGCAGCCGGAACTGAAGTACCTGCGCCGCTGGGCCAGCGATGCCGGGCTGGAGGTGCGTAGCCAGATCGCGGTCGGCCCCGGGGTGCAGCTCGGCGAGGGCGCCGCGCTGGATGCGGCCAGCCTGGACCGGCTCGACCTGCTGATCGTCGACCCGCGCCGCCTGGTGGCGCTGGGCCCTGCGCAGCGCCAGACCCTGCGCGCGGCGATCCAGCGCGGCCTGGGCGTGCTGGTGCGCACCGACGGGCCGCTGGATGCCGGCACCCGCGCCGCCCTGGCCGAGCTGGGCCTTGCCATCATCGGCGGCGGCACCAGCAGCCCGGTGCCCGCACCGCAGCGGCTCTCGCCGCCGGTCGCAGCGGCCGATCCTGCTAGCGGCCCTGGCGACGCCCCGACGCTGGCGCCGCTGCAACGTCGCGACCTGCAACCGCAAGCCACCGACGCCCTGGTCGCCGCCCGCGCCGACGATGGCAGCGCCCTGGGCTGGTGGCGCGCCCAGGGCCGCGGGCGCATCGGCATCGGACTGGTCGAAGACAGCTTCGCGCTGGTGCTGGCCGGCCGCAGCGATCTGCATGCCGCGCTCTGGGCGCAGTTGTCTGCCGCCGTCGCCCGCCCGGGCGGTGCGCTGCCCACCCCGGTGCAGGACGGCTGGTCGCAACAACGCATGACCCTGTGCGACCTGCGCGCCGACGCCTGGGTGACCGACCCTGACCGGGCTCGCCACCCATTACTGCCGGAGCGCAATGGCGACGGGCCGCGTTGTGCCGGCTACTGGCCAACAACCCCCGGCTGGCATCGCCTGGATAGCAGCAGCACGCACCGCTGGCTCTATGTCCGCGCGCCTAACGACGCGCAAGCCATGTACGCCCAGCAACTGCGCGCAGCGACCATTGCGCTGACAGGCGGCACTTCCTTCGCCCCCTTCGCCACACCTGCTACACAACCCGGCGCGCGCTGGCCGTGGCTGCTGGCCTGGCTCAGCGCGGCCGCGGCGCTGTGGTGGTTTGAGCGGAGGCGACCTTCGCAACGGCTGCCGTAACAAGCGCTTGAACGTAGGAAAGGCAGCGTTGCAGATTGACGTTGCCAGGGCGGAATAGCCTGCTGCACAGAGACGCGCGTGGTCTTGAACCTCGCGATGCGATTCGGAGCAGACGGCTTGCCGGTGCGTCATTTGCGCATCGCATTACGCATGCGCGTTGGCCTCCGCACGCGCATGCGCAGGCTACGCGGTGAGACTTTGCGCCGACCCAACAACATGCCCATCCACTACGCTCAGCAGTGCCGGCGATTCAATTCGCCACCGTCACGCGCCGCCACACCCTGCAATGATTGTTGGCCGGCAACGCGACATCGTCGATCAACTGCAATCCCACCGACGCCGCCAATGCATCCACTGCTTCCGCATCGCGAAGACCCGAGGCACGGTCGCGCTCGCGCAGCATGGTGTCGAAGGCGCGATTGCTGCCGCTGGTGAATTGCCCATTGCGATTGAATGGCCCGTAGATCGCCAGCACTGCATCGGGCGCCATCACCGCCGGCAATCCGGCAAACAAGGCCTGCACCTGCGGCCAGCCCATGATGTGCAAGGTATTGGCGCTGTAGATCGCATCGAAGCCGCGCTGGCCGTCACGCAGCACCGGCAGGCTGGGCGGCGGTGCAAGCCCGGGTGTGGGCATGGGCACGGCCTGCAACGGAATCGGTGGCGGCGTGTTCGGCAGTGCCGCCTCGTCCAGCCATTGCCGCATGCCAGCAAGATGCTCGAGGTGATCGCTGGCCTGCCACTGCAACCACGGCATCGCCGCAGCGAAATGCACCGCGTGTTGTCCGGTGCCCGCACCGATTTCCAGCACTTGCTGCCGGTCGGCAAAATGCGTGCGCAACACCTCGAGAATCGGGTCGCGGTTACGCGCGGACGCTGGCGAAAACGGTTTGGGCATCATCGGCATCTGTCGTGGTTGCGGCGATTATCGCGCGCACCGATTGCTCGGCAGCAACCGTTCGGTGAACAGGATGCCGCGACCTGGTGCCCGCAGCGCATTGCGTTGAGCGGGCGTCGCCGATGGCTGCGGCACCCACTGCACGACGACCTCGCTCATCCTGACCTTCGCATGCAGCGGTACGCATCACCGCGGCGGCAAGGCCTCATACGCACGCCGCACCGCCTTTTCGCCGAAGCGACGCTCCAGCCGACGCACGATGAAATGTCCGCGCGCCATCGCCTGGAAATGGCGCATGAACACGGTATTGAGCGTGGCGCCGCTGACCGCGCCGACCAGCGGCACCGCCTGTACGGCGAGTTTTTCGCCCACGTTGACCGAAAACTTCGCCGCGATGCGCGAGACCAGCGAGACCAGCGCCGGTGCACCCTTGCTGGCGAAGCCGTGCGCGGCCACGTAGCTGGCCGCGGCGCTCAATTGCTGCGCCATCGCCGCACGCACCGCGAAATAGCCCGATTCTGCGCCGTCGTCGCTGGCACTGCGCCCGCCATGCGCCAGCACTTCCAGGCACGCCAGCGCGGTTTCCGGGTCGTGCAGCGATTCGCCTTCGGCACGGGCGATATCGGCGATGGAGCGCAGCATCACCGTCGTGGTCACCGGCAGCTCCACCATCAAGCCCGGCAGGCCGAAGAACCCGCCTGCGCCGCCGGAAACCGCCACCGCCAACGTATTCCGCGTCGTGGATGCCGGTTGCTGCGCATCGGCCTTGCCGCGCAGGCTCAGCAACCCCGATTTCATCGCCACCTGCAGTGCGCGACGGGTCACGCCGTCGATGCTGCGGGTCACCACCTTGGGAAGCCGTTTGGTGATCAGGCTCTCGATCGGCGCGCCCAGCGCATTGGCCAGTTGCGCTGCCACGCCGGGGTTTTCCAGCAATGCGTGGGCCGTGGCCAGATCGCGCTGCGCAGCAGCGTCCATCACCGGTATCGGAAGCGTTGTCATGCCTGCTCATCATGGTTGGGACCTGGCCGATGGTACCCAGCGCGATGTGAGTGCCGCACAAGCGAACTGGACCCTGTTGGGCCTGCAGCGCAATTGGCTGTTAAAATGCGGCAATCATCGGCGTCCAGGCAGCGAATGCTCACCAGATGAATTGCGATATCCGCCACAGCATCGTCATTGCCGCCGCGCCGGAAGTGGTCTCCGCTGCGTTGTCCGAGCCCAGGCAGCTTGCGCGTTGGTGGACCCGCGAAGTGAGCCTGGCCGACGATCTGGTGCGCCTGGACTGGAGCCGGCAGGGCTGGCGCGTGGAACTGAGTATCGACGAAGGCGCCGATCACCAACTGGTGTGCTGGCGCTGCCACGACTCCAACATGCTCGACACCGATGCCTGGAAAGGCACGGTAATGCGTTTTGAACTGCGCTCCATCAGCCAGGGCACGCAGGTGGATTTCGTGCAGTCCGGCTACCGCGATTCGCCGTGCAGGGAGGCCTGCGCGCGGGGCTGGCGTTTCTTTCTCGGCAGCAGCCTCAAACGCTATGTGGAAACCGGCGAAGGCGCGCCGTCGGCCGATATGCAGATACCCGAGTTGCCAGCGCAGAACCCGCACACCCCGCGCTAAGGGCGGCAGCGGCGAGCCGCAGCATCGGTCAACGCGCTGCGTCGATCACGGGCAACAGCGTGCCGACCTGAAACTTGGCGAAGTTTCCATCGATCCTGTGCGTGTCGAACAAGAACAGCCAACAAAGCGGCTGCGCAGATTGCCAAACGGTTGCTCGCGACGATTTGCTAGCCCTCCAGCCGTCATCTCGAGGTCCTGGCCCTCGCTCCGCCTTCAAGTTGGCAGCGATGCGCAGCGCCATCGCCGGCATCGCGTCTTGCGTTACGTCACCGGTTGCTGCAACAGCACGATATGCGCCTGTGGCGCAGACGCATGTCGTGCGGAAAGCCGACAACTCATGCCGTGCGCGGTTGACCCATCGAGGCTGCGGTGGTGACCGGCAACTGCGCATCCACCGTCACCGGGCTGTCGGCCTGCAACAGGGCGCGCGCTTCGGCATCGCTGGCCACCGCCGGCGGCGAGCCGCGTAGCGGCAGTCCTGCGGTTTCGCGCACGAACAGCATGGTCAACAAGCCGATCGCCGCTGCGCCCATCAGGTAGTAGGCCGGTACCAGCGGGTCGCCGGTGCGCTCCACCAGCCAGGCAGTGACCAACGGCGTGGTGCCGCCGAACAACGACACCGAAACGTTGAAGGCAATCGACAACGCGCTGTAGCGCACCGGCGTGTAGAACAGCGCCGGCAAGGTGGACGGCATCGAGCTGGTGAAGCACACCAAGGCCAGGCCAAGCAGCATCAGGCCGGCGAAGATCAACCCATCGTTGCCGCTGCCGATCAGCAACAGGCACGGGATCGCCAACGCAAACAGCGCGATGCAGGCACCGATGATCATCGGCCGCCGGCCCAGCTTGTCGCTGAACATGCCGCCCACGATGTTGAGCGGCATCATCACCAGCATCACCAGGATGATCAGCAACAAGCCCTTGCTCTCGGCGTAACCCATCGTGACGCTGAGGTAGCTGGGCATGTAGGTCAGCAGCATGTAGTCGGTGACGTTGAACACCAGCACCAGGCCCACGCACTTGAGCAGTTGCGGCCAATGCAGGCGCAGCAGCGTGGTCAGGCCCTGCGCGGCGGTCTGCCGTTCGCGCTGTTCGGATTGTTCGGTATGGGCGCGAAATGCCGGGGTCTCCTCCAGCTTCATGCGCATGTACAGGCCCAGCAACCCCAACGGCCCGGCGATCAGGAACGGCACGCGCCAGCCCCAATCGAGCATCTGCGCCGGAGTCACGCTCATGTGCAAGGCGGTCACGGTAGCGGCGCCGGCGATGTAGCCGCCCAGCGTGCCGAACTCCAGCCAGCTGCCCATCAGGCCGCGATTACGGTCGGTGGCGTATTCGGCAATGAAGGTGGCCGCGCCACCGTATTCGCCGCCGGTGGAAAATCCCTGCAGCACGCGCGCCAGCAACAGCAGTGCAGGCGCCCACAGGCCAATGCGCTCGTAGGCCGGAATCAGTCCGATACTGAAGGTGCCCAGCGCCATCAGGATCATCGTGGCGGCCAGAACTTTCTGGCGCCCGTAACGGTCGCCGAGCGGTCCGAAGACCATGCCGCCGATCGGCCGCACCAGAAACGCCACGGTGAAGGTGGCGAAGGTCGCGATCAATTGTGCGGTGGGGTTGCTTGCCGGGAAGAACACCTGGCCCAGCGTCACCGCCAGATAGCCGTATACGCCGAAGTCGAACCACTCCATCGCATTGCCGAGCGCCGCAGCGCCGACGGCCTTGCGCAGCATGCTGCGGTCCACCACGGTGACCTCATCCAGTTGCAGCTGGCGGCGGCGTTTGAACCAGCCAAAGTGCGAACGCATCGCGCGGGCATCGTGCATCTATGGTCTCCGTAAGTTGCGCCCGGGACATCTCGCCGGGCGCGGGCCGTCGCTACCCGCTCGCCCTGGCAACGCACAGGACACGGCACATCACGCAAGCACGGCAGCGCATTGCACTGAGATGACACCGGAGGCATTCCCGGACGGCCGCGTGGATTCAACGGCGCTGCGGGACAGACGACCAAGGGATGGGCATTGCCCAAGGGCTTGATCAGCGCGTTATGTTACTACAGCCGGCCAATTGATGCAGGCGCGATTGTGCCAGGCGCGGGAAACGCCTTGTTTTTGGCCGATTCGTCTGCACTGGTGCGCGATGCGCACGCGCCCGTTCGTTCTACGTGCCCATCCACTGCGACGGTGTCGCGCACGCCCCGCGTTACGCAGCACCTGAAGCAGCACGACGCATCGGATGCTCGCTTCTTGTACAGAATAAAAACTGCTGCGCCTGCGTCAGGCGACCGCTCGCCAACTGCCGTCCGCCATTCTCAGCGCCGTGCAAGCGCATCTCGGGGCGATGCAATGTTGCGTGCAATCAGGCTGCATCCAGCACCGATAACAGATCTTGCAGATCCTCACGCGTTTGCGGTCTGACTGCGCGCGCCAGTTCTTTCCCATCGCGCAGCAGGATGATGGTGGGCCATAATGTGACGCGAAAGGAGCGGCCCAACGGCCGCCCTTTTCCATCTTCGATCTTACGGTAGTCGATCGCTTCGTATCCGCCCAACAGCTTTTGCAGCAGCGGCTGCGCGGCAATGCAATGGCCGCACCAGTCGGTACCGAATTCCAGGACCTGCAAACCGGTCTGTGCCTCCACCGCGCTGCGTTCCGGTGCCTGGGCGGCGTACTCGCGAACGAACCCCATCGTCTGGATGCTCCGCTTGATTACGACAAGGCGCGCTGGATATCTTCCAGCGGCAGGTTGGTCAGATCCTTGGCCAGGTCCCCCACCAGGCGCTGCTGGGTTTCCTTGTGCAGCAACGGGCGCACGCGACCCAGCGTGGTGGGGTCGGCCACCAGCACCAGATGCGTGTATTCATGCTTCAAGGCGCCATCGTTCAAGGCGTGCGAGAGCTGCTTGGCAAACGTCATTTCATCCAGGTCTGTTTCGGTGAGGTCTTGAGGCGCCTTGCCGGCCGGGCCGTCGTCGTCGACGTTCTGCACGTCGGTGCGCGCGTGCTGGCGCAGCACGACCTTGGCTTCGTTGCCGGTATTGGTGAACCAGCGGGCCTCGCCGCCATCGGCCACCACTACCAAGGCGCCCTGAGGAATTTGCAGACTCATCCGATTTCTCCTGGTCGATGTTGACGCTGCAAGTGCAGCGCCAGTCGGCCTCAACCTAGGGAAGGTCTGATCAAC
>NZ_JAGHWU010000092.1:0-7298 GCF_017746145.1 Xanthomonas sp. D-99 | reverse complement strand
CGAATATGGCGCTCGGCGGCATCACGCCTGCCATGAAGTTGGCGATGGCCGCTTAGCTCCACTTCTGGCGACCGCTAAAAGTGGGGGGATTACCCCTGCAGGCGCAGTCCGAAGCGAGCGGCATGTCCGCAGAGGCCATCGCGCACGCCATCGGCTATGCGATCGATCAACCAGATGATGTCGAGGTCGGCAGCCTGGTCATCCGCCCTACGTCGCAATCGTAGTGGGCGTCAGCGCTCTCACGCGCTGTCATGCCGATGTTTCCGCAACGCTTGGGGGATGAAGACCCGCGCTGCGCGGGACTCAGGGCTATGAGCGTGCTCGGACGCCACTCTTCGTGTGTGCACATGTCTCGACTGGAAGCTGCTGCACCTGGACATCGGGACGTCGGGCAACATCACGCTTGTACCCCGTACCGAACCGCTGATAACGGATCAAAGCCTGCCGTTCCAGCACGCAATAGCCTACATTTCCAGAGAACGTTGGGCACGCCGCGTCGGCTGCCTCACCGTCATCGCTACGGTAGCTACGGTAGCGAGCGTAGAGCTTTCCGTTACGCACATCTCCTTACAGCCTTCGGTCACCAGAAATCGCCGCAGGGAAGTCTGCGGGCAACCACTTCACACCGCCCCCATTTTGGTGGACCTGGCCGCTTCACCAAGGAATGCGGCGATCCGTAACAGGATGGACCGCCGCAGCAATCAGCGCTACGCGTTGAACGCCTAATAGTTTACTGAAATCGAGTTTTTAATATCAATAAATATCTGATTGGCAGGAACAGCAGTAAAGGCTCGCACATATAGATTGGGCAATGCAGAACCGGCTCTACAATCAGCCGCACTCATCGCACGCACGCTGTACGTGAAGCCGGCCAGAAGGGATGGGGCCTGTTTGTAGCTGCCAGTCGATCTCGCTGGCCCCACCGCGACACAGGCCCATCCGCCGGGGTTATTGACGTTTTGTATGTAAACAGCTCTGACGTTGGCGTTGTAATTTACTGTGAAAGTCGTTACGGGCACTGCCTGTTGTGCGCTTGCCGATGTGGCGAAGCCGGCCGACAATGCGAGCGCAATGCAGAACGCGGCCTTTCGGAAGTAACCTCTTCTTGAATGCACTGTCATTTTTTATTTCTTTCAGGTTGAAATGGAATTGGCCTATTTCCAGGCCGCCGGAGACAGATCTACCGCATGCTCCTTCGTCAGCATGCCCTATCTTGAGCCCGCAGCTTAATTTCCAGGATAAAATTGCAAGTGGAATCACAGAAATATTTTACGACCTGATCCTCATATATGCCTGCGGATGTATCTCACTGCCACAGAGAGTTATAAATAATCGAACTTAAATTCGAGCACGCCAGGCCAATGGGATCGTTGGTTTCGATAACGCACTCACCGGCATGAGGCGCCATGCGACGCGCTGACGGCGTCATCTCACTTCCTACGCAAGCGTCGGGCGATGGTCACACCGTTTGGAGTCCTCCTCGACAGCGCGGCACCAGCGCCTAGCCGCGAGTCTTGTCATATGACCAGACTTCCTAATCTCGACCTTCCCGGCATTCCGAAGTACATCGTGCAGCACGGAAACCTGATCCCATCACTGTCGCGACAAGAACCTGCCCTTTGCCGAAAAGACACAGGCAGCTCTGGCACGCCTATGTCTCCCGTAAAGCGCCACTGCCACCAAGTGTGTCGTGTTACCCGCAACCCACCATGTGTAGACACTTCTTCGCTTCCGAGTTGCGATATTCGGATGAAATGAATTGGCGATCCGCTTGTTTGTTAAATTCAATCAGTACTCCTGAAATCAATGGAAAGATTATGCCTATCAATCGATCCGGCTCGTCTAGCTCAGTCGTACGCGAATGGTCGTCTCTTTCTGACGTGCATGATGAACGTCTGCAGGAAATCGCAGGAGGTGTCGTGCCTGAGCCCATGGCGGTCTCCCGTAAGACATTCGAGGCGATGGGCTTGGCAAGTCGAGTCCTTAAAAAGACCGGTTACAAGACGTTTCCCGACGGACCCGGGAATCAAGAAACCGCAATTTGCATGAGTGGCGGCCGCAGCTGGACTCGCATGAAACTGGCCCG
The DNA here is from genome assembly GCF_017746145.1 of Xanthomonas sp. D-99. Lineage (NCBI taxonomy): Bacteria > Pseudomonadati > Pseudomonadota > Gammaproteobacteria > Lysobacterales > Lysobacteraceae > Xanthomonas > Xanthomonas sp. D-99. The sequence continues at coordinate 5,212 of NZ_JAGHWU010000092.1, read as the reverse complement.
CGACATGGTTGAGGGTGGGCATTGCTCTGACGAATTCGACGAGGTGAGAAAAATTAAAGAATTTGGCGGAGGCAACTGCGGAGAACATCGACGAATGAGTGCAGCCGAGCTGCGTAGCATGCCTAGAAAAATGCCGGTGATCCAAGTCAAGCATGCTGAGCGCGATCACAATTATGTGATCATCGGCGATTGGCGTGACAGAGCCGTCGGCGATCATGCGGTCGTCGTTGATCCGTGGCCAATGCTGAAGAAAGTTCACACGTATGGAGAGCGGATGGAAAGCTCCGCTCCCATCCCCCTGATGTCGCATGCCCCCGGACCAGCAGAGCCAAACCCCTTGCTTGCTCAAGCGCTGGCGGCTGAGCCTGCAGATAATTCAAGGATGGAGCGCTTCACGAAAATGAGGACAAAGCATCCTGCTGGTCCGCAGGCTGCGTCAGCATTGATTCGCGCATTGAGAGAAAACCACAGCTGTGCGGACAGGGCCGCCAGCACGAAAAATCTTTACCAGGCCTATGTGGACCCAGATGGCAATATGTCCGCGTTTAATGACACGCCGGCGGGCTACGTAACTGATTATTTGAATGCCAAGGACTTCTTGAAAAAGATTTGAGAAATCTGATTGGTGCGCTACGTTAGCAGAGAAGGACGGCACGTCGCGCAAGCGGCGTTCGTCCCATGGCTTGACCCAGGCTAACGGGATAACGCTCATCTCTTGCGCAAATGTTGGCGATTGCCTGAAATTTCGAATGGTCCACCGCCATCAACACGCATGTCTGGCTGCGAGCTTTGCGGTGCGGTCAAGCTTCCACGTTCGACCTCTCCGACGTTCCGCAGCACATCGTGCGGCACGGGAACAACCGGGTGCCGTTCCAGTCGAAGAACGATACAGCGGTGACTGGCCGTCATCTCGGGCAGCAGCAGGCCCTGGCCAAGACGTCTTCCGCACAGGGCTCTAGCAAGGACCCGCTGCTTTATCACCAGCAACCTTCAATCGATGGCCGCATATCCGCTCCCGGATTTCACACCGACAGCGACGTGCAAGGGCGCCCGCAGCTCCTGATCTGTGCGTGTGCTTATGAACCGCTCTCCGTGCCTGCACACTCCTCGGCTGGAATCTGCTGCCCCTCAACATCTGGACGCAGGGCGACATCCCGCTTGTACTCAGAACCGAACTTTTGATAGCGCACCAAGGCCCCCTGCTCCAGTACGAAGTAGTCCTCCTCACCGGAGAACGTTGGACACGCGTCATAGCCAGCCCCACCGTCATCGCTACAGTAGCGAACGTAGAGCTTGCCGTTACGCATATCTCCCTCCAACTTTCCGCCACCTCCGCGAGCATTGGTGCCTTCGCTCCATTCGCCCGTAACATGGTTCTTCTGCTGATGGAGGTCGACACTGAGAAAGTGGCCAGAACCGCACCGCGTGGCATAGGCCCACTTCTTTGCGAGGTTTGCACCCACTGCGCTGGCAGGAGGCGAAGCGCTGCAGCACGCCGCACTCAATGCGACTACGATCAGCACCATGCAACGCAGGCTGTTTTCTCTGGATGCTTTTTTTGCTGCCATTGAGAGTCTCTTTGCGCTGCTGGAAGATACTTTCCACGTTACTGCCACGTCACCGTTGGATTGAGCTTCCACTGGGATCAAACGATGCCCCAGCATATGGGTCGATGACAGGCTTGAACTGGTCATTAGCTTTTGATCAACTGCGTCGCTCAGCTGGCCTGTAAGTTCGGAGTCAGGCCTGCTCATCGGCCACGCAAGCAGAGCGCCGTCGAAGGATAAGTGAGCCTTGCCTCCGTCATTCCGCGGAAGATCACACCTATGCGCGTATCGCGCGCCAGCAGCGCGTGGAGCCGCATCGCCGGGGATGCTGCTCCTGGTCGCTCTGCATCAGTCGCAGCCTTCGTTTCATGGCGGCGCACGCTGCACGGACCTTGCGCGCATGACACGCCTGGCACGCATTGCGCCCCCATCCTGAATAAGATGCATGTTCGACTTTCCGAACGATCGAACCGAGGGCGATGTGACAGCGAACAAGCGGAAGTGGATGCGCGACACCGGCACCTGGCTGACATGCGCAATCGGCGTGGCGTTGTCCGGCGGTGTGCACGCCCGCTCCGTGTCGGTGTCCAGTCCCGATCACCGCATCGTGGCGGTGCTCAGCGACGACGCGGGCGCGTTGCGCTACAGGATCCAAGCCGACGGCAAGGCGCTGCTGGCGCCCTCGCCGTTGGGCATCCGTGTGGACGGCCTGGAACTCGGCTCGCATAGCGCGATCGGCAACGTACGCCGCGGGGCCACCAATACACGCTATCGGCTCAACGGTGGCAAGGCGATGGCGCGCGACCACGCCAACACCGCCACGGTCTCGCTGACCGCGCACGGCCGCGCATTCGAGGCCGACCTGCACGTCGCCGACGACGGCGTCGCGGTGCGCTTGCGCCTGCCCGCGAGCAAGGGCAGCACCATCGAGGCCGACCGCTCCGGCTGGAAGCTGGCCGAGAACGATCCGCCGGTGTGGGCCACGGCACTGCTGCCCGACTACGAGAACGTCTACACCGGCCTGTCGCTGCGCGACCTGGGAGCGGGACGCTACGGCCTGCCGCTCACCGCGCACAGCAAGGGATTCTGGATCACCCTGAGCGAAGCGGCGGTGGTCGACTACGGCGACCTGGCCATCGAGCGCGGCGCAGACGGCGGCCTGGCCGGCGTGCTCTATGCCGACCCACAGGGCTGGCGCACCGATGCCGCCGTCGTGCAGCCGTGGCGCGTGACCATCATTGCCCGCTCGCTGACCGACCTGGTCAACTCCACCCTGGTGCAGAACCTCAATCCGCCGCCTTCGCCCGCGCTGGCCAGCGCAGACTGGATCCGCCCCGGACGTTCGGCATGGCAATGGCTGGCGGTCGGCGAACCGCGCGAGGACGACCAGCGGCAATGGGTCGATTGGACCCATCAGCTGGGCTTCGAGTACTACCTGGTGGACGACGGCTGGCGCGCATGGACGCGGCCGTGGGACACCCTGTCCGACACGGCGCGCCATGCGCACACGCAAGGCGTCGGCTTATGGCTCTGGATGCACAGCCGCGACGTGCAGCACGCGCCCGAGCGCAAGGCGCTGCTGCGCAAGATCGCCGAGACCGGCATCGTCGGGGTCAAGGTCGATTTCCCCGCACCGGCCAACCGCGACTGGTCCAACTGGTATACGGACGTGGCGCGCGACGCCGCCGCCGAGCACCTGATGGTGGATTTCCACGGTGCCATGAAACCCACCGGCACCGAGCGCACCTGGCCCAATGTCCTCACCCGCGAGGGCGTGCGCGGGCACGAATGGCACATTTCCCGCTACCAGCGCGTACTGCCCGCCGACCACGACACCATCCTGCCCTTCACCCGCGACGTCGTCGGGCCGGGCGACTACACGCCCACCGTGTTCGAACCGAAAGAACTGATGGGCAACAGCTGGGCGCACGAACTGGCCCAGATGATCCTGTTCACCTCGCCATTCCTGGCGATGGGCGGGCACCCGCAGACCTACCTCGCCAATCCCGCCTTGGACGTGCTCAAGGCAGTGCCCGCGACATGGGACGACACCATCGTCCTGCCCGGCAGCGAACCGGGCAAGGTGGCGGCGATGGCCAGGCGCCATGGCCGCGACTGGTTCATCGCAGTCATCAACGGCGGCGCCCCCACGCGCATGGCGATCGATCTGGAATTCCTGAAGAAAGGACACTGGAAGCTCACGGAACTGCGCGACGCGCATGCGCGGCCAGATGCCTGGGAGCGCACGGAACGGGACGTGACCCCGACTGGATCGATTGCGCTGGAGTTAGGGCCGCGTGGTGGATTTGTCGGTTGTTTGAAAGCGCAGTGAGGACTCAGGCCCGGCCAGGACGCAGCGCCCTTTGAAGACGAAATGACCGGCCTGCGCGGTAATCGCGACTAGAGGATCTCAGAGGCATCCCATCAGTCTGTCGGCAAAACACTCAGCGCGTCATCGACGGACCGGTTTGGCTGACAGCTTGCTGCGACTGCTCCAGCACCTGCTGCTGTTCGCGTGCCTGGGCCTGAGTCTGGTTGATTACCTGCAGGCGATCGAACGACTGGCTCTCTGGTGTCTGCACGGCGTCCACTGTCGGCATGTGTGCACGCTGGTGTGCCGGGTCATCGAGGGCGCCCTGGACGACAAAGACCTTCTCGCCACCGCCCAGGTTGGACGTGGGGGTATTGAGAACGACATGGTCCACCCGCGACAGCCCCTCCTCTTTCGCCAGCGCAAGCAGGCTGGCTGTCATGCATTCACTTGATGCGTCCCACTGCCTGCCATGTTCGGTATCGAGCTTCTGCACCCCACCCTTGATCTGCTGGTACATCGCGTGGTCTGGGTGGCCTGGCTGCGAGGGCAACGACGGCTTCTTCTGTGATGGTGATGGTGAGGGCGGGTCAGGGCCGAATGCACTCTGCTTCACCTCAAGAGAAGTGATGTCGCTGATGGTTTCCGGTTCCGGTCGACCCTGTTTGCGTTGTAGCGGTGCAATATGTTTATCGTAGTAGTCGCCGTAATATTGTTCGTACGTCTTACTCGGTCCAACCGAAGGTTGTTCCGTCTTGAAGACCTGGGCAATCTGGTTCAATGCAGCATCGCGCGTGATGTGGCCTGCCATTTGCTGATCTGCAATTGCTTGGTACTGCTGTGGCCCGGTGCCGCTTCCAGAGATGCCGATGTCCGGCCCCTTGTGATTCAGAATCTCACGCCGAATGAGTGCATTGCTGAGCGTTGCTGCAGCTTCGCCGCGGAGCATGCCAGTAACGTAACCAATCTTGGAGGACTGATCGGATTGCTCGGAGAATCGATGATGCCCAATTTCATGCGAAAGCGACCGAGCGATGCGCGCACCGTTTCCGACTGCATTTTCGTCAATCACCATTTGCGTGCGAGGAACGAGATACGTGCCCGCACCAGCAGCTCCCCATACCACAGCAATGTTGTCCCGACTCAACTGCGCAAGGCCTGCCTGAAGTGTTGGAGATCTCTGCAAGAAAGGCGTGACCGAAGGATCCGATAGCGGAGAGGAAGGCATCCCGGAAGCGGCTCCTGACACCGATTGCTGCGGCTGTGGATACTTCGACTCGTCGATACGTTCCATCATGCACTCCGTTGCGGGGGACCCAACTCAGCAGCCTAGGTAATCCCCCCACTTTTAGCG
>NZ_JAGHWU010000091.1:0-3191 GCF_017746145.1 Xanthomonas sp. D-99 | reverse complement strand
ATTAAAAGTGCTGGTGACAGCGAGAAGCAATGGGGCGAGTTGAGGAGGCGATGGTCGCCAAGAGTCCGCGGGTGTGGAACCGACTGAAGGGGACGGACAAGCCGAGGCTGGACGAGGCCAATGACCCTCCGGTTACTATCTTTGCTCAACGGAACCAGCGGACCGCATTGGATGATTGAGGTTGTTCGCAGTGAAGAGGACTACCGCGCGCTGTTAGAGGCCGCGCTGGACCAGGAATTGGAGCGTGCAAGAGCTGGGCTGACGCAAACCGTCAGCAGCAAAGCCGCGGCAAGGTTCTTGGGGGTCCACTTCGACACGCTGGGGGAGTGGCGACGCCGCTCCCCACCGTTGGGACCGCCTTTCCAGAAAGGCGCCGGACTCACAGGTGGCGGGGCCAACCAGCACGTGCGTTACCTCTACGAGGATTTGGTGGAGTGGCAGAAAGCCAGGGCCAGCAAGACGCCCAAAGAGCGACGCCTTGTAGACGAGTTAGAACGACTGAGGCAGCAGGCTCGGGAGCTCGAGCTCCAACTCGAACTGCAGGCGGTCAAGGATCAGGTCGCCCGTATGACAAGGAAGGCGGGCAGGGTGCTCGCCCTCACCACGGTGAAAGAGTGTTTGACCGTCCAGCACGACTGGGTGCTGGTCGGTGGTCGCTTGGTTGGTCATGTATTGACCGTGCCAGGCGATGTGCTGACGGCTGTGACTGTTGCGGATGGAGCAAACAAAGCGAACGATACAAACGAAGCGAATATTGCTCATAAGGTTGGTGAGGTGTGGACCGCTACCCTGGAAGAAGCGCTGCAGGAGCCTTGGGCCAACAACGATGCTCGAGACCCTTTCAGCGAGGCGATGGATACGGCGTTGGGGGAGCTGACGCGGCACGTTGCGCAGGAACGGTCTGCGCAGCGAAGCCGCGACCTTGAAGATAGATTGCCTCCGGCCATTTCCCTGCCCCGCACGCAGTCTTAAAGGCTGCCTGTCTAAAGCGCTACGCAGACGCTCAGTGTGTTACAAAGTTTACAAGGTTGATATAGGGGAGAAGGTGGACTAGAGTGTCTTACAGGCAGGCGGAGAAGCTATCATGCGCAAAATAATGGCACTCGTAACTCAGAACACGACTCCAAAAAAAGCGTGGCATGCCTCTATTGCTGATGTCGGGAGGTTTGAAGGAGTAGCAGACGTTCGCGATCCAGAAGGCTTCTTAGGGGAGCTGGATAGGTTTCTTAACGAAAAGCTTGAGCAGGCTCCTGCGAAGGAGGACGTCGGGGCTATTCTCCAGAGTAAGGCGCGTGCCCTGGTTGCGGAGAAGCGTTGGGAACCTGGAAGAACTGATATCCAAAGGGGGCGTATTGCGCTCCTTGAAGAATTCGAAAGCCCTCATAACTTGTCCCCTGAAAGATTTGCAAAGCTTTCTTTAAAGTCGCGTCAGCAAATTTATAGAGACATTACTTCGCGTCGCTTGCTTGCTATCAGTGCTGGGGCAAGAAAACAGCGGATTCCAGATTGGCAACTCAATGAGGCGCCTCTCGCTTTGACACAGACTATTTTTAAAAGATTTCCAGAGCTGGATTCGTGGACGGTTTATAATATTCTTTCAAGTCCATTAGATGCACTTGACGGAAGTTCGCCGGTTCAAAAAGTCATGCCTGGAAATATTGAGAGCATCGTCGATGTCGTCCTTAATGAGCTTGGATTTCAATAATTAAATTATTGCCAAGGAGGGGTGGGGTGTCGATAATTCCGGATTTAATTTTAAATAGTGGAACTCTTCTTCAGCATATAAGTAGGGTGGATTATCGCGGGCAACCGCTTTATTTCGGTAATGCGGCATTGAATCGATATGATGATCCGAATAAGGTCTATGGTGTGCTCTATTTGGCTTTTGATATAAACACGGCACTTATGGAGTCTATGTTTCATAAGCACAAGTGGCATCGTCGCGCGGGAAGATCGGTGAGTTTGACGGAGGTTAATTCTCGCTTGGTGCGAGCAGTGGGGGGTATTAAGTGGGATTCGTCTAGCCAATCTGAATGCTCCGGACACAATAGCGAGGGTTTTTGGGTTGAATCTTGGGCAAATCTCATCGAGGAATTATCGCCACACCCACTCCATCTCGACGCGTGTTTACCAAGACCTGGATTCATTCGGAAATCCGCGGTTTGACGGAATTTTATATCCTTCAAGGAATAATTATCCTGGTAACTGTGTGGCTCTATTTAATCGAGCCGTAAACAAAATAGAAGTTAGCGCAGATATAGATTTGCCAGATCATTCCGGATGGTCTTCTTTTGTTGCTGACAATGCGTTGGCGATATTGAAGCCGTAGGGGGCTAGTTACCTCGCTGCAGATGCGGAAAGTTAGATAGGTAAAGGGTGCGTGGTAGAGAAGCCCCGCATTGGAAGCTTCTCGTCAATTGCTTTGAAATGATCAGCTCAAGTCACAGCTACTGGGCTGGGGCCAGGTGGTGGCTGGCAGCATCGCTTTGACGTTGGCCGGTGCGGAGATGCCAATCGTGCTGGCGCCAAATGTGTCTTCTAGCTCGTTGATGCTGACGATGTAGCTGTCCAGCGACCCGAGCGTGGCACTGTTCGGAATCAGCCAGCTGATGGCCCGAGACCCTCCACTCGGATTGGCAGTAATGATGGTCTTCCAGAAGAAGTCTGGCGTCCGGATGCCATGGCTTGTTAGGAAGTAATCGTTCGTGGTGTCGCTGTAGATGACGCCGCCGTAGACCTGGACGCTTGCGATATCGCGGTAACACTCGGCGACTTCCTCCGCCCGCACCCAGATGCCTTGGTTGAAGCTGGCCACCTGCGGAACAATGTTCGACATCAGGTTGGCGCGACGGATGTAGGTCGCGTTGTAATCCATGTGGTTCGAGGTCACCAAGTGCCCGCGGTCATAGCCCGAACGCACGCTGGCATAGGACGCACTGGATATCTGGCCGGCGCAGCCGCTGGGAAGTTCGGTATCTAAGTTGAAGCTGGACGGACGCGCCGCCGAGCCGGTATCGGCCTGCAGCACGTATTCGTAGCGCAACGCGGTGCGGTTTGTGCAGTCGTAGTTCAAGGTGTAGCCACCCTTGTTGAGGGTGACCACCTGGGCTTGGGCACCCGCACTGAACGTGGTGAGCAGCAAGATGGTGAGGAAGAGTCGGAATCGCATCGACGTCCCCCCGCCCTGAGTA
>NZ_JAGHWU010000090.1:0-25978 GCF_017746145.1 Xanthomonas sp. D-99 | reverse complement strand
TTGTTCAGACCTTCCCTAATGGGCGGGGGGATTACCGTGGTACTGCGGTTGTAGGTGAACGAGGCGTCGTACGACCAGTTGTCGTTGATATCGCCCTGTGCGCCGGTCGTGATGCTGAAACTATTGGTATCCGACTCGGTGATGCGTGGGCCGCCTTCGACGTTGCGCTTGGCCACATACACGGTGAACTCGTCGTCGGTGATGCCGACGTCGTTACACAAGCTGCCGATCACCGAGGTTGCGCAGTTGACGTTGAGGTCGGTGAAAAATGCACCGGAGGGCGCGATCTGGGTCGAACTCTTGCGGTTGACGAACAATGTTTCAAGGTAAGGCTTGAAGTGGTCGTTGACCTCATACTTGATGTTGGTACCGGCGGTATAACGCGTGTCCGGCCGCTGGTAATAATTCAGCGGTGCAAAGTTGTAGAGGTTCGGTGAAGCGACCTGAGACCAGGTTCCACTGGCAGAAGGCTGCACGTAGAACGCGCCGGCCGATGGCGCCACCACATAAAAATTTGCAGGATCAGCCGTGGCAGAGCCACCGCAGGCAGTGCCGCGATTGCTCAATGCGCATGCAGAGTAGTCGCGCTGCCCTTGCAACAACGGATCGTTCTCGCGCCAGGTGGCCCAGGCAGTTGCATGACCGGATTCGCCGAAGCTGCCCCCGATCGCGAGGTCGACGTTGCGGGAGATGCCGTCCAAGCCCGAATTACCGGTAGGGTAATCGTAGCCGGCCTCGTCCATCAGCCCACGCATCAACTTGTTGCCGTTATCGTGCTGATAGGCGTTGTAGCCCATGTCCACGCTCACGCCTTCAAATTCGTCATCCAGCACGAAATTGACCACGCCGGCAACCGCGTCGGAACCGTACACCGCAGAGGCGCCGCCGGTGAGGATGTCCACACGGCGCACCAACGCTGCAGGAATGATGCTGATATCCGGACTTTCGCCGATCCCCTTGGGAATGCGTCGGCCGTTGACAAGGGTCAGCGTGCGCTGCGCGCCCAGCCCGCGCAGGTCGACCGTTGCATAACCCTGGGAACCGTTATTGGCAAAGTTGTCGAACGAGGCAGCAAGTTGCGGATACTGATTGATCAGATCTTCGACCTTGGTCGAGCCGGTGTACTGGAATTCTTCCTTGTTGATTTCTGCGACCGGACTGGAGGCAGTCATCGTCTGACTCTTGATACGCGTGCCGGTGACACTGATGGCGTCCAGGCTTTTCAGTTCCGGGGCGGGCTGTTCCTGCGCCATCACGGTGCCAGTCAATGCCAGCGCAGCTGCGCCAGCGGTGAGCGACGTCTTGATGGCATCGCGCAGTTTGGTGGTCTTCAATCTCATCTCTCTCTCCGACGATCCGAACGGATAAGCGCAGCACAAGGCAGTGCATCTGCATGGATGCAGATGCATCACGGCTGCGGCGGCGTAGGCAACGCATCGCTATGCGCTGCTCACAGTGGCTCGCGACAGGCGAAAAGGCGCCCGAAAAAACGCTGCCTACCCGATGTTAAGACGATGTCGAAGATAATTAAACCCATGTTCAGCATCGCTCCTGATTGGTGCATTAAAGCCCCAAAGCAGTGCAGCTATCACACACCAAATGCGTTTACGATCGCATCTGATGGGGCCGCTTGTGGCGCGCCTGTCCGCTGAAGCGTCATCGACCGATACCGGCGTCCAGCTCGTTCAACTCCGGGAGCGACACCCCTGCGGCCTGAAGCTGCTGCACCAGCGGCGCAAGTCCTGCCAGGTGCCGGCGGGAGCTGCGTACCGAACGTTGGTGCACCTCCCCGCGCACTTGCGCCGCGCTCGCCGTGACGAACGCCACCGTGCTTAGCTCGGGCGCTATGTCGGTTGGGTCCAGCCCGCAATGGGCCAGCACACGCGCGATCTGTTGTTCGGTATCGCTGACCAACGTTTCGTAGTGCACATCCAGAATCCTGCCCGGCAGCACTGCATGCCAGTGCTGCATGATTCGCCGGTAGGCAAGATAGTACTCGCCGATCTCGTCCAAGGCGTACGAAAACGGATAGGCGTTGTAGAACAGGGTCTTGTACATCGCGTAACAGGTATCGAGCGGATCGCGTGCAAGATGGATGATGTGCGCCTTCGGCAGCGCGGTCGCGATCAGCCCACAGTAGAGATAGTTGATCGGCATCTTGTCGATCACCACCGGATGGCCATGAACGACCTCGCGGGCGCCACGCAGATACTCCTGGCCGAGCGCAGCGAAATCGATCTTCAGCGATGCCTGCACTGTCGTCAGGCCTGGGTGGGCCGACAGGGCGCGGGCGGTCGCCTCGCCCAGAACCATGCCGAAATCCATTAACTCTCCGGCCGAGCGCGCACCACCGCGCTGGATGAGCAGACGCTCCAGCAAGGTCGTCCCCGACCGTGGCAAGCCGACGATGAAAATGAGGCCTTCACCGGCATGACCGGGTTGCAGCGCGCGTAGCGCGGTCTCGTCGTAGCTCTGGCGCACGGCCGCGATCTGCGCGCATTCGGCAGCGACATCGTATTGCAAGGTCTGGCGCTTGCTTGTCGCAGCCGCGGTAAGAGTCTGGAACGCGTCTGCATGCAGCCCCAGATCTTCCTGTTCCTTGGCCAGCGCATACAGTGCCGCCGCCCTGGCAGAGGGCTCGGCGAGCGCTGTGTGTTGCAGCCGTTGCCGCAAATCGTCCAGATGATTGCGCTGCGCGGTCTGCCTGCGCACGGTGGCGCGCAGATACAGCGCATCGCCCGCTCCTGGCGCTGATTGCAGCAACCGCTGCAGGGTGGTTTCTGCGGCATCGAACTCACCGACAAAAAATTGCATCGTGGCCAGGTCGTACAACAGCGGCGGCGGCTCTCCCAACAGCGCAAGCGCCTGCTGATAGGTATCGCGGGCAGCGGAGACATCGTGGCAGGCACTGTATAACGCACCAATCCGCCATAACGCTGTGCCATCGGTTGCGGCCAGGGCATGCGCTTGTCGGGCGACCGACAACGCGTCATGGCGGCGTCGCAGCTGTACCAGCAGGCTGGCGTACTTGATCAACAGAGCAAGCGGTGCCGACGCAACCGCCGCTGCCCTTGCGATCCGCTCGCCTGCAGTGTGCGGATCGCCATGTGCCAGGTAGGCTTCGCTGGCCAGTTCGAGCAAATGCGCCTGGTCCGGGTATTGCAGACAGGCGCGTTCTGCCAGATGGATCGCCTCGCTATAACGGCCCTGGCGCAACCGCTGATACCCTTCCCGCAAGATGCTGCGCAGCTGTAACTCGGTCAATCCACTCTCCTCTCCATGCATTGCATCGGCCGCTCAGTCGACGCGACGCGCGCGCAGCGCCACGCCCGCAGGCGTCACCAGCATGTAGCTGCCCATGGCCGCCTTGCGAATCACTACACGTTCGCCCTCGGCCAGATGACCGCGACTGCTCGCTTCTGTCAACGTCCAGCGCTGCTGCGTATCCAACGACACCAGGCGGGTGCCATCGGCTTGATATGCCACGGCAAGCACGGTCGCGCTCACCTGGGCCGGGGCGGACTGCGTGGTGGATGCTGCCGGCGCCTGGGCTGCGTTATGCCCGAATTCGCGCATGCCTCTGTCGGCTTCTGCCGCCCGCACGGCCGCCGACGGCGGATAGCTGGCGTCATAGCAGGCAAGCCGCGGCAGTGGGTCGATCACCGAAGCGCATGGATGCGTCGCAGGCTCCTGCGCCGACACGCTGCCTGCGCAGCTCAGCATGATCGGCACCCATCGCATCGGTCTGGACATCTGTTGGTCTTCGGTCATCGCCTGCAGCCGAGCATACAAGGCAAGTGGACGACGGTGGGCGCCGCTAGTGGTTCCTGGCCGGTGCCGATTGAACGGCGCGCGCACGCCACCTAAGCTGCACTCGTCCAAATTGCTGCATCGTCAGCCGGAACCGCGCATTGAACACCTCTGATCAGCGGGCAGCGCAACTCCTGCAGCAAGGTCACCTGCAACAGGCGATTGCTGCGTATCAAACTATTGTGCGGGAGCGTCCACACGCCGCCGATGCCTGGTACAACCTGGGGTACCTGTTCCGCCGCACCGGCGACATCCCTGCGGCATTGCAGGCGTATGCACAGGCGCTGGCATGCGGAGCGGCAGCGCCGGAGCAGGTCCATCTCAATCGCGCAGTACTGCTCAGCGAGCATCTCGGTGACGCCGCCGCGGCGTTGCAGGAACTCGAACTGGCGCTACATTGCCGGCCAGCCTATCCCCCCGCGTTGCTTAATTTGGGCAATCTGCACGAGGAGCTGGGCGCGCGCGGTCATGCCATCGCCGCCTATTCTCAGCTTCTTGCCGTTGCCCCGGCCGATCCAGCGACGCAGGCACTGCAATTGCAGGCTGCTGCAAGGATGCTGCATCTGGACCCACCCATCGCTGTCGACGACCTGCGCATGATTGGCCTGACGCAGGCCGTCTCTGTGCAAGGACTGGATCGGCAGCTTATGGCGACCGTGCTGCATGCACTGGCCCATGCCTACGACCGTCTTGGCCAGCATCGGCATGCATTCGATACGGCTACCGCTGCCAACCGGCACGCCTATGCGCACGTAACCACATACGACCCGCAACGCACGCAGCGGCATTTCGACGCATTGATGGCCACATTCGACAGCGCGGCTGTGGAATCTGCGCGGCCGCCGCATGCAGATAGGCACGATGCAACGTCTGCGCTATTTATCTGTGGAATGTTCCGCTCCGGGTCGACGGTGATCGAGCATGCATTGTCCCGCCACTCACAGGTTGCTGCGGGTGGCGAGATGGATGCGCTCCCCCGATTGGTCGCGCAAAGGCTATCTCCGTTTCCGCAAACCGTACGCACGCTCTCGCCACAGATGATCGCGCAGCTCGCCGTGAGCTATCGGCGGCACATCGACGCAGTTATTCCGGACCAGGCGCAGCTGCGCTACATCACCGACAAGCGCCCGGACAATTTCCAGCTGATCGGCTTGATCAAACGCCTGTTCCCATCGGCAAGGATCGTGCATACGCGCCGGCATCCATTGGACAATGGGCTATCGATCTTCATGCAACAGCTCAATCCGCACGGGTTCGGATACGCGGGCAAACTGGAAGATATCGGGCATTTTTACGGCGCGTACCACCACTTGATGAACCATTGGATGTCGCTGTACCCGGACAGCATCCATACCTTCGACTACGATGCCTTCGTGGCCGCGCCCGAGCGGACCTTGCGCGCCTTGCTGGATTTCCTGCAACTGCCCTGGGAGCCTGCGTGCCTGGACTTCCACCTGGCGGAACGTGCGGTGCGGACCGCAAGCTACTGGCAAGTCCGCCGCCCCCTGCACGCCGAGGCCTCGGGACGCTGGAGATCGTATGCGACGCAACTTGCTCCGCTACGCATCGCTCTTGGCAAGGCCGGCATCCCGCTCCCGGACTGATCTACCCGCAAGCAAGCGCTCATCCGTGCCGGTGCGCTGCGATGGCGGCCTCCATGGCATTGACCATTGCCCGCTCCTGCTGACTGAGCAACGGATTCCAGACGTCGAAAATCAGTACCACCCGGACCTGCACACTGTCGTTACGCGCCTCGTGTTCGATCGAATCGTCGAACACAAGCACTTTTCCGGCTTCCCAGCGGCGCCAGTCGTACCCTACCCGAAAGCTGCAGTGCTCCGGCACGATCAGCGGCAGATGCGCCACCAGCCGGGCGTTGGTTTCGCCGTGATGCGGAGGAATGGTGGTGTGCGGCGCCAGCACGGAGAACATCGCATTCGGACAGACGCCATCGATCTGCGCCGCATCGACCAGCGATAATGCGGCTGCCGTCGCCGGGCATCGTTGCAGATGCGCTTCCACTGGCTGGCCGTGTGCCCAGAGCGGATAGGAACTCCATGCCGGCGAATGGTTGAGGTCTTTCCATTGATTGACCGGCTGGTCGGGCGCGTAGGCGATGTAAGGAGCAAATCCACGCGTGTCCTCATCCATCACGGCGCGCAGTTCGTGCGTGATCGCATCGGTATGACGCTGCAGCTCGTCGATCCACGGGAATGCGGCTTCCGCATGGAATGGCAACGCCGGCAAGCGCGGAATATGCAGGCGATTGGACTGGGAATGAAATGGCCTGGTGCGCCCGCACGCGATCGCCGCAGCTTCGTCCCAGCGGCCGTGCAGTGCCGCGTCCATGGACATGCGCGGAATTTCCAGTGCGGCCCGCAACCGGGCTTCCAATTCCAGCGTGTCCTGCTCGACCGCCTGTTGCGCGTGCAGCAGCTTGCGGCGCAGCGCCGCCGGCCATTGCGGCTCCGGCGGCGCGACGGCGAGCGCATCGCGATAGACCCCGGCTGCCGCGTGCGGCCGCCCGCGCGCCTCCAGGAATGCGGCTTTGGCCAGTAAGCCGGGGAGAAAATACGCATCCAGCGCCAGCGCTGCGGTGATGGCTTGCCATTGGCCATCGATATCGCCTTGCGCCTGCTTCACCACGGCAATGGTCAGTACGATCATCGGGTCGCCTGGATTGCCTGATCGCGCTGCCGTCAGATGCTCCAACGCTGCGACCGCATCGCCCCGCTGATAGGCATGGACGCCCAGGCTGTACAAGGCGTGCGGATGCGCGGGGGCCAACTGGTGCACCTGCGCCCACAGCTGTTCGGCTTGCTGCCATTGCCCGGCCGACGCAGCCGCACTGGCCTGCGCGGTCAGCGCGGCGATCTGCTCGTTGACCTGCTCGACCTGTACTGCCATGCCACGTCGCCCGTCAGCCATTCCCGTCCGGATCATACGGCCTGGATGGCCCGCGACAGCAAGCCCACGGTGCACCGATGGACGGCATCGCGCCGCGGCCAGTGGCGAAGGCGCATCGCTACCGGGTCGGAATGCTCGCCCGTGCGCCAATGGCGATCAGTGGGAATGCACGCCATGCGTGTGCCCATGCGCATGAGCGTGCCCATGATGCGCGTCATGGCCCGTGCCTGCCGCCGGTTTGGGCGTGCCGCAAGGTTCAGTGCCGCAGTCGTCGCTCTCCACCTGCAAGGTGACGTGCGCGATATCGAAGCGCTCATGCAGCAGGGCGCCGAGCGCGTCACGCAGACGGTCGCGGTCGGTGGCCTCGTTGACCACGATGTGCGCGGTGAGCGCCGGCGTGCTGGAGGCCAGCGCCCAGACATGCAGGTCGTGCACGTCTTCGACGCCAGCGTGGCCGGTCAGCGCCTGCTGCACCTGCGCCAGGTCGATCCCCTTGGGCACGCCTTCGAGCAACACGTTGATCGCCTCGCGCAGCAGCACCCAGGTGCGCGGCAAGACCCACAGGCCGATCAGCACGGCCAGCACCGGGTCGATCCACTGCCAGCCGGTCCAGCGGATCAGCAGGGCACCGATGATTACTGCCACCGAGCCGAGCATGTCGCTCCAGACTTCCAGATAGGCGCCCTTGACGTTGAGACTTTCGCCGCTGCCGGCATGCAGCAGCTTCATCGCGACCAGATTGATCACCAAGCCGAAGCCGGCGATCAGCAGCATGCCGCTGTACGCAATGTCCTGCGGGGCACGAAAGCGTTGCGCGGCCTCCCACAGGATGTAGCCGCCCACTGCGAACAGCAGCGCGCCATTGGCCAATGCGCCCAGCGCCTCGAGCCGCACATAGCCATAGGTGCGACGCACGTCGGCCGGACGACGACTCAGGCGCACCGCGACCAGCGCGATCATCAGGCCGACGGTGTCGGTGGCCATATGCGCAGCGTCGGACAGCAGCGCCAGGCTGTTGGTCACGAATGCGCCGATGATCTCTGCCAGCAGAAAGGTGGCGGTCAGCCCCAGTGCCCACCACAAGGGGGCTTCGTGACGGATTTCGCTGGGTGCGTGGTTGTGGTCGTGTCCCATGGATGTCGTGGCCTGCTGCAATGCGCGCACCTTAGGCGCACGCGATGGCGGAGACTATTACACCTGTGCGTAATGACATCACATCACGCAAACCGTGCGGCGGGCTGCAAAGCGCAGTGGTTGCGCCAATGCGGGGCGCGAGAACTGCAGTCACGCTCTGGAAGCATGTCTGGTCCGCACCGCCCTTCCAACAATCCGCGGCGCGAGCCAGGTGGCTCGTCAGACCTTGGCGAACAGCTTGACCACGCTGGAAAAATCCAGCGCCCCGTTGCCTGCCTGGCTGTTGATTGCATACAGGTTGCGCGCCAGCTCACCGAGCGGAATCGACACGCCGGCCTGCACCGCCGACTCGGCAACCAAACCCAGATCCTTGAGCATCAGATCGTTGCCGAAGCCGCCGCTATACCCACGCGAAGCCGGCGCATTGGGCAGCACGCCGGGCCACGGGTTGCACACCTCGGTAGCCCAGCTGCGCCCGGTGCTGACCGCCATCATCTGCGATAGCACCGCAGGGTCCAGGCCTTGCGCGACGCCAAGCGCCAGCGCTTCGCCGGTGGCCGCCATGATCACGCCCAAGGCCATGTTGTTGCACAGCTTGGCGACCTGCCCTGCCCCATTGTCGCCGACATGGAAGATGTTCTTGCCCATGGCCTGCAGCACCGGGCGGGCGCGCTCCAGCGCATCGGCAGCGCCGCCGACGATGAAGGTCAGCGTGCCGGCTGCAGCACCGGCCGTGCCACCGGAGACCGGGGCGTCCAGCATCGTCAGGCCACGCGCCTTGGCCGCGTCGGCCACCTTGCGTGCGGATAACGGTGCGATGGTGCTGCAGTCGATGACCAGGGCACCATCCGCGATCTGCGCCAGGATGCCGGATTCGCCCAGGTACAGACCTTCGACGTGGCGGCTCGCGGGCAGCATCGAGATCACGACCTCGGCACCGACCAGCGTGTCCTGCGCGGAGCTGGCAGCATGCGCGCCAGCCGCTGAGGCAGCATCCAGGGCAGCCGGTGCGAGATCGAACACCCGCAGCTGATGCCCGGCCTTGATCAGATTGGCAGCCATTGGCCCGCCCATATTGCCCAGGCCGATAAACGCGATCTTGCTCATGGTGTCGGTTTCCAAAGTAGGGCCATCTTCAATAAATAGCCGGGGTCATCCCGGATTGCTGGTGCGCACGCAGCCACCGCCAGTCTTCAGCTGCGACGACACAGGTGCTACATGGCAACTGCGATGCAATCGGGCGTGAGCCGAATGTCCCTCGCAAAGTTGCCAGCCACTCAACGCACACCGAGCTGGCCTGCCGCCAGATCGGCAAGCGGGTGGTCCGCGGCCGACCAGGGCGCGACAAAGAAGTCTGCGGCCCACTGCGCATCGGCTTCTTCCAGCGATCCAGGCTGCCAACACGGTTGACGATCCTTATCGATCAACAGCGCGCGGATGCCTTCTGCAAAATCGCCGTGCGCCGCCACATGCAATGCGACCACGTATTCGGTCCGAAAGGTATCGGCCAGCGTCGTGGTGCCCGGATGGCGATACAGCTCCCAGGCCAGGCGTGCCGAGCCCGGAGCACCCGCGGCCAAGGTGGCACGTGCAGCCTGCAGCCAGCTGTCTTCGCTTTGCAGCGCCATGATTGCAGCGACGATGTGCTCCAGTGACTCGCCGGATACCAGGCGTTCGATCAACTGTGCGTGGAGTTGCAGCGGGCCCGGCTCGGTGGGTTGCGCGATGCCATGCAGGAATGCGCCGAGCTGAGTACGGTCGTTGTCGGCATTGCCTGTCCATGCGTGCGCGCTTAGCGCATCCAGCACTGCTGAGTACTGCGCATGCTCCAGGCGCACATCTGCCAGCCCCGCGTAAATGGCATCGCTGGCATCCAGCGGCGCGCCAGTCAGCGCCAGAAACAGGCCGGCCCCCTGGGGCACGCGGCGCAACAGCCAGCTGCCACCCACATCGGGAAACAGCCCCACGCTGATCTCCGGCATGGCAAGGCGCGAGCGTTCGGTGACCACGCGATGGCTGGCGCCGGACATCAAACCGATGCCACCGCCCATCACGATGCCGTGGCCCCAGCACAGCAGCGGCTTGGGATAGGTATGGATGCGGTAGTCGAGCCGGTATTCCTCCTCGAAGAATGCGGCCGCATGCGCGTTGGCCTGCGGCGCTGCGCATCGCGCTGCAGTGTCGGGCACTGCAGCGCGATGCGCACGCATGCTCTGGTACAGGCCATGCAGATCGCCACCAGCACAGAACGCTTTGTCGCCGGCGCCACGCAACACCACGCAGGCGATCTGGGCATCCTCAGCCCACACACGCAACTGCACATCCAGCAGCCGCGTCATCTGTAACGACAGGCCATTGAGCGTCTTGGGCGAATTCAAGGTAGCGATGCCGATCCGGTGCCCATCGGCGCATGCACGCTGCTCGAACAGCACCGGTGCCTCGTCGGTTGCGCTGACCTGCGCCATCAGCGGTTGCTCCACTGCGGCGCGCGCTTGTCCAGAAATGCAGCCACGCCTTCGGCCTGATCGGCATGCTCGAACAGATCCACGAAGGCTTCGCGCTCGGCAATCAATGCCGCTGCGTGGGTGCCATGGCGCGTGGACTGCACCAGCTGCTTGCATGCCGCCACACTGACCGGGCTCTGTTTACCGGCACGCTGCGCCCAGGCAACCGCCAGCGCGCGCGACTCGCCCTTGCCCACCACCTCTTCCACCAAACCGATGCGCTGCGCGGTAGCGGCATCGATACGCTCGCCCAACAGGATCATGCGCTTGGCCCAGCCCTCGCCGACCAGGCGCGGCAGATTCTGGGTGCCGCCGGCACACGGCAGCAGGCCAACGCTGGCTTCAGGCAACGCGAGCTGTGCGTGCTGCTCGGCAATGCGCAGATCGCACGCCAATGCGCATTCCAGCCCGCCCCCCATCGCATAGCCGTTGATTGCGGCAATCGACACGCCACGAAATGCGCTCAAGGCTTCGAACGCTTCGCCGAACCGGCGCGCAGCCTCACGTGCATTGGCCTTGTCGCCATCGGCGAACTGCTTGAGGTCGGCACCGGCGCTGAAGAACTTCTCGCCTTCGCCGGTGATCACCAGCGCGTAGATGCTGCGATCTGCATCCAGCGCGCGCACCAGCTCGCGCAGGGCCGCCAGGCTGTGCACGGTCCAGGTGTTGGCCGGCGGATTGCTCAAGGTCACGATGGCGACGTGCCCACCGCGCTCGACCTGCAGACCGGTGTGGAGACGGCCTTCCCAATCGCTCATCGCAATTCCTCCTCGCCATTGAGCAGGTGACGCGCCACGATCATGCGCATCACCTCGTTGGTGCCTTCCAGAATGCGGTGCACGCGGCTGTCGCGCAGCAAGCGCTCGATCGGGTATTCGCGGATATAGCCGTAGCCGCCATGGATCTGCAAGGCATCGTCGCAGATGGCAAAACCGGCATCGGTGGCGAAGCGCTTGGCCATCGCACACCAGACGGTGGCATCGTGGCTACCGGCATCGAGCTTGCGCGCGGCGGTGTGCACCATCTGCCGCGCGGCCACCAGCTGCGTGGCCATGTCGGCCAACTTGAACTGCAGCGCCTGGAAATCGGCCAGTTTCTTGCCGAACTGGCGACGCTCGCCCATGTAGCGACGCGCAGCATCCAGCGCGCCTTGCGCGGCGCCCAACGAACACGCGGCGATATTGATGCGGCCACCATCCAGCGCCTTCATCGCCATCTTGAAGCCTTCGCCTTCCTTGCCCAGCAGGTTCTCGGCCGGAATACGCACGTTTTCGAAGCTCACACCGCGCGTAGGCTGGCTGTTCCAGCCCATCTTCTCTTCCTTGCGACCGTAGCTGATGCCAGGTGCATCGGCCGGCACCACGAAGGCGCTGATGCCACGTGCACCGTCTTCGCCGGTGCGCGCCATCACCACCAGCACGTCGGTTGCGCCGGCGCCGGAGATGAAGGCCTTGCTGCCGTTGAGCACATAGCTGTCGCCGTCGCGCTGCGCGCGCGATTTCAGCGATGCCGCATCCGAGCCACTGCCCGGTTCGGTCAGACAGTACGAGCCCAGCCTGGCGCCGCTGGTCATCGCCTCCCCCCACTGCGCGCGTACCGCGTCGGTGCCATAGCTGGCGATCAACCAGGTGGCCATATTGTGGATGCTGATGAAGGCGGAGGTGGACGGATCCACCGTGGCGAGTTCTTCGAACACCACTGCCGCATCGAGCCGACGCATGCCCAGGCCGCCAACGCCTTCATCGGTGTAAAGCCCGCAAAAGCCGAGCTCGGCGGCCTTGGCGATGGCCTCGCGCGGGAAGTGACCTTCTGCGTCCCACTGCGCTGCATGCGGGGCGAGTTGCTTGTCGGCGAAGTCGCGGGCGGCGGCGCGGAAGGCTTCCTGCTCGTCGTTCAAGTCGGCTGTGTTGGGGTGGAGCTGGATGGCTGCATTCATGGCGATCGGGTCACTTGAGGGAGATGGTGGTGTTGACGCCATGGCCCAGCGTCTGATCGTCGAACCAGCGCGCGGTCACGGTCTTGGTCTGGGTGTAGAACATCACCACCTGCTTGCCGTACGGACCCAGGTCGCCAAGCTTGGAAGCGCGCGAGCCGGTAAAGGAGAACAGCGGCACCGGCACCGGAATCGGCACGTTGATGCCGACCTGACCCACATCGATGTCTTCCTGGAAACGCCGCGCAGCCGCACCGGATTGGGTGAACAGCGCCGTACCGTTGCCGTTGGGGTTGGCGTTGACCAAGGCGATGGCCTCGTCCAGCGTGGCGGCTTCCAGGATCACCAGCACCGGCCCGAAGATCTCTTCGTCGTAGATCCGCATGCCGGGTTTGACGCCGGAAAAGATGGTCGGGCCGACAAAATTGCCCTGCTCGAAACCCGGCACCTGTGGTGCGCGACCATCCAGTTCCAAGGTGGCGCCCTGCTCCACACCGGAGGCGATCAAGCCTTCTACCCGCTCGCGCGCGGCGCAGGAAATCAGCGGACCGACCTCGGTGCCCGGGGCGTTGCCGGCACCGATTTTCAGGCTCCTGGCCTTGGCTACCAACTCCGGAATCCACGCGCGCGATTCACCAACCAATACCAGCGTGGAGGCGGCCATGCAGCGCTGCCCGGCGGCACCGAACGCGGCACCGACCATCGCATTGAGGGTCTGCTCGCGATTGGCGTCGGGCAATACCACGGCGTGATTTTTGGCGCCCATCATGCATTGCACGCGTTTGCCGGCGAGCGAGGCACGTCGATAAACGTGCGTGCCCACCTTGGTGGAACCGACAAACGACAACGCCTTGATGTCGGGGTGATCGCAAAGCGCATTGACCACTTCCTCGCCGCCATGCACGACGTTGAGCACGCCCTTGGGAATGCCGGCTTCCAGGGCAAGTTCGACCAAGCGCATGGTCACCATCGGGTCCTGCTCGGAGGGTTTGAGCACGAAGGTGTTGCCGGTGGCGATCGCCATCGGGAACATCCACAGCGGAATCATCGCCGGGAAGTTGAACGGGGTGATGCCCGCGCACACGCCCAGCGGCTGCAGCAGGCTATAGGTGTCCACGCCATTGGCGACGTTGTTGGCCAGCTCACCGAGTTGCAGATTGCCGATCGCCGCGGCGTGCTCCACCACTTCCAGACCACGGAACACATCGCCTTCGGCATCGGCCAGGGTCTTGCCCTGCTCGGCGCTGAGCAGCGCGGCCAGTTCAGGCATGTTTTCCCGGATCAGCTGCTGGTATTTGAGAAAAATACGCGCCCGGGCGCCCACCGGCGTCTTGCGCCAGGTCGCGAAGGCGCGGCTGGCCGCTGCCACTGCGGCATCCACTTCGGCGGTGGTGGCGAACGGCACCTGGGCCAATACCGATTGGTCGGCCGGGTTGACCACATCCTGCCACTGCGTGCTGGCGGACACTACCAACTCGCCATCGATCAACAGGGAAACGCGGGGGACGGATTCGCTCATTGCAGGGCTCGCTAGTGAAGAAGGACATCGGGCCGTTGCGGCCATCTCTTCGCATTGTTTGCATCGATACCTTCCATTCCCAGCCCGCGATTGCTTAATCGCGCTAAGCTGACGACATAATCTTGCGAATCTTGCGAATGCCTCAGTCGCACGCTCACCTCCGCCACCAGCTCGGGCTGCGCCTGCAGCGGCTGCGCCAGCGCCATGGCCTGACCCAGGCCGAACTGGCGCGCCGGCTCGAACTGTCGCCAAGCTATCTCAATCAGATCGAACGCAATCA
Source organism: Xanthomonas sp. D-99 (assembly GCF_017746145.1). NCBI lineage: Bacteria > Pseudomonadati > Pseudomonadota > Gammaproteobacteria > Lysobacterales > Lysobacteraceae > Xanthomonas > Xanthomonas sp. D-99. The sequence continues at coordinate 11,891 of NZ_JAGHWU010000090.1, read as the reverse complement.
GCGTCCGCTCACACTCGCCATCCAGCAGCGGCTCAAGACCGCGCTGGGCGACCTGGACGGCCTGCTGGACCTGGACGACCCGGCCGCGCTGGTCGAGCCGCTGGACGAATCGCTACGCAGCCTGGGCCATACGCTGTTGCCGGCCGAGCTGCGCGCGCTGACCGGCAATCTGCCGCAGGTGGCCCAGGCGCTGCTGGATCTGCACCGCGCCCATCAACATCTGCTCGAGCGCAACGCTGCGCTGGAACTGCAGATCGGGGTCGAGCACGCCGCGATGCCATCGCTCTCGCCCGGCGAGCAGGTGCGCGACTACTTCAACCGCGCGCACAACTATCTGCCCGAACTGGACGAGCGCGCCGAAGCGCTTTACGCCGAACTTGGGTTGACCCCGGAAAATCTTCCGCTGCGGCTGCGCCAACGGCTGGCCGAGCGTCACGGCCTGCTGGTGCAGGACGCCCCCGAGCTGCATCGCGACAAGCGCAGCTTGGATGGGCAGGCGCGCGTGCTGTGGCTGCCGGCGCACCTGCGGCCGGGCCAGCAGGCGTTCCAGATGGCGGCGCAGCTTGCATTGCTGGAATGCGCGCCGCTGCTGGACGCGCGCATTGCCGATGCCGGTTTCGAGGACGCCGAGCGCATCGCGCTCTCGCGGATTGGCCTGTCGAACTATTTCGCCGGCGCGCTGGTGATGCCGTACAGCGCGTTCCTGCACAGCGCACAGACCTCGCGCTACGACATCGAATGGTTGGCCGACCGCTTCGACGTGGGCTTCGAAGCGGTGTGTCACCGGCTCAGCACCTTGCAGCGACGCGGGGCAGCCGGTTTGCCGATCTTCTTCATGCGGGTGGACCGCGCCGGCAATGTGTCCAAGCGTTACTCGGCCACCGATTTCCATTTCTCGCATGTCGGCGGCGCCTGCCCGCTGTGGATCGTGTACGAGGCGTTCAACCAGCCCGACCGCATCCTCACCCAGATCGCGCGCATGCCCGACGGCCGCCGTTATTTCTGGCTGGCCCGCCAGGTCAGCAGCGGCCCGCCCGGCTATGGTCGCCCGCGCAAGACGTTTGCCCTGGCCATGGGCTGCGACCTGCGCCACGCCGATCAACTGGTGTATGCGCGCGGTTGGGATCTGAACGCGGTGGACGATGCGGTACCGATCGGCCCCGGCTGCCTGACATGCGAACGCAGCGACTGCGTGCAGCGCGCATTCCCTGCGCTGCCACGCCTGCCCGCGCGCGCGCGTTAGCGGCTTGGTGGGAATGGAATCTGGTCGTCGGGAGTGGCCGTGCGCTGGCCCGCGATCGCAACGACAGACACACTGCACCTGGCCTGATTGCATCGGCCAATCTGTCGCTCCTGCCGCGCGCACAAGCGGCAACATCATGGGGAAATCCCGTCGGCCCAAGTCATCCAAGTACCAGGCAATGCCACAGCCGCTGCGCCGCATCGCCGCCCTCACTTCCAGAAGATCAAGCAGACGCGAGTGCCGCAGCGCAGCATTCCAAGCCGAGATAGCTGCCGCAAAATGCTTCATTGGAATGGAATGGCTCGCGCTTCTACCCTGAAGCGGACACATGCAAGACAGGGGGACGCCAGCGCGACGCAGCGCGCTGTCGGCGTCACGCACACGAACGACCAACACTAGATCACGCAGCACCGCACCACTGGCCACACCCGCGCGGACGCGCCAGCCCCGCTCCATGCGGCTGGCAGCACCAGCAGCTACCACCGTATTCGGTCACTTTGTCCTGGGAGGGATCAACCGATGCCTGTTCACCATACCGGCCACCCGGCCACCCGGCCACCCGGCCAGTCGGCGCCTGCGCCGCACGCCAGTTCGCGCCACCCTGTGCACCACCATCGCCTGCGTGCTGGCCACCGCGTTCGGCGCGCATGCGCAGGACAGCGTCCCGGCGACTCCGCCCGCAGGCGACGCGAGCCCTGCTGCTGGCAACGGGCAAACGCCGGTGACGCTGGACAACATCACCGTGATCGGCCAGCGCGCCAGCCTGAATCAGGCGGTGCAGGCCAAGCAGATGTCCGATCACGTCGTGGAAGTGATCTCCGCAGACAACATGGGTCAGATGCCCAACGTCACCGTGGCCGAGGCGCTGGTGCGGCTGCCTGGCGTCAACGGCACCCGCGACCGCGGCAACGAGAGCCTGGCCACCGTGCGCGGCCTGGGCCCGCGCATGACCATGGGTACCGTCAACGGGCGCGAAATCGCCTCCTCCGAGCCCAACCGCGCCGTGCGCTGGGAAGTATTCCCGACCGAGATCGTCTCCACCGTCAAGGTCTACAAGACCCAGTCGGCGGATCTGGTCGCCGGCGGTCTTGCGGCCAACGTGGACATCTCCACCATCAGCCCGCTCGACTACACCGGGCCAGGATTCGTCGGCACCGCCGGCCCGGTGTTCTATGACCACGCCAAGGATGTGGACGGCTACAGCCCGTGGGGCAGCCGCTTCGGCGCCAGCTGGGTGCACAAGCTCAACGACAACCTGGCGGTGGCGTTCGGCGCCACGTACCAGAAGCAGAAGAACGCCAGCTCGTCGATCGGCAGCTGGGGCTATACCGATGCCACCACCTCGCGCGATGTGGATGGCGACGGCACCGTCGACCCGACCCCATGGGGGGCGGCCGACCAGCTCAAGCTGATCGACCAGACCCGCACCGGCGCGATGGGCACCGTGCAGTGGCGCTCGGGCAATGTCGAATTGAAGTTCGACGGCCTGTATTCGCGCATCGAAATCGACGAAGACCAATTGCAGAACTGGTTCAACGGGCTGGCGTTCAGCACCTTCTCCGGCAGCACCAATCCATACACCACACCGGGCTCGTCCTACACCATCGTCGATGGCGATGTGGTGGCCGGCACGCTGGCCAATTCGAACCTGCAGGTCGACCACGTGGTCAGCCATTACAACGAGGTCAAGACGCTCACCGCCGGCGGTTTGAACGCCAAGTGGAGCGGCGATGTGTGGACCCTGGGCAGCGACCTGTCGTTCTCGCAGGCCAAACGCGACAACACCTGGCAGGCGGTGCGTTTTGGCAGCAACCCGGACACCATCTCGTTCGATTTCCGCCGCAGCGTCACGCCCACCATCAGCACCAGCTCGGACACGCCCGAATACGGCATCGCCGGGCAGACCGAGCCGCAGGCACTGCGCGACAAGATCGCTGCGCTGGCACTCAACGCCAGCCGCGCCGTGGATGCCGGCCCGTTCACGTCGCTGGAACTGGGCGCACGCGCCGCGCGTCGCGAAAAACAGAACCGCCGCTTCCTCAGCAACCAGTCCGGCTACGATCAGCCGATCGCCGCGTATCAGGACCTGATCTACCCGGTCACCATGCCCGACTTGAACGTGCCCACGCTGACCGGCGGCAACCTGGCCGAGATCGCACGCATCGGCTTTGGCGGGTTCGACCCGAGCACGCTCGACGAACAACTGCTCGACCATTGGAACGTCAAGGAAGACGTGCGCGAAGCCTTCGCCAAAGCGGTCTTCAGCTCGCAGCTGTTCGGCACCGATGTCACCGGTAATGTCGGTGTGCGCCTGGTCAACACCAAGACCACCAGCGAGGGGTTCGATTCGGTCGGCAGCACCATCCAGCCCAGCACCGGCAGCAAGGAATACACCGACGTACTGCCCAGCGCCACGCTCAATTTCCTGATCGACGACCAGCGCATCCTGCGCTTTGCGGTGGCCAAGGTCATCGCGCGTCCGCCGCTGGACGAACTGCGCACCGGCCGCCGTCTGGACGACCCCAACGTGACCGTTGGCCAGCTCACCGGCAGCGGCGGCAACCCGCAGCTGGACCCGTTCAAGGCCACTCAGGTCGATGTCTCGTACGAGTGGTACTTCCATACCGAAGCGCTCGCGGCCCTGGCCGTGTATCGCAAGGAAGTGGATTCGAGCATCGGCTACCGCACCGACCGCGAAGTGATCAACGGCCTGGATTACCTGGTCAGCGCGCCGTTCAATGGCGGTGGCGGCTACATCAATGGCGTGGAGCTCACCTTCCAGACGCCGTTCTACTTCATCCCGCACATGGAAAACTTCGGCGTCTACTCGAACTATTCGCTGGTGGATTCCAACCTCAAGGAATTCTCGCCCGAAGACAACCCGCTGCCATTGAGCGGGCTGGCACGCAAGACCGGCACCTTCGACCTGTGGTACAGCAGCGGCACCTTCGAAGCGCGCGTGGGCTACAAGTACCACAGCCCCTACACGGTGGTGTACGGCTGGAATGCCGCACGGCTGGCGCGCTTGCAGAGCGAAGGCACGGTGGATCTGAGCCTGAACTGGCAGTACAGCAAGCAGCTCGGCTTCCGCTTCCAGGCCAGCAATCTCACCAACGAGCCGTTGCGCGCCTACACCGACAACAAGCCCAATCGCCTGGCCAATCAGGACGATGGCGGCTATCAGGTATTCGGTCGTCGTTACCAGTTGGAAGCGACGTACAAGTTCTAGGCATTGCTCGATCGGCTGCACATGCTGCTGCGCAGCCGATCTGATCTGTGCACGCCTGTATAACACCGCAGCCGCCGTGTGAAATCCAATCTGCAAGCCACGTTTGGATTCTGCACAGCGGCCGCGCAGCAGCACGGCCGCCTGCGGCATGCTGTCACCCGTTCCAGGTTGTCTCTGTCGAGGAATTGCATGCGCTCACCACGCCGTCTCTGGACGCCCGCGCTCCTGGCGCTGGCCATTTCCACCTTCGCACACGCCGCCCCGGCTCCCGCCACGTTGTATCTCGGCGCGGACCTGTCCTACGTCAACGAGATGGAAGAATGCGGCGTGCAATACCGCGAGAACGGCGTGGTCACCGATCCGTTCGAACTCTTCCACGCCCACGGCGCCAATCTGGTGCGCGTACGCTTGTGGAACGATGCGCGCTGGACCAAGTACAGCGACCTGTCCGACGTCAAAAAAACCATTGCACGTGCACGCGCGCAAGGCATGCAGGTGTTGCTGGATCTGCACTACTCCGATGACTGGGCCGATGGCGAAAAACAGCTGATTCCCAAGGCCTGGGCCAGCATCACCGACACCGACGAGCTCGCGCGCACGCTGTATGGCTTCACCTACGACACGCTGAGCGCACTCGACCGCGCCGGCCTGATGCCGGAGCTGGTGCAGGTGGGCAACGAAAGTAATTCCGACCTGATGGACAGCACGCCCTGGGACAAAAAACGCCCCATCGATTGGCAGCGCAACGCCAAGCTGTTCAACGCCGGCATCAAGGCGGTGCGCGACATGGCTGCACGCTCGGCGATCAAACCAAGGGTGATGCTGCATATCGCCCAGCCGGAAAATGTGGAGCGATGGTTCGCCGACGCCACCAAGGCCGGCGTCACCGATTTCGATCTGATCGGCATCAGCTACTACCGCAAATGGTCCACGCAATCGATGGCCGAGCTGGGCAAGACCATCAGGCGTCTGCGCGGCCGCTACGACGCCGATGTGGTGGTAGTGGAAACCGCGTATCCGTGGACGCTGGACTCCGGCGACACCTCGCACAATCTGCTCGGCGAAGACTCGCTGATTCCCGGCTACCCGGCCACGCCGCAAGGCCAGGCACGCTACATGGTAGACCTCACCCAGCTGGTGATCGATACCGGCGGCGCCGGCGTGGTGTACTGGGAGCCGGCATGGACCAGCAGCAGCTGCAAGACGCGCTGGGGCACCGGCTCGTCGTGGGAAAACGCCAGCTTCTTCGACTTCAAGCACGGCAACGAGGTGCTGCCGGCGATCGACTTCATGCGCCACCCGTATACCGGTGTGCCTGCAGCGATCAACGCTGACGCGCACAAGCGTCATGCGGACAGCCAGCACGTCCCTGCAGAGGCCGAAAAAAGGACGCAGCCATGAGCGGCATCAATCGGCGCGAGTTGCTGCGCGGCATGCTTGCCAGTGGGGTGAGCGCCGCCCTGCCGGTAGGCGCAGCCGGCACAGTGGCCTCCGCTGGCGCGACGGCTGCACCTGCAGCCAAGAACAGCGTCTCGACATCGGCACTAGGCGATGCAGCGCTGGCACCGCGTGAGCGTCTGCTGTTCGACTTCGGTTGGCGCTTCCACCTGGGCCATGCCAGCGATGCGGCGCGCGATTTCGAATTCGGCACGTTCCAACGCAGCTTCGCCAAGGCCGGCAAGGACACCGCGACCGCCGCGCAACTGGCGTTCGACGACAGTGCCTGGCAGCAGGTGGATCTACCGCACGACTGGGCCGTCGGCCTGCCGTTTCGGCAGGAGCCCATCTCGGCCTCCATCACCGAGGAAGACCCGGCCGCCGCGCACGGTTACAGGCCGCTGGGTACGAGTTTCCCGGAGAACAGCGTGGGCTGGTATCGGCGCAGGCTGCAGATTCCGGCCAGCGATCTGGGCAAGCGCATCAGCCTGGTGTTCGATGGCGTGTTCCGTGAGTGCATCGTGTTCTGCAATGGACACATCGTCGGCCGTCACGCGAGCGGCTACTGCGGCTTCGAAGTCGACCTCAGCGAAGTGCTCGACTACGGCAGGCCCAACATCATCGCCATCCGCGTGGATGCCACGCTGGGCGAAGGCTGGTTTTACGAAGGCGCCGGCATTTACCGGCATGTGTGGCTGCAAAAGACCGACCCGCTGCATCTGCCGCAAGATGGCGTGTTCGTGCGCAGCACCGTGCGAGATGGCAACGCCACTGCGCAGCTCTCCACCGAAGTGCGCAACGACGGCACGGCGCCGCGCCAATGCGTGGTGCAGGCGCGCATCACCGCACCGGATGGACGCATCGTGGCGCAGGCGGCCAGCGCAGCGGTCATCGTCGCGCCCGGGCAGCTGCAGGTGGTCGAACAGACCTTGCCGCTTGGGCAGGCAGCGCTGTGGTCGATCGACACGCCCCAGCTCTACAGCCTGAGTAGCAGCTTGCACATCGACGGCACTGCAGTCGATGCGCTGGTGACGCCGTTTGGCGTACGCAGCATCGCCTTCGATGCGCAACGCGGTTTCCTGTTGAACGGCGCACCGCTCAAGCTGCACGGCACCAACAATCACCAGGACCATGCCGGCGTCGGCACCGCCATTCCGGACGCCTTGCACGCATGGCGTCTGCGTCAGCTCAAGTCGATGGGCTGCAATGCCTACCGCAGCTCGCACAATCCGGCCACGCCGGCACTGCTCGCGCTGTGCGACCAGCTGGGTATGTTGGTGATCGAAGAAACCCGCCGCATGTCGACCGATCCCGAGGCGATGGGCGAACTGGACGCGATGGTGCGGCGTGGCCGTAATCATCCCAGCGTCATCCTGTGGTCGCTCGGCAACGAAGAGCCGCAGCAAGTGACCGCGCGCGGTGCACGCATCGTCAGCCGCATGCAACAACGCGTGCGCCAGCTGGACCCCACCCGCCCCACGACCTTCGCGATGGACAAGGGATTTGGCGATGGCGTGGGCCAGGTGGTGGATGTGGTCGGCTTCAACTACCGCACCAGCCAGATGGACGGCTTCCACGCGCAATACCCCAACATCCCGATCTACGGCAGCGAAACCGGCAGCACCGTGTCGGTGCGCGGCAACTATCAACGCGATGACCAACGCGGTTACACCCGCGCCTACGACCTGGACCACCCCTGGTGGGCCAGCACCGCCGAAGCCTGGTGGAGCTATGTCGCGCAACGCCCGTACATCGCCGGCGGCTTCATCTGGACCGGCTTCGACTATCGCGGCGAACCCACGCCCTACAACCGCTGGCCCAATGTGGCTTCGCAATTCGGCGTGCTCGATAGCTGCGGCTTCCCGAAAGACAATTATTGGTACTACCGCGCGCAGTGGACCAGCGAACCGGTACTGCATCTGTTCCCGCACTGGAACTGGGACGGCGTGCTGCAGCCCGACGATAATGGCCGCATCGCGGTCTGGTGCCATAGCAATCTCGAGGCGGTGGAACTGCTGGTCAATGGCGTCAGCCAGGGCCTGCAGCAGGTGCCGGCCTATGGCCATGTCGAATGGCGCGTGGTCTATGCGCCCGGCATGATCGAAGCGCGCGGCTATCGCGGCGGCAAACTGGTACTCAGCGAGCGTCGTGAAACCACAGGCAAGCCGGCGGCGATTCGCTTGAGCTGCGATCGCAACACGCTGCGTGCCGATGCCGAAGACGTGGCCGTGGTGAAGGTGGAGATCCTCGATGCACAAGGCCGCCTGGTACCGACCGCCGACAACCTGGTGCAGTTCGCACTGCGCGGACCCGCAGGGCTGATTGGGGTCGGCAATGGCGATCCCAGCAGCCACGAGGACGACAAGGCGCCGCGGCGCAAGGCGTTCAACGGCCTGTGTGCGGCGCTGCTGCAAACCACGCGCAGCAGCGGCGAGATTGAGCTGCAGGCAACCGCGCCCGGGCTGACCTCGTCCACGCTACGCCTGCCTGCCGAGCCCACGCGATCGCGCGCATCGGTGGCTTGAAAAGCAGTCGCTGGGTACGACGACGGAACGTGCTGCGTTACCTGGGCCAGTGCTGGCCTCGGTAGCGTAGCGATGCCATACGCAAGTCGAAGGCCATCCATCGGCCTGTTTGCTGACGGAGATGACCGAGCAGTTGATCCCGGCTGGAGGGAGCGCATGCCGGCTTTGGCCACGGCCAGCACATCGTCGGCAGCCCTGACAGGTCAGCTCCCTACCGGTTGCGTGACATCGGCAGCCTCAGGTCTGCGCACTTCCGGCAGCCGGGTCGCGCGGAAAATAGCGGTTGAGCTTTTCTTCCCACGCGCGGAACTGCTCCAATGTCTGGGCGTCCATCGGGCGCGGGTCGTCGGCCAGGGCTTTGTTCTGCGCAACATAGGCGATGCGCTGGGACGACAGTTCATCCCACGCCTTTCTGAGCATCACCGGATCCGGATGCGAGACCAGCATCGCCTCCAGCAGCGTGGCCTGGGCCACGCGCGCGGCCAGCAGATCGCTGAGCGCCTCGGTCACCGCCTGCATCCACTCGTGTTGTTTCTGTTCCATATCCAACCAACTCGCTTGCGTAGTGCGCCGCCCACCATAGCGCCTCATCTGGAATGGCGGCGTGCAAGCCAGGTTGAAGATTCGGGCTACACCACGTGATGCGGCTGCGGCGATTTCCCTTCCATCGCTTCGCTTGACGTCTTTCAACGCGCGAAGCTGTCTCCACTTAGCGCTGCCCTCCCACGCGGCGCACGACCGCGCGGGAGCGCACGCGCTCATCGCAAGCGCGAGAACGCGCCGATCCCCGCGATCGCCAGCCGCTCGGCGGGCACCGCCGTCTCCGCGAACGACAGCCGCAGATAGCGGATCTGGCGGACCTCGGGGAAATTCAGCCGCTGGGTCGAGAGCGCATAGGCGATGTTGGAGAGCTCGCCGGCGCCGGCCGGCTGCCAGTGCTGGCCATCTTCGCTGGTGTCGGCGCGATAGCCCTTCGGCGGCGCCGCACCGGTCATCACTGCGCGCGAGGGCGTGAGGCTGAACCCGGCAACCTCACGCGACGCGCCGAGGTCGATGGTCGCCTGCACGGGATGGCCCGGCGTCGGTGCGGGCGTGATCCAGATCGAGCTGGCATCGTCGTCTAGCAACTTCTCCGCCCCTGGCGCGCTCGCCTCGACGATGCGCCAGCCGGCGGTGGACAGCACGTCCGGTGCATTCGCCGTCGGCCGCGCGACCGGCACCGGCGCAACGGCGCGGAACAGCGCCAATTCGCTGATCGCCGGGCAGACCGGCGCCTCGAGCACGACCAGGCGCACCCGGCGTGCGGCGATCGGGCGCTCCAGACGCACGATCCGCTGTGCACCGATGCACTGCGCCTCGGCCAGCCGCCGCCATTGCCCATCGACCTCGGCTTCGACCGCGAAGCGGGTAACGCGCACGCCCAACGGCAGATACTCCCGCAGCCGGATCAGGTCGAAGCTGTGCACCGCCGACAATTCCAGCGTCAGCGTCGGCGTGGTGACCTCGTCCGGCGTGGACCAGTAGCTGTCCGGCTGGCGATCGAGCACGCGCGCCGGCTCGAACCCGGCCCCGCGCGAGGCGCTGGCACTGGCCTTGGCGCCCTTGGCCAGGTCGATGGCGAAGCTGGCGCGGATCGCGTCGCCGAAACTCTGCAGCACCGCCACGTCGTGGTCGGGGATGCGGCCGCGTCGGTCGGGCGGCAGATTGAGGTTCATGTTGGTCCCGCGCGCCACCGAGGTGTCGAAATAGCGCACCAGATTCTCCGGGCTCCGCACCTTGCCGTCTTCGTCGGCGTGATAGAACCAGCCCGGACGGATCGAGGTGTTGGTTTCGGCCGGCCACCACAGCGCCCCTCCGCGCACGCCGGAATTGCCGTTTTCCTGGGTGTACGGGGCATTGGGCATGGTCGGCCAGGATGGATCGCCGGCGATGCCATCTTCGTTGCCGCCCCACCGGATATCGGCGCCGAGCGGATCGAAGGTACATGCCATCAGCTGATGCTGATGCACCAGCTCGATCATCCGCGGCCAGTTGTAGTACGCAGGCGCATCGATCTTGCGCGATTCGCGCGCCCCACCGTAATAGCCATCGCCGCCATTGGCGCCGTCGAACCAGAACTCGAACAGGTCGCCGTAACCTGTGCAGAGTTCGACGATCTGTTTGCGGAAATAGTCCAGATAGCCGGGGCGACCGTACTCGGCGTGGTTGCGATCCCAGGGGGAGAGATAGATGCCGAAGGCCAGGCCGGCGCGTCGACATGCCGCGGCCATCTCGCCGACGATGTCACCCTTGCCGTTTTTGTAGGGCGAATTGCGGATGCAATGCTCGGTCAGGCGTGTCGGCCAAAGGCAGAATCCATCGTGATGCTTGGCAGTGAAAATAAGCCCTTTCAGATTGCCGGCCTTCGCAGCAGCGGCGATCTGATCGGCTGAAAAATCGCTGGGATCGAATTTGCGCGGATCCTCGTCGCCGTAGCCCCATTCCTTGTCGGTGAAGGTGTTCATCGCAAAATGCACGAAGGCGTATTGCTCCCACCGATGCCAGCGCAGCTGGCGCGGGCTGGGCACCGCACCCCACGGCGCCGGCCCGCTGGCACGCGGCGTCTGCGCGATGCGCGCTGCCGACGCGCCGAAGCTGGCGGCAGCGGCCACCACACCCGTGGCAAGAAAGGTACGACGATCGATCATTGGCGACTTCCGACTTTGCACAAGTTTCGATCTTAGCTTTTCCAACGGCGAAGAGTCCCCCACCAAGCCAAAAGCGGTTGTGCAAAGGGCCGCGTGCGGGCGGGCCCCGGGGCGGATGGCGTTGGAGAGCGTGCGAAGCAAGCCGCAGCCGTTCGCGGCTTGACGGCGCTGCCTCAGAACATTGATACCATCCGGCCCTATGGCATCCGCGGGAAGCGTCCCAATCCGCTCCTACAAGCCGCCGTGTACCGCCCAAAGCAAGACAGCGCGACGCTACCGGCGCTGCCGTTCCAGCTTGCCTGCCGTCCGAGGGTAGTCGGTATCTTCAGTGGCTGCGGCACATCGCCTGGCGCGCACGGTGCTGACCGGTCCCAATCAGGTTTGGAGCATGGACTTTGTTGCTGACGCCTTGTTCGACGGGCGCCGCTTCCGGGCCCTGACCGTCGTGGACAACTTCACCAAGGAGAACTTGGTCATCGTGAAGCGTCCTCGTTAATTCGATCCACTTGGAAGTAGAGTTTCACTCCAAGGAGCTCTGCATGAAGAAGTCCAAGTTCACCGAAGAACAGATGGTCCGGATCCTCAAAGAGGTCGAGGCCGGTGCCAAGGTCGGCGAGACCTGTCGCAAGCACGGGATCAGCGAGCCGACCTATTACGTCTGGAAGTCCAAATATGCCGGCATGGAGGTGTCACCAGCACTTTTAATCTGACCCACCGCAGCAACTTCAAATTGACCCGCCTCCCGTAGCCTTTGGCCCTTTTGAAGGGCC
>NZ_JAGHWU010000089.1:0-6632 GCF_017746145.1 Xanthomonas sp. D-99 | reverse complement strand
GCTCGGCGGCATCACGCCTGCCATGAAGTTGGCGATGGCCGCTTAGCTCCACTTCTGGCGACCGCTAAAAGTGGGGGGATTACCGCATGACGGCTCGCGCGAGAAACGCGCTTTCCTCGGCGGTGTATACCAGCACCCGCAGTTTCGGGTCCGCGGTCAGCAGGGCGCGCACCAGCGCCACGCGCTTGAGGTCGCCGGGCATCACCAGGTCCAGCACGACGATTCGCGGCGATGTGGACGGCTCGGCGCATGCGGCCAGCAGCGCGGCGCTGGTGTTGGCCGTGGTGAAGCGGGAGGTTGCCATGCCCAGCAGTTCGGCGAGCATTTGGCTGACAGCGAGCGTGACCGAGGGATGGTCGTCGGCGATGATGTAGGAAAAGCCGGCAACGCCTGGGTCATGGGTACCTGGTTGCATGGCGGCTGGGGCCGCCGATCCGCCGACCACTGCTAAATGGCTGGCGGCGGTTATCGGGGCAGTCATGGGCTTCTTCATCATGGCAGGCGAGTGATTGGTATGGGTTATATCCCACCCCGTACCCACCATGAAATTGGGAAAACTACGAAGCCCGACAGCCTAAAACCTAGCTGGCATCGAGCGACCGTAATGCGTCTGTTCGCGCTTGCCAAGCCGACCGGCGAGGCCGCCAGCCAAGCTCATTCTTCGCCTTGTCGCACGAGACGGTTGCGGTGGTGTTCAACATCGAAATGAGCGTCAGCAGATCGTTCTTCATCACGGTCTGCGCTAGAACGGCGGACAACCGAACGACGGAAAACTGCATCCGCCGGATCTTGCGTCCTTCCTCCTGACCCTTCCGGATGTAATCGCCACCCAGCGCGATCACGTCGTCGGCTGCGACGTTGTAGATGCCCTGCGCACCCTTCTTTAGGGCCGCTACGATGGCGTCCACCACGTCGGCTTCATGCACAACCTGCTGCTTAGGTGGGCTTTGTCCGAAGTCCAGCCAGACCGGTAACAGGAAGATCTCGCGTAGGAACTTCTGCGCGTGTGCCCCGACAATCAGGTGTGCCCGGATCTGCACTGCACTGGGGATCTTCGCCGCGAGATAGCGTTCAACCTCGGCCTTGTGATCGGCATACGCGAACCAGGTCGGCGGGTTCGGCTTCGCCTCCTCGCTCATATTCTCGCCTTCGCCATAGACTGAAACGCTGCTGAGGTTCACAAAAGTTGCGATCCCGTTCGCAACGGCAGCGTCGATGACGTTGCGGCTACCACCGACATTGATTTCGGTCATTTTCGGTACGCTAAGCCGGCCGCGCTTGACAGCAAAAGCGAGGTGGATCACCGCATCGTGCCCGCGCATGAGTTCGTGCACTTCGGGGCTGCGCATGTCCATCGTGGCGTGAGTGAACTTCGGATCGGTGAAGCCAGGCTCTACGATATCGATACCCGTGATGTTCGTCACAGCATCATCCGCGGCGAGGACAGGCAGCAGAACGCTGGCCAGGCAACCGGACGATCCGGTAAGAAAAATTTTCATTCGGCGTAGGCATCGGTTGGGAGCGAAGGGATTAGCGTACTGGAACATGCCTGCTCAACGCTCGCTATCAGCTTCTCCGGGTGAATGGGCTTGCCGAGCGCAGCATCCAGCAGGCCATCGGCGAGTGGCTGCTCAAAAACCAGTGCCCGGTCATCTGCGGCATCTGCGCTGAGGGCTATGATCCTGGCCCCTGGGTTGCGCGCCCGGATCGCCACTGCTAACTCGATGCCGTTCATTTCCGGCATTCGGTAGTCGAGAACATGCACGTCGTAGTGATTGCCGGCGTCGATAGCGGCCAAGGCTTCAATACCCCCTACCGCCGCGTGTACGTGAAAGCCCGCCTCCCGCAGTACGGCGGACCAAGCGCTGCGGCTTTGGAATTCGTCATCCACAAACAAGACACTGGCCACGCGTGTCAATGCTGTCCGTATAGGTACGACCGTTCGCGGGCGGCTCTCGGTGTCCAGGAGTTGGGCTGCCGGTGCGGTCAATCGAAAGGTGGAGCCGTTGCTGGTACTGTGCAGCGTAACTTGCCCGCCGACAACCTCAATGGTGTCGCGCACAATCGAAAGACCCAGCCCAAGGCCATCGGCACCAATTGAAGACCCGGCCCGATGAAATCGCTGAAATACAAGCTGCTGCTGGGATTCTGGAATACCGTTCCCATTGTCGGCGACAACAAAGCTGAGCATCGTTCCGTCGTAGCCAGCCACAAGCTCGATTCTGTCGCAGCCAGAATGCTTAGCAGCGTTATTCACTAGATTGATGAGGCAGATTGACAGTGCATGCACTGCCCCGGAAAACACGCCGAGTGATCCTGCGTTGATGATCGTGATCTGTGCGCCATTAACTTCTGCAAGTGGCTTTACGATTGTCGCCACCTGGCGCAGTAAATCGACTGGATCAAACCTTTCGTGATGCTCCTCGTGAGTGAGGTCTTCGGAGGCGGTTTTGCCAAGAATCGCCCGGATTTGTCGTGTGAGTTGGTAGGCGTTGATCCGGATCCCATCAATCGGCGGTGGCTGTAAACTGCAGTAGCCGATGATCGAGCTAACTGGCGTCAACAGGTCGTGCGAAACGTTGCTTATGAAGCGGGTTTTGGTCTTGTTCGCTTCATCGAGTTCCTTGTTTGTCGCATCAAGCTGTTCTAACAGTTTTATGATCCGCGTCATGGGCGCGAGCTGCATTAATGGAACGACTGCGAGAGTTACCAACAAGGAGAGAAAGACGCCCCAATCTGTCCAGCTGGTGACTAGGCCAGAGACAACAAACGTCACCGTGGTGAACACCATGCCGAGCTTGAGGTAAAGCGGCTCCTGGTAACGAATGCCGTAGCCAATCCCGATCCACAACAGGACCGCGAACAGGCCCATGAAGGAACTGCCCATGCCGACCATCACCAGGCCGATGATGAGGCAGTCGTAGGCGAGCGCTCCGATATGCCGAACTTTGTCATGCCCGACACGCCGCCATGCCATGAACACCCAAAAAAAGGTCGCCAGTAGCGCGAACAGCGTGATCGAACGCAAGTAGGGCGTATTTTGGATCGAGTAGCAGTAGATCCCGCATATGATGAAGATCACGAACCGGAAGTAAGCTTGGTTGACCTCCTGGCGTATCGGGTTAATGCAATAACGGCGCTCAAGCTGGCGCACGATCTTCTTGACCGGCCCGGCCTTGCGAACGGTTGCCGGTTTCGCATGCTTAGATAATTGAGAATTGTCCATGTGGGTTCTAGTCGTCGATGACTCGCCTTCCAGCATCATTTTCATTAGTGAGGCGCTGCGCTCGCTGGGGCATAGTGTGCTTGCGCGCACCAATGGCACCTCGGCGTTGGAGACACTACAAGCGATGGAGGTAGACGCCGCGCTGGTGGACTATCACATGCCCGGCATGAACGCCGTTACCTTCATCGCGACACTTCGGAAGCAAACAAAAGCGGCAACGGCAGCAACGACCGTTGTTGTGATGACCGCGGATGCATCGCCGAACATAGCTACAGCTGCGCTCTCGATGGGGGCGGCGGCTGTCCTTCATAAACCGCTCGGCTTAGACAAATTGACGGCGGCGCTTGACGCCATCGCTTCCACGTCGCGGCGATAGTCCGCGACAGCCATTGCTGCGGCCGAAGCCACGAACCGGAATTGTGTTGCCATTTCGGTTCTACGTTCCGCTTGCATTAGAGGACCTAACAGGCTGGCACAAGCATTGATGAGCACGTGGTCGCCGGTTGGTGCGACTGCGTTCTTGAGAGCATGCACCTGCGCATACAATTCCTCGGCACTTGTTGTCGGATCGCCAACGGTGCTGCGCTTCACGATTTCGTCCAGTTCGTGAAGGATTGCGGCGGCATAGTTGGCTGCCGCGCCTGGATTGATTCGCGCGAGCGTCGCCAGATTTGAGGCGGGGTCGATCTTGGCCACCATCATGACAGCGCTCCGGCGCAGGGCATGCCCGGCTCCGACGGCCGACCGGTGTGCCTGGTCAAGACAGCGGCGCTAGTTCGCCCTCGTAAATTTCCCAATTTTCATTTCCTACCTGTGCACCCAGGCTGTGCTTGGGCCGTTGCCGCTTGCCCGAAATCCGGGCGGACGTAGCAGGGGCACCTATTGACAGCCATCATTTAGTGATAAATGATTTGTCAGAAAATCAATTATGAATAAACAAATCCAACCAATGGCACTCCGATTTGTGGCACTCCTGACAGGCTTGTTAAGCGCGATGATCGCACCAAACGCGCCGGCACAGTCCGTTCAGGAATTTGAAGCCCTGGCCCGGCAGTGCGCCCCGTCCGTCCATCCCGCCACCCTGACCGCGGTGGTGAAGACCGAATCCAGCTTCCGCCCCTACGCCATCAACATCAACGGCAGCCGGCAACTGCCGCGCCAGCCGGCCAATCCGGCGGAAGCCATCGCCACGGCCGAATACCTGCTGGCCAACGGTTACAACTTCGATTCCGGCCTGGGGCAGATCAACAGCACGAACGTCCGCAAGTTCGGCATGGCCTGGACGGAAGTGTTTGAGCCTTGCGCCAACCTGGCGGCAGCGGCCCGCGTTCTGACCGAATGCTTCGTGCGCGCCTCCGACGGCGAGCCGAACGATCAAGCAGCGCTGCGCAATGCGCTGTCCTGCTACAACACCGGCAACTTCACGCGTGGGCATGCCAATGGCTATGTCGGCCGCGTCGAGCGCTCTGCCGGCACGACTCCTGCGGCCGTGGTCCCGGCGCTTCTTCCCGATGGCCAATCCCCCGAACCGGCGGTGGCCACGGTCGCAGGAACCACCCCGCCGCCGACCGATCCCGTTGCACCCGATGCTTTCGGCCAGGGGCGCATGGACGCCTTCGGCCGAGCTTCCGCCAGGGTGCGCATGGAACGCGAACTGCAAAGCGAATCGGCCACCGCCGTAGCGGTCACCACGCCATCAACAGTGGAGGGGCTACCGATCACTCTCACGGAGTCAGGTGTGAAAAAATGATTCGTCACAATGTCAAAATTGAAAAGGACAAACCCTAAGGCAGCGCTTACGCTGGCTCGTTCTCAACGGCCAACGGGAGTGTCTGCAATGAAGCTGATTCAGTCGCCGGAACTCGATCTGCTGCTTACCCACAGCACCATCGAGGAATGTTCGGTTATCGAAACAAAGGAACGCGCGTGGACCTTCGTGCTCCACGTGCGCAATCACAAGGATGGGTCGGTTTCGGAATACCGGCTGGTGAGTCAAAGGGGCCGGAAGCGGGAATGGAGCGATCCACGCGCGATGTTCCGGCTTCTACGCGATCACTACAACGTCCAGAAAGGACATTTCCAACTGAGGTAGACATGAAAGGCACTCCCGCGCGCTTCGCCGATTACAAGACCGCTTTCGCTTCCTCCCTGCTCCTGGCAATCGTTGCCACCGACGCCCACGCCCAGGGGCTGACCAAGGCCAAAGGCTTCCTGAACTCGCTCAAGGACAATCTGCTGTCCTTCGTTCCCATCATCGCCATCTGCGCCGGCCTGGTCCTGGTCATCCTCTACTGGTTCAACGTGATCCAGAAAGAGGGTTTCATCAAGTGGATCGTGGGCCTCATCATCGCCGGCTCTGTCGCAGAAATCGTTGCACTGTTCGTCACCTAATTTCTGGTGACGAACATGGACGACAACGACAACAAGCCAGCCACGTCGTTCCCACTGTTCAAAGGCGCAACGCGCACTCCCATGTTCATGGGAGTGCCATTGCTTCCTTTGATCCTCGCCGTTTTCTTCGTCTTCATTGTGGCGATGACCGTCAGCATCTTCTGCTGGGCGCTGCTCATCCCGATCATCTTCGTCATGCGGCAAATCGTGAAGCACGACGACAAGGCGTTCGGCACTTGGGGTCTGTGGATCGACACCAAGCTGCGCAACACGAACAAGAGGTTCTGGAACGCCTCGTCGTATGCGCCCGCAACGTACAAGCGCAAAAGGAAAAAATATGTCCGCTGAAATTGCTACGAGAAAGGAACTGGACGCCGAGAAGGGCATATCCAGCTTCATCCCGTACACCAGGCATGTTACCGATACGATCCTTGGAACCGCGGCCGGCGACCTGCTGACCGTGTTCAAGCTGTCAGGGCGTTCGCACCTTAGCGCAGACTACGAAACGCTCATGAACTGGGTGCGCGACCTGAACACTGTGTTCAAGGGTGCGGCTTCCGACCACCTGGCGCTGTGGACGCACATGGTGCGCCGCCGAGTGACGGAGTATCCCCAAGCGCACTACGACAACACCTTTTGCGCGCAGTTCGACAAGAAGTACCGCGCAATGTTCACCGAAAAGTCGCTCATGGTGAACGAGCTTTACCTGACCGTGATCCATCGCGCGATGCCGGATAAGACCCTGGCGCTCCTGGCCAAGTTTGAGAAGCAAAGCACGCGAGAAAAGGTCGAACGCCAGCAGTCCGCGGTGAAGGATCTGGAAGAACTTCAACGGCTGTTTTTCTCGTCGCTCAAGCGCTACGGCCCCGAAGTCCTGGGCACCTACAAGTGCGTCCACGCGCTGACGGACGTGACGGGGTAATCCCCCCACTTTTAGCGGTCGCCAGAAGTGGAGCTAAGCGGCCATCGCCAACTTCATGGCAGGCGTGATGCCGCCGAGCGCCATATTCGGACG
>NZ_JAGHWU010000088.1:7825-8381 GCF_017746145.1 Xanthomonas sp. D-99 | reverse complement strand
CTTCGTCGTCCAGCCAGTTGCTGCCCTTGTTGGTCAGGAAGAACATGTAGACCACCAACGACACCGCAATCACCGCCGTCGCATAGATCACGAACTCGGTCACTTGGTTGGTCTTCAGCGAGGCCTGATACAGCAACGGCGCGGTGCCGCCGAACGCCGAATTGGCCAGCGCGTAGCCAAGACCGACGCCCAGCGCGCGCACATGCGTGGGGAACAATTCCGCCTTCACCACTGCATTGATCGAGGTGTAGCCGGTCAGGATCACAAAGCCCACAGTGAGAATCACGAACGCGGTCAGCCAGTCGGTCTGCTTGGGCAGTTCCATTACCAGGAACCAGGTGTAGAGCACGCCGCCGATGCCGAAGAACACCAGCAAGGTCTTGCGCCCGACGATGTCCGACAGCCAGCCGCCGACCGGTTGCATCAGCATCAGCACGGTCAGCGCGACCAGGTTGATGATGGTGCCGGCCATCACATCGCCACCGGCGAATGCGGTCTGGATCATCTTCGGCCCGGTGACCGAATAGGTGTAGAACGCGATCGTACCGCCGGCGGT
>NZ_JAGHWU010000088.1:2924-7718 GCF_017746145.1 Xanthomonas sp. D-99 | reverse complement strand
GCCGATGCCGCCCAGCCCGAACGCCACGCGCCAGCCCCATTCGGAGACCTGCGACGCATCGAAGAAATGCAACATGATCAGCAATGTGGTCTGCGCCAGTACGTGCCCGCCCACCAGCGTCACGTAATGGAACGAGGACAAGAAGCCGCGCCGGCCCGGAATCGCCGCTTCGGACATGTACGTGGCGCTGGTGCCGTATTCGCCACCGGTCGCAAAGCCCTGCAGCAGGCGTGCCACCAGCAAGATGATCGGCGCAGCGATGCCGATCGTGGCCACCGTGGGCGTGATTGCAATGACGAACGAGCACAGCGCCATCACCGACACCGAAATGGTCAGCGCCAGACGGCGGCCATAACGGTCTGCGAAGCGACCGAAATACCACGCGCCGATCGGGCGCATCAGGAACGTCATCGCGAAGATCGCCCACACGAACATGGTGGCGTTCTTGTCTTCCTTGGAGAAGAACTGCGACTCGAAGTAGGTGGCGAACACCGAATAGACGTAGACGTCGTACCACTCGACGAGGTTGCCGGCCGAGCCCTTGAGCGTGTTGGACACCGAGCGGCGAAGGCTACCGGCAGCTGTGCCAGAACCGGCAGCGATCGGAGACGATGGGGGTGCGCTCATGCGGTCAGAACCTCTTCGGTGGGACAGCCCCGGAGTATAGGTGCGCGCTTGTGTGACGCATGTAAGCATTTTGGCTTATAGATGGCGGCAACTCGCGCACCGGGCCGCCTGCTTCAGCCCGCTTTTGGCGTGGGTGCCGCCAGCGCGTGGCGGTCCTTGCCCAAGCGATCGAAACAGCACGCACGCCGCTTGCCCGAGGCCAGCATGGCGCATGCGGTGGCGATGCGCTTGCTCCGCGTTTGGGCCTTTTTGCCGGACACCACCCAGAAGATCCACTCGCGCCGCGCCACGGCGGTGACGTCGTCCCAGGTCGCACACGCGGTCGGCTGCGCGGCCAACGCTGCATGCAGGTCGTCCGGCACCAGCGGCGCGGGTTCTTCGGCAACGGGCGCCAGCGCGAGCGCCACCATGTCCTGCGGCACCGACTCGCTGAAGCGAATGCCGGCATCGCATCCTGCAGCCACGATATCCACCAGCCGGCCTTCGCTCACCAGATCCACCGATAGCGCCGGGTGGCGCGCCAGCACGTGCGGCACCACCTGCTGCAGCAATACCTGCACCACCACTTCCGGTGCGTTGATGCGCACCGTGCCGGTGGGCCCGCCACGGAAATCGTCCAGCGCCAGCAACGCGTGGTCCACCTCCTGCAGCGCCGGTACCAGCCTTGCGTACAGGCGTTCGCCGGCTTCGGTCAGCGACACGCTACGGGTGGTTCGGTGCAGCAGCCGCACGCCGAGATTGCGCTCCAGCGCGCTGATCACATGGCTGAGCGAAGACGGCGCCAAGCCCACCTCAGCGGCGGCGCGCCGAAAGCTGCGGTGCGTGGCGACCGCAGTGAAGGCGACCAGATCGTTGAAGCTGGGCTTGGACATTGGTGGTAAAACCGCATCAAGTCATTCGAATTTTATGGCATAGACCCAGCAATACCCGTTTCCTAGAGTGAAGCCTTCTCCAGCGAACAAGGCCACTCCCATGTCCAAGACCTGGCTCATCACAGGCGCATCGTCCGGCTTCGGCCGCCTCCTGGCGGAGACCGTGCTGGCGCGCGGCGATCGGATCGTCGCCACCGTCCGCAAACCACACGCGCTGGCCGATCTGCAGGCCCGGTATGGCGATGCAGCGACGGTGCTGCAGCTGGACGTGCGCGAGACTGCAGCCGTGCACGCAGCGGTGGCACAGGCATTCGCAGCGCTGGGTCGCATCGATGTGGTGGTCAGCAACGCCGGCTACGGCACGCTGGGCGCGGCCGAGGCCGCCACCGAAGCGCAGGTCCGCGCGGTCATCGACACCAACCTCATCGGCTCCATCGCACTGATCCAGGCCGTGTTGCCGGGGCTGCGCCAGCAGGGCGGCGGGCACGTGGTGCAGGTGTCATCGGAAGGTGGGCAGATCGCCTATCCCGGCTTCAGCCTGTACCACGCCAGCAAGTGGGGCATCGAAGGCTTCGTCGAAGCCGTGCAGCAGGAAGTGGCCGGCTTCGGCATCCACTTCACCCTGGCCGAGCCTGGCCCGGCCCGCACCAATTTCGGCGCCGCGTTGGTACGCACCCACATTCCTGCCGACTACGCCGACACGCCGGTCGGAGCGCTCAGCCGCGCACTGGACGATGGCAGCTGGGTCATCGCTGGCGACCCGCAACGCATGGTGGACGCGATGATCGCCAGCACCGAACACGCCCCGCCACCGCGGCGGCTGGTGATGGGTGCCAGCGCCTACCATTCCATCCGGCAGGCCCTGGGCGCCCGCCTGGCCGAACTCGAGGCGCAACGCGGCATTGCCATGTCGACCGACAGCCCGCCACCGTGATGCGGCAGACGCAGAAGTGGATGTGGATGTGCGCCTGCGCGACGCCGCATGCAGACACGCGCTGCATGCCGCATCGTGCAATGCGTCGGGTCTGCCGCAGCACGCGGCACTAGAGTCGCATCCACGCGCCACGCGCCACGCCCCCAACACCGCACATGCGCTCGCTGCACACCGAGACCAGCAAGTTCCTCCGATGTCCTTCGGCATGCGCCGCAGTCCATCGGGCTGACGCTGGATCGCGAAGGATGGGCCGACATCGATGCCCTGATCGCTGCCGCCGCTGCCGCTGGAAGGGCGCGTGACGCAGACCTGATCCGTGCAGTGGTCTCCAGCAACGACAAGCAGCGCATTGCGCTGTCTGCCGATGGTCGGCAAATCCGCGCAGTCCAAGGCCACTCCACAGCGACCGTCGCTCTGGCGCATGTGGCGCGCATGCCACCGTCGATGCCGTACCCCGGCACCGCGACCGGCTTTCTCGAAGCGATCCTTGTCCAAGGTCTGCAGCCCGGGCAACGCTATCATGTGCATCTGTCCGCTGATCCGCAGACCGCCGCCACGATCGGCGCACGGCACGGCGCACCTGGCGTGCTACGCGTGCACAGCCTGCAGATGCACGAGGACGGCGATGTTTTTTCACCAGGCCGACAACGGCATCTGGCTGACGTTGCATGTACCACCGAACTACCTGCATCTGGTGGAGTGAGGCAGGCAGCACATCGCGTGCATCCCACCTGCTGCAGCCCCTTCACAAACCCCATGCCACCGGCCTTGCCAAAATGCCGGCCGCTTGCGCCCGCAGTGGCGGGACATCGGAGTGGGATGCATGACATGGATCATCGTGGCCGCCGTGGCGGTCACCTTGCTGGTGGGGCTGCTGCTGCTCAACTTCGCCACGCCGGAGAAAAAGCTCGAGCACATCCCCAAACACCTGTACGACGTCGCCGATCCGCAATTTAAGCGCGAGATGTCGGTGTTGCTGGGGCCGGCCATCCTGCCCGGCAACAGGATCGACGTGCTCAATAACGGCCGCGAGATCTTTCCAGCCATGCTGGACGCGATCCGCAGCGCGCAGCACACCATCACCTTCGAGACCTATATTTATTGGTCGGGCGAGATCGGCCGCGAGTTCAGCGACGCCTTGTCCGAGCGCGCGCGTGCCGGGGTGGCCGTGCGGGTCACCATCGACTGGGGCGGCAGCCTGAAGATGGACCATGCGCTGGTGGAGACCATGACCGAGGCCGGCGTGGAGGTGCATCGCTACCGCCCCCTGGCCTGGTACAACCTGCACCGCATCAACAACCGCACCCACCGCAAGTTGCTGGTGATCGATGGCCGCATCGGCTTCACCGGTGGGGTCGGCGTGGCCGACCAATGGATGGGCGACGCGCAGGACCCGGACCATTGGCGCGACACCCACTACCGCATCGAGGGCCCGGTGGTGGCGCAGGTGCAGACCGCCTTCAACGACAACTGGATCAAGACCACCGGCCGTGTGGTCAACGGCGCGCAATATTACCCGGCGCTGGAGTCTGCCGGCGACAGCGATGCGCAGTTGTTCGTGGCCTCGCCGGCCGGCGGCAGCGAAAGCATGCACCTGATGTATCTGATCGCCATCGCCGCCGCACGCCACACCATCGACCTGGCTGCGGCGTATTTCGTACCCGATGCCTTGATCACCCGCTCGCTGCTCGAAGCACGCACGCGCGGCGTGCACATTCGCGTGCTGCTGCCCGGCAAGCATATCGATGCAGTCTCGGTCCGGTTGGCTTCCAAGGCCAGCTGGGAGCCGTTGCTGCAGGCCGGCATCGAGATCCACGAATACCAGCCCACCATGCTGCATACCAAACTGCTGATCATCGACGGCCTGTTGGTCTCGGTGGGCTCCACCAATTTCGACATCCGCTCGTTCCGCCTCAACGACGAGGCCAGCCTGAATGTCTACGACCGCACGCTGGCTGCACGCATGACCGAGGTGTTCGAGCGCGATCTGCAACGTGCCGAGCAATATTCGCTGGAGCGCTGGCGCGCGCGGCCGTTGCGGCAGAAGCTTGGCGAGAAGCTGGTGTTTCCGTTCCGCTCGCAGGTGTGAACGCGCAGGGCGGGTGGCGGCGCCTAGAGCGCCGGCCTTGCCAAGTTTGCTTGAAGGCGCAGCTGGCGCAGCCGCCACCACAACCCGCCCACGTGCACCAGCGAATACAGCACCAGTGCCGCGGCAATCCCCAGGGTCAGCGGGCTGGCCTGCGAACCGGCCGCCGCCGCACCGGCAGTGAATGCGCCATCGGCCCAGCGCCAGGCCAGGCGCCCCAGCAGCACCAGCATCAAACCGCCGCCGATCCAGGGATTGGGCGTGTACCAGCCTTG
>NZ_JAGHWU010000088.1:2598-2772 GCF_017746145.1 Xanthomonas sp. D-99 | reverse complement strand
CGGCCGAAGCTGCGCCGGATGCGCCGGTAGTAGAGGTAGCCGATGGCGGCCATCGAGAGATACGGCGTCAGGGGTGCGATGGCAGCGGCGGGCATGGCGAGTCCTTTGCGAATGAGTGGAGCGACCCGCGCAGAATGAAACCAGCCATGGGCGCGAACAAGGTGCCAAGTGTCA
>NZ_JAGHWU010000088.1:0-2569 GCF_017746145.1 Xanthomonas sp. D-99 | reverse complement strand
CTACCCCAGACCGCTGCCGCGCAGGCGCTTGCCGCCTGTCCGGTGAACGCCGCGCGAGGACGCCAGCGCCTGCCACACGCGAACAGGAGCGGCGCGGGTAGACTTGCGCAGTGCTCCCCCACCGCCGTGCCATGTCCGCCATCAAGCAAGACGCCCATATGCTGATCGACACGCTGCCCGAGACGGCTGGATGGGGCGAGGTGGTCCGCGTCGTGACCGACGCCAGTTTCCAGGCCGCGGTGCAGGAAGGGATTGCCGCTGCAGATCAGGGCGCGTTGACGGCTCCGGCACAGATGAGCGCACTGTTCGCCAGATGGGGCGTTGATGTTACGGCGTGACTGGACCGTCCCGGCCGCCACGCAGCTTGCACACGCCCAGGATCACTACCACGCGCTCAACCCGACCGCCGCTGCCGCGCTGGCGCGGCAGGTGCTGGAAGCCACCCGCACGCTGGCCGAGCAACCTGGCCGTGGCCGCGCTGGCCGCGTGCCCGGCACCCGCGAATGGGTGGTCAAGCAAACCCCGTATGTGCTGGTCTACCGCGTGCGCGACGGCGCCCTGCAGGTGTTGCACATCCATCTGGAAGCCGGCGACTGGCTGCCACGCACCGAGCCGCTGATCGAACGCATCGAACCGTGGATTGCCGCGCTGATCAGCGCACTGCTGCACGTGCTGATGTTGCTGATCCTGCTGTCGGCCTCCACCCCCACCATGACCCCGCCGCAGGGCTCGGCCAGCGGTGGACGCATCAAGGTGGATTTCGTCGGCGACACCTCGCAGCCCGATGAGCCGGTGCCCTCGCCTACCCCGGTGCCACCGACACCCACGCCCGTGCAGCCGCCACCGGCTGCCTCGCCGGTACAGTCCACGCTGGTGCGGCAAGCCAAAAATCCGGTGCCGCCGCAGGGCGATACCGCGCAAGGCAGCCTGGCCGAACGCCGCCAGCCGCGTCGCCAGCAACGGCCCACGCCGCCGCAACCGCCCGCCCCCCCGGCGGCATCCGCCCAGCGCCGCCCGGACACCTGGACCGGCCGCCCGCCGGGCATGCTCGACGAACCCGCCGACGGCGCCGAAGACGGCATGGCCAACACCCCCACCATCAGCCAGGGCCGCCGCAACGACCGCAACAACGCCCAGCCCAGCCTGGATATCGGCGGCTTCCAGGTCTATTACGACGTGCGCAGCGAAACCCAGCTACGCGCATGGAAAGAACAAGGCATGCAGGAAATCGCCATCATCCTGCCCGGCACCCAGCAACGCATGATCTGCCCGCTGGATGTCGCGCTCAAACGCGGCTCCAGCAAATGCCGCCTGCTGCCACCGGATTCGCCCGAGCTGAAGTCCATCGGCGACGCGCGCGAGGTCATCAACATGATGGAGGTCTACCGCCAGGGCGAACCGGTCTGGCGTGGGCCGGGGCCGTATCGCTGAGGGGTGGTTGCCCGCCAGACATTGCGGCAGGCGGCCACGCCGCTTGCTCGGATATGGCGTCCCGAACAACGCCACCCGCTCGGCCCATCGCCAGCGCCCTGTGCTGGGCACATCCTGCTCTGTGACGCCGCCGCGCAGAGGTTGGCCGAACGCGCTGAAGCCCTGGTCGGCTGGCCCGTACGGCGGCGACTGGGATGCTGCAACATCAACGCCCCTGGTCCTTTCCAAGCTGGCTGCTCAAGGCTCCCTTGAAGGGCGCCGGATCGCTGGTGACCAGGCAGTTGTAGCGCTTGTCGCTGTTGAGCACGAGCACGGACGACTTGGGCCCCTTGAAATTCAGACCGATCGAGAACAGCACATAGGTATTGGGCAGTGCGCTCGGCCGGAACGCACCAAACGCATACTCGCCAGACAACCCCAACGGCGACAGCGGCACCGTGAGCATCAGCGGCTGCGTGGCAACAGGCGATGGCAGCGACGCCGAAGCGCTCATCATCTTCGACTGCACATCGATGGAATAGGTGGTGGTGACCGCCACTCCCAGGTATTTGGACGTCGGCTCCGCAACCTGCTTGCGACACGCGGCAACATCTTCGGGCTTCTGATCCTGCTGGCCGTTCTGCAGCGTGGCGAAGACATGGCTCAACGTAACCGTTTCCTTCCCGGGCACCGCTGCGGCAACAGCTGCGCTCATGCACAGCGCCATCGCCACAAGCGAGAGGCTGCATGCCGCAAGCGCACAACGACGGTTTTTTTTCTGGATCATTTTGATCACTCCTGAGTGTGAGTTTATGGTGCAAGGACGATCAGCGGCCACGGTTTGTAGTGCGATGTACTGCGCTTTGAAAGAGCACGCAGTGGCATTTGCGAACATCTCAAACAGCAGATAATCGCTTGCGCTTTTGACGATGAGATACGGCGTTGAAGGTGATTCCAGATCTCTATCGATGTTTAATCGATTACTTTCTGGTGCAGCGATTTTGAGTTTCTGCAACATGCCAACCCGACAAATCGTCTCAGCGATTTCGTTACGTGATGCAGTTTTGATTTTCAGAGGAGAACAAACCGGGTTAGGTCGATCGAGCCAGACAACAACTGAGACAGAACGGATCCGTCACTTAGGGAAGGTCTGATCAAC
>NZ_JAGHWU010000087.1:2238-4477 GCF_017746145.1 Xanthomonas sp. D-99 | reverse complement strand
GGTAAAGCGGGACTTCTTCATGGAACCTCCTCGAGAAAGGGTACGAGAAAATTCCACTTCTGGCGTCTGCTAATGGGCGGGGGGATTACCACCCCGCACAGTGGTGGCCCGCTGGGCGCGTATCAAAACGGCATGCTGGAAAAGTTGGACAAGATCCAACAGGGCAGCTTTGGCCAAGCCGCAATGGAAGGCGATCCAGCGGCGATGGACCGGGTAGTCAAGCAAATCGAACAGTTGCGCGACACCGTGAAGGTGGGCCTCATCAATGGTGATTTAAACACCAACACGCCTGTCGGCATGACCCCTGCGCAGACCAACGGAAGGGTGCAAGAGTTTTTCCGCGATATGCCCGCCTATCAGCGTTCCCACGCCCAGCAAATCGAGACGCTGAAGGGATTCAAGGATATTGACCACGCCTGGGGAGCAGTTGCGAACTCGGAAGGACGCATTGTCACCGCGCTCAACCAGATCCAAGTCAGCGACCGCGGCATTGCGCGGGGTGGCGACAACGTGCTCCACCGCAACGGACTGTCATTGGCCATCTCCAATGCCCATCACGATGGGCGCGTGGTCCTATCCGAGCAGGGCATCCTCAAGGTCGAGCAGACCTTGGGAGGGGAAGCCGCACAAAACCTTCGTGTGCCGCGAGGACAGCGTGGCGAGGTTGCCATGCAGCTGTTGATGGGCGAGGCGTCCGCCCGCGGCCTGACCCGTGCTGGCGGACTTTTGACCACCGGCGCGGATGCCGTCATGACCGCGCGCACAGCGTCGGCATTGATGGAGCAGGGCAACACAACGGCCGCCCAGTCGGAGGTTCAGCACGCCATCGCGCGCAACGCGGGCGGCTGGGCAGGTGGGGCGTCAACCGCCGCAGCACTGGGTAGCAGCGGAGGCTTTGTGCCCGCGGCCCTGGTGGTCGGCGACGCCGTCTTGATGAGCAAGGCATTCGATAAGGGTGCTGACTTGCTGGACAATCGCGCCATTTACAACCAGACCGACAAGACCGGAGTGGAGTGGCAGTTCAACGGACGGGATTGGGAACGCCAGGGCGCTTTCGAGCGTGGGGGCGATGGACGAGACTCTCCTAGTCAGGCTCCAGTGGGGGCCAGCTACGCCAAGTCCCAAGAGTTGGGCGCCATGTCCAATGCCAAGGCTGCCGAGCTGGCGCTGGGCAAGGCACCCGCGCCGCAGGATCCATTCAACCTCCCGGCCAAGCCTGGGGACCAGACGGGTCTCGACAACCAAAACTGGCAACGCAATCCGGCTACCGAGTCCTGGGAGCGCCAGGTCAAGACCAGCGTGGCGGGTGCCAACGACCAGGGTGTTTACGAGCTGCAGACCGCTACCCCGGCGCAGGCGCAGCGGTTGAACCAGGAATCCCTGGCTCGGATCGAGAACAACATTTCCACTGGTCGCGAGGCCATCGCCCAAGCCTACCTGGAGAACCATGCCGCTCAGCGGTCGCAGGATTACGGGGTGCTGGTGCCGGCGTCAGTGGAAAGCGCCCGGGCCAAGCCCGATCAGGTCCAGGGCCATAACGGCCAGCTCTACCAGCGAAACGACACCGGGCAGTGGGCTGGCAAGGACGGGATGGCCACCGGCAACCTGGCGGTGGAACTGGAGCTGACGAATCAGATGCGCCAGCCTTCGCTGGAGCGCGCACAGGAGACTTTGGCCGCAATCCAGTCACGGCCGGCGCCTACGCCCGCGCAGATGGAGCACAACGAGCTTCTGCATCGCTACCGGGCCGCGGGCGTCGACCTCAACGCCCAAGAGAACAATCTTCAAGCGGTGGAGCTTGCCACCCAGCGCACCAAGCAGACCGAAGGCCTTTCCGGTCCGACGATGCAGCAGCTGAAGCCGAATGAGCAGGGGCAATACGGCTACGACAGTCCCATTGCCCATTACCAAGTTGGCCGAGACGGGGTGGCCCACCAGGTCGCGGTGACCACCTCCGAAGAGCTTCGCCAGGCCAAGGCGGAGCTCGGCCAGCATGCAATAGCGCACGTGCCGACCTTGGGCACGGTATCCGCGACAGGGCCAGCTCGCAGCAAAGAGCAGGAGGCCGAACCAGCTCAGGAGAAGGCGGCATCGGGTCCGTTATTGGCCGACAACCCCGCACACCCAGACCACTCCACCTACCAGAAGATCCATTCCTGGGTGCGTGGCACCGGCAACTGGAACGACGAAGAGAGCCGGAACGTCACAGCAGCCCTCTACAAGCACCAGTTGGACGACT
>NZ_JAGHWU010000087.1:0-2162 GCF_017746145.1 Xanthomonas sp. D-99 | reverse complement strand
GCTCAGGAGCCGGCCCAGCAGAGCCTGCAGCAAGCTGAGGTTATCAAGCAAGACCAGGTGCGTCAGCAGGCTTTAGAACAAACGCAGCAGCAAAATCAGCAGCAGGAACAGGGGCCGACGATGACCAGGGGCGGTCCCTGAAAAGTGCTCGCCGACATGGCGTGCCGGCCATGATTGCGAGGGCTCTAGTGAAACGAGCCAGCACGATTTTTCATGTGGCTGCTAAGCAACGCTTCCAGTTCTGCTTCGTCCAGCATGTGCGCACCAGTGGAAACCAGGATGTCTACCACGCGTTGCCGTCGTTTCACTTCTTCTCGCTTTGCCGTTTCCTGCGCCTTCGCTTCGCGGCGCTGGTTGGCTAAAAGCTCTCTTGCTTGCAGTTGGGCCAAGCGCTCGGTGGCCCGCTGAATTTGGTCTCGGTAGTGATTCGTTGCGGTCATACGTTTCTCCTGCCTGGTGGAAATGAGTCAACCAGGAAAACGGCTTACGTCAAGCGTTGGGCTGGTCTTGAATTTCGTCCGCCCGAGAATCGAAAAGGCTCAAAAACAAGGCTTGGAAGAAAGAAGCAAGAGCGCACCTAGGTGTCACTGCGTGACACGTGCGCAAGGGTCTTCGCCCCTTGAACCCCAAGCGCCGAGGGCGCTTGCGAAAATCCAAAGCCGAAGCATAAACCAAGCAATCCCACTGCTTCGGAGTCGCCGCCTCATGGCCATCTACCACGCCAACGTCAAAACCTTCAGCCGTGCCAAAGGACATTCGTCCATCGCAGCGGCCGCCTACCGCGCCGGTCTGCTGTTGGAGGACGCGCTCACCGGCCTGCGCCACGACTACCGCCGCCGGGACGGCGTGGTCGAAACGCGCTGCATCGCTCCCGAGGACGCGCCCGATTGGGCCCTGGTCCCCGCTGAGCTCTGGCCGGCGGCTGAGGCGGCTGAGCGTCGCAAAGATTCGACGGTTGCCCGGGAGTTCGAGTTCGCGTTGCCGCACGAACTCGATGACTTCCAGCGCTCTGAGCTGGCCGTGGAAGTCACCCGCGCATTGGTCGGGCGCTACGGGTTCGCGGCCCAGGCCAGCATCCACAGCCCAGGCAGCAAGGATGGGCTGAACTGGCACGTCCATGTCCTGGCGACGACGCGTCGCATGGGTCCGGACGGTCTCACGGACAAAACCAAGGAACTGGATGGCGGGCCCTCGGGGCGTGTCGAAGTGCAATGGGTGCGCGAACTCATTGCATCCACCATCAATGCCCACCTTGAGAAGGCCGCGCTTGAGCTTCGCGTGGACCATCGCAGCCTGGCCGCCCAGGCCGACGATGCCCTAGCGCGCGGCGACTTGGCTGCGGCTGCCGTGCTCTCCCGAGAGCCGACCAAGCACGTCGGCAAAAACGGCACCGCGCTGGCTCGACGGGGCCAGCCGTCGGAGCGTTCGGACGAGAACCGTCGAATCGAGGAGACCAACGAGGAGACCTTCCGAAAGCTCATCGCCGTGTTCGAGCAGGAGGGGCGCGCCATGCCGGTGCCCGACGGTCACAGCCAGGCTCGCCGACCTTCTGATGGGCTGTCCTTGCCGCTCGGGCCTGGGGCAGGGCACATCGAGGTTTCCCGCAGCATGGCGACCATTGCCCGTGGGCTGGGACTGATGGAGGCCGAGGAGGCCAAGCCGTCGCGCGCGCCACGTTCAGTCGCGGAGCTCGCAGAAGAGGCCAGCGACGAATGGGGAGTGGCTGCTCAAGCCGATCCTCGCTTGGCTCAAACGCTCCAAGCAACCCTGGACCTGCTGCAGTGGATCAGGGAGCGCGTGACTGCCTTCGCCGAAGCGGCGCAGCTCCGTCCTGACCTCAACGAGTTGCTCCGTCGACTGCGGCGCTTCAAGGCAGCGACCATGAAGTTCGCCCGGCGGCTCTTGGCGGTGCGCCGAGCGGAGAAGCTGCACCACATGGCCGAGAACGCGTGGCACGACTTCCTGGCGAACAATCCCGAGCCGGGGACCTCATGGACGCAGGGAGACTGGAAGCAGCGGCGCGGGCGTCGGTTGAGCACCCTCGATGTCAACAACAACTTCAAACTGACCCACCTTGAACGCTGATCAGCAACTTAGAGTTGACCCACCTCGATGGGTTCGGCAGTTTGGCGGGATGGAATGAGGCCGGCCTTGCGTTTGTC
>NZ_JAGHWU010000086.1:0-1297 GCF_017746145.1 Xanthomonas sp. D-99 | reverse complement strand
ATTAAAAGTGCTGGTGACAACGATCTCCTCCTCTTGAAGGAATCTTCGATAGCGATCCTTTGGGTCAATCGAGTAACGACCAATTAGTCGTCCCAGCTCTGCGTCAGGCATACCTGATGCATTGCTTAAGTGAGACTGGGCAGCATGAAACGCCTGCGCTAGCGAGATCTGAAGATCTTGAGGCAGAAGAGCATGAGTTACTGGCCAACTGATATAGGGATGCTTCTTGGCCCAAGATCCGCTCGGCTTAGCACCGCCGTAGCTTTTCTCAAAGCGCTCAAACCACTTGCGCAGGTTCTGCCGATAGTCGACGTGATGCCAGCGCGGAGCTTTGCGCTCAAACGAATCCCAGTACTCCAGCCCGGCGAACTGATACCCGTGCTCAGCAGCAAACACTACCCAAGAGATCCAAAATTCGTCGGTCAACTTGCCATCTAAGCGGACTTGATCTGACAGCAACTCCCCAAGTCGCTCTCGTTCCGCGCAAGTGAGATGATGCTCAAGCGCAAAGACAGGCGCACTTGTATAAGTAGCTTTGTTTGCACGAAGCTCCTTAAAGTGCCGCCGCAAATCCATTTCGATGCAGGCAAGTACGGGCCGCTGACCGAGAATGTTCAAGGCCGATCCCCAGCGCGAACATAGCAGCGAGCCCACCGAAGCACCATCCCCCTATTCATCCTTACTTCCTGAAGTTCCTATCCCTTCTGGGCAATAGTAAACTAGATCTTCACCGCCACATACCAGATAAGAGTTCGACCTCCATGGCAATCGATCCGAAGGATCTCATGACCCTAGCGGCGGCGACGATTGCCGCCTCACTCGCAGCTGCCAAGCTGATAGCTGACAAAGAAAGCAAGGTCTCAGACTTCCGGAAAGATTGGATCACGACCTTCAGAAGCGCTCTTTCCGAGTGCTTGGCCGAGGCGCATGTTATCGCCGGGCGAATCCACATTCGAACGAAACACTCAAAGGCGTCAGGATCTCCCACGCTCAACGACGATGATCGAGCAGCCTTAGAAAAAGAGCTCACCGAGCACTGGGCAAACTACAGACACTCCTACAGGACAGTTCTGCTACACCTCAATTTCGCTGAAACATCGCTGCCTCTATTCTGCGATCGCGGAGAGGCACCTGTTGTTTCTCGAACACCTGAGGCGATCTGGCGGGCCCTCTCAAGCCACAGGCCATCAATGGAAAGCTTCTATCTGCTAGTGGTTAAGGAAGGTCTGAACAACGAGACCTGACAGGGCGGAAGGTGGCGTCGTTCCGAAGAGTGGCTTTTGGAACTTCGGAATTT
>NZ_JAGHWU010000085.1:0-8277 GCF_017746145.1 Xanthomonas sp. D-99 | reverse complement strand
TAAAAGTGGGGGGATTACCACCTGACCGTCTACCAGTTCGAGCCCGGCGGCAAATACTGCTATTACTACGCGCACCTGGAGCGCTATGCCGACGGCCTGGCGGAGAAGCAATCGATCAAGCGTGGCCAGGTCATCGGCTATGTCGGCAGCACCGGCAACGCCAATCCCGCCGCACCGCATCTGCACTTCGAGATCCATCGGCTGGGGCCGGAAAAACAGTGGTGGAAAGGCGAGGCGCTCAACCCCTATCCGGTATTGCATGGGGACCAACCCCTGCAATGAAGCAGTCGCACCAGTGGGTCTGGCTAGGGCCTGCGCCTGTGGCTCAGCGCCGCCATCGGCCGCAACGCGTGCGCGCCTGCGGGGCCTGGATGGCAGAAGTGATGGGACCGCATCTGCAACCGCTTTTGCGATAAGCAGCACGTACATCGGCGCAGCGTGCTGCGCCGATCCGCAGTCATGCACAGCGAGCCCTTTGCATTGTGTACTTCGCAGCACATGTGCGGCGCTGATGTTGAGTGCATCGCATGCCGGTCGACTCGATGACGCAGCAAGCTACCTCACGACAATTGATGTCTCCATGCATGACGTGCCGGTTTGCGCACTCAGCGCGGCTGACGAACGTCCCTGTTCGGCAGCGCGATTTCCTGCAGTCGGCTGAAAATCGGAATACGAAAAAGCACAGGCACCTTTCGCAAGATGCCTGTGCCCTAGCGCAATCGCAGCGAGCGTTGCAAACGCCCGATGTCGCTTCAGATCAGAACGTGTAGTTGAAGGTCAGCATGCCGTTGCGCGATGCGCCCCACGCGCCATAGCCATTGTTGAACTGCGCGTAGTAACGCTTGTCGAGCAAGTTATCGATGTTGAGCTGCACCGAGAACTGCGGCGACAGGCGATAGCGCGCAAATGCGCTGACCAGTGCATACGCGCTCTGCTGGAAAGTGCCATACACAGGGTCCACATAGTACGAACGGTTCTGCCAGTTGACCCCACCACCGACGGTCAGATCGCTCCACGCGCCCTGCGGGGTGTAGCTACTGAACAGCTTGATGGTGGTGCGCGGCAGTTGCGTGTTGATCGAGGCACCGCTGTCGTCGCGTGCGGTGTAGTGCGAGGCGCCCAAGGTCGCGTTCCAGCCCTGGGCCAGGCGGCCGGAGAGTTCGAAATCGAAGCCTTCGCTGACCACACCGTTGGCAGCGACGTAGGCAAAATCGCTGCTGCCCGGCACCAGGGTGCTCGTCGCCACACCCAGGTTGTCCTGCTCGATGCGGAACAGGGCCAGCGAGGCATTGAGCTGATCATCGAACCAGGCCGCCTTGACGCCAGCTTCGTAGCCCTTGCCACTCAACGGATCCAGGTAGCCGCCAGTGGCATCGCGCAAGGTCTGCGGATTGAAGATCTCGGTGTAGCTGACGTAGGTCGACCAGACATCGTCGATGTCGTAGACCAGTCCGGCGTATGGAGTGACTTCGGTCTGGGAGTCGGAGAACGGCACAAGCCCCTGGGTCCCGGCGTTACGGCCATCAATCTGCCAATCGGTATAGCGCGCGCCCACCAGCAAGGTCAGCGGATCGGCCAGCGAGAACCGTGCAGCCACGTATGCGGCTTTCTGCGTGACGGTGCCTTCGCTCTGTACCGTGCGCGGGCTCCAATTGGGCTCCGGGTACGCGCCGTTCCAGCCCAGGTAGCTGTCCAGCGGTGCTGGGAAGTCGAAGGTACCGTTATTGACGTACTCGCGGCGGTTGTAGCTGGCGCCGGCCACCAGCTGATGCTCGCGGCCGAACAGCTGGAACGGACCTTCCGCATAGACATCGGCACCATCGGCCTTGCGCTCGGTCTGGTAGTTGCCCGAATACGGCACCACGCCACCGCCGGTGGTGCGGTCGAAACCAAAGATCGTGTAGTACGGATAGAACAGGTGGTTCGTCGCTTCGGTCTTTTCGTGGCTCACATTGGCCTTGAGGGTCCAGCCGCTGTCGAAGCTCTGCTGCAGGCTGGCGAAGGTGCGCTGCAGACGCGTGTCCCAGAACGTCCAGTCGGCCGCCTGATTGAACGAGCGCTTGTAGTCGGTACGCGTGCCATCGCTGTAGAACAGCGGGAAGCCGCCCCAGGTGACATCGTCCGATTCCTTCTTCTGGTACTCGTAGCCCACGCTCAACAGCGTGCTCTCGGTGAGGTCGGCATCGATGATCGCCGAGCCGATCTTCTTGCGCAGATTGTAGCGATCCATGTCCGATTCGCCGTCCTGATACACGCCTACCACGCGTGCGCGCACGGTACCTTCAGGGCTCAGCGGCACGGTGACATCGGCCACGCTGCGGGTCTTGTTGAAGTCGCCGCCGCCCACCGACACGGCGCCGGTGAAGTTGCGGCTCACTGCATGCTTGCGCACCAGATTGATCGAGGCCGACGGGTTGCCCGAGCCGGTCAGCAGACCGGTCGCACCGCGCACCACTTCCACGCGGTCGTACAACGCCAGGTCCAGCGCCGAATCGCCGTAGCTCCACGCCTGCTCCATGTAGGCCGGGATGCCATCGAATTGGTAGTTGTCGATGTAGAAACCACGCGCATAGAAGTCCAACCGTTCGCTGTCATTCTGCGAAGCGGAGATGCCCGTGACGTTATTGAGCACGTCGGTGATGCTCTGCAGGTTCTGGTCGTCCATGCGCTCGCGGGTGATCACGGTGACCGATTGCGGAATCTCGCGCAGCGCCAGGTTCATGCGCGTCCCGGCGGAGGTTTTTTCCACCGTGTAGCCCTTGACCTGCTCGCCCTGCACATTGAGCCGATCCAGGGTGGTGACCTCCGCGTCGCCGGCCGGCGTCTCGGCCAACGCCTGCCCTGCCGACAAGGTGCACAGCGCGGCAAACACCGCATGCGACAACGCGCGCGGGCGCAGCGCAATGGGAAGGAGACGCATTACGGTAGGACGATTCATCACAGCTCCGGCACAGACAGTCGAGGGCATCCATCACGGCAGCGCCGGACGGCGAACAAAGGGGAGGACGCGCCACGCAACCGCGGCAGCGCACCATTTTAATGGGAATGATTCACATTTTAAATAGCCGGATTGGCATTTATTTGGCACCGCTTGCCACAAGCGAGCGCTACCTCAGATGGAAGCGTGTTTTGCAACTCCCGGTCCAACCGCAGCCATTTCAGCCTAACTCGCATGGGCGCGACACTCGGAGCGGGAGCTGCTGCTGAACAGGTGGCTGATGCAATGACGGAACGCGCTACGACGGGAATCACATGACAAAATGCTGGGTAGCTATCGCACTACTGCTGGTGTGCGCGCCGGCAGTGCGTGCTGCGGAGCCTGGAAAAACGCCGTTGAATGACGCTTGCCGGGTCCCCGGCAATGCCGTACACGAGGCGGGTCTTGTGCAGATCGGAGGCATCCAGCAATGGGTCACGATCGAGGGCCAGGACTGCCGCAATCCCGTGGTGCTGATCGTCCATGGCGGGCCGGGCAACCCCAACACGCCGTTCGCGCATCGCCTGTTCGGCAGCTGGACGCGCGATTTCACCATCGTGCAGTGGGACCAACGCGGCTCCGGCAAGACCTACGCGGCAAGCAAGCCTGCCGACGGCGAGCCGCTGACCATGCAGCGGCTGACCCTGGACGGCAGCGAGGTCGCACGCTATGCCTCGCAACGGCTGGGCAAACCCAAGCTCATCCTGATGGGCGGGTCGTGGGGCTCGGCACTGTCCGTCACTATCGCCAAGGCAAATCCGAACCTGTTCCACGCTTATGTCGGCACGGCGCAACTGGTCAATTATCAGGACGACATGGCGTCGAGCTACGCCAAGACGCTGAGCCTGGCCCGCGCAGCCAGCGATGCGGATGCGATCGGCAAGCTGGAGAAGATCGGCCCGCCGCCATGGACAAACCCACGCAACTTCGGAGTCCTGAGACGCCTGACGCGCAGATACGAAGCCTTGAGTACCGACCCGGCGCCGGAAGACTGGTTTACCTTCGCGGCGGAGTACGACACGCCCGACTACCGCGCAGCCTATGAGGCCGGGGAAGACTATTCCTTCCTGCAGTTCGTCGGGCTGGCAGGCGACGGCATGGGCCCGCAGATCGATCTGCGCACACTCGGGCCGCAGTTCGCCATGCCGGTCTATCTGATTCAGGGCGAACAGGATCTGGTCACTCCGGCGCAAATCAGCAACGCCTATTTCGATGGTCTTTCTGCACCGAGCAAGGAATTTCTCCTGCTGCCACGCACAGGACACGATCCCAATCCGCCGATGATGGACGCACAGCTGAAGGTGCTGACCAGGATCCGCGCAGCGGCGCTGGCCAACGACGCGCACTGAAACACGCAAGGCGTCCGTTGAACGATGACCGACCGCGCATCGCTCACGGGATCCAACAAAAAGCCGGCTTTCGCCGGCTTTTTCTTTCAAGCACCACGCAAGGCGTTACAGCGCCTTCGCTGCGGCCACCACGTGCTCTGCGGTGATCTTGAAGTACGCATACAACTGGTCGGCCGGCGCCGAGGCACCGAAGGTGTCGATGCCGACGACATCGCCATCCAGGCCCACGTACTTGCGCCAGAAGCCGGTCACGCCCGCTTCCACCGCCACGCGCTTGCGCACGGCGTTCGGCAGCACCGACTCACGGTACGCAGCGTCCTGGCGATCGAACACATCGGTCGACGGCATCGACACCACGCGCGTCTTGAGGCCGGCCGCATCCAGCGTCTTCTTGGCTTCCACTGCCAGACCGACTTCCGAACCGGTGGCGATCAGGATCACGTCCGGCGTACCGCCTTCGGCATCGGCCAGTACGTAGCCACCGCGTTCGATCAACTTGATCTGCTCGGCGCTGCGCGGCTGATGCTGCAGGTTCTGGCGGCTGAAGATCAGGCAGCTCGGGCCGTCCTTGCGGGTGATGGCCGCCTTCCAGCTCACTGCCGATTCCACCGCATCGCCCGGGCGCCACACATCGTTGTTGGGGATGTAGCGCAGCGAGGCCAGGTGCTCCACCGGCTGATGGGTCGGGCCGTCTTCGCCCAGGCCGATCGAGTCATGCGTGTACACATGAATCGCATGCGCCGGGTTCAGCGCGCTCATGCGCACGCCATTGCGGGCGTAATCGCTGAACACCAGGAAGGTGGCGTCGAACGGAATGAATCCGCAGTGCAGCGCCAGACCGTTGGCAATGGCGGTCATGCCGAACTCGCGCACGCCGTAATACACGTAGTTGGCGTCCGGGTCGTCGGTGGCGACCGACTTGCTGGCCTTCCACAAGGTCAGGTTGGAATGCGCCAGATCGGCCGAGCCACCGATCAATTCCGGCAATAGGGGCGCGAACGCTTCGATCGCCAGCTGCGAGGCCTTGCGCGAGGCGATGGTCTGGCCCTCTTCCTGCGCCTTGGCGATGTAGGCATCGGCCTTGGCGATGAAGTCGGCCGGCAACTCACCGTGCGAGCGACGGGTCAGCTCGTCGGCTTCGCTGGCGTACTGTTTGGCGTACTTGTCGAACAGCTGTTCCCATTCGGCCTGACGCAAGGTACCGGTGCCGCCGGCACGCCAGCCGGCGTAGATCTCTTCGGGAATTTCGAACGGGCCGTACGGCCATTCCAACGCCTTGCGCGCGCCTTCCAGTTCGTCCTTGCCCAGCGGAGCGCCATGCGAGGACTCCTTGCCGGCCTTGGTCGGCGCACCGAAGCCGATCTTGGTGCGGCAGCAGATCAGCGTGGGCTTGTCGGTATTTTCAAGCGCCGTCTCGATGGCGGCCTTGATCTTGTCGGCGTCATGCCCGTCCACATCGCGGATCACGTGCCAGCCATAGGCCTCGAAACGCGCCGGGGTGTCGTCGCTGAACCAGCCGGCCGTATTGCCGTCGATGGAAATCTGGTTGTTGTCCCAGAACGCCACCAGCTTGCCCAGGCCCCAGGTACCGGCCAGCGACGCCGCTTCGTGCGAAATGCCTTCCATCAGGCAGCCGTCGCCCATGAACACCCAGGTGCGGTGATCGACGATTTCCAGCTCCGGGCGGTTGTAGCGCTGCGCCAGCAACTTCTCGGCCAGTGCAAAGCCCACCGCATTGGCAAAGCCCTGCCCGAGCGGGCCGGTGGTGGTCTCAACGCCGGGAGTTTCGCTGCGCTCGGGGTGACCGGCGGTCTTGCTGTGCAGCTGGCGGAACTGCTTGAGCTGTTCGATCGGCAGGTCGTAGCCGGACAGGTGCAGTAGCGCGTACTGCAGCATCGACCCATGCCCGTTGGACAGCACGAAACGGTCGCGGTTGAACCACTGCGGATTGTTCGGGTTATGCCGGTAGAAGTCGTTCCACAGCACTTCGGCGATATCGGCCATGCCCATCGGCATGCCGGGATGACCGGACTTGGCGGCTTCGACCGCGTCTGCGGCAAGAAAACGGATGGCGTTGGCCAGCTGGCGGCGGGTGGGCTGGGTCATGGGCGTCTATGGAAGCGGAGGGAACACCGCTGGAAGCGGAGGCGCCTATTCTCCCATACACAGCGTTACGGGAATCGGGAGTCGGGAATGGGGAATCGGATGCAGCGTTGCGAGTTGGTCGATGGACTCAGCTTCGCGCCACCCTGGCTCGCGCCTCACCCTCGCACCAGCCCGCTTTACCCATTCCCGACTCCCGATTCCCTATTCCTCGCCCTTGGCCACCAAGGTCGTCAGCGCCAGATCGCCGGTCACGTTCAGCGCCGTGCGGCACATGTCCAGAAAGTGGTTGACGCCCAGGATCATGCCGATACCCACCGGGTTGACCCCGACCATCGCGCAGATCAGCGCCACCACCGGCAGCGAGCCGGACGGCACGCCAGCCGTGCCGATCCCGCCCAGGATGCAGACCAGCATCACCATGAATTGCTGGCCCAGGCTCAGGTCCACGTTGAAGAACTGCGCCAGGAAGATCACCGTGACGCCTTCGAAGAGTGCGGTGCCGTTCTGGTTGGCGGTGGCGCCTACAGTCAGCACGAAACGCGACACGCGCGGCGGCAGGCCCATCTCGTCGGCCACACGTAGCGCCGTTGGCAGGGTCGCGTTGCTGGAGGCGGTCGAGAACGCCATCACCGTCGCTTCCTGGGTCTGGCGGAAAAAGCCCAGCGGTGAGCGTCCGGCGAATTTCACCGCAATGCCGTAACTGACCACCATGTGCAGGCCCAGCGCCAGCACCACCACGCCCACATAGGCGCCCAGACGAATCAGCAGATCGAAGCCGAACAGCGCGGCCAGGTTGAACATGAAGCACGCCACCGCGTACGGCGCCAGACGGATCACCAGCCCGATCAAGGTCATCGAGATCTCGAAGACCCCCTCGATGCCGCGCCGCAACGTGGCGACCTTTTCGTCTTCGGTCAGCACCATGCCCACGCCGAACATCACCGCAAAGAACATCAGCGACAGAATCGCGCCATTGCTCGATGCCGCGGCAATCACGTTGCTGGGGACGATCGACAGCAGCATGTCCATGCCCTGCGGCTGCGTGTCGGAGCTGGAAATGATCTCGCGGGTGCGCTCGGCGTTTTCCTGGATCAGCTGGTTGGCCAGTTGCGGGTCCACCCCCGCGCCGGGCTTGAGCACGTTGACCAGCACCAACCCCAGCAACACCGCCACACCGGACAACACCACGGTATAGCCCAGGGTGCGCCACCCCACCCGCCCGAGCGCGCGGATGTCGCCCATTTCGGAAATACCCATGACCAGCGCCGAGAACAGCAGCGGCACGATCAGCATGAAGATCAGATTGAGGAAGACCTGCGAAAACGGCGTGGTGACGTACTTGGTCGCCAGACGCACCCACTCGGCGTCGCTGCCGGCCAGGTAGTAGACAGCCAGACCCAGCAACAGGCCAACGGCAAAGCCAATGCCCATCTTCCAATGCAGGGGCAGGCCCGGGCGGCGCGCGGCTGGGGATGCTGTCATCTGGTCAGGCCTTGGTGGACACAAAGACCGGAGCTTAACAAACGCCATGGATGCGGCCACCTACCCGGGAGTCGCCCAGGCATCTGCCTGCGCGTAGGGGTCCTCTCGATGTTGGGTCATGCAGGCGTTGGAACTGGCAATCCGCCAGACTGTTCGGCACCTGTGTGCGGCACGGAAATCTCGTAGCGGCGCTCATATGTCGTCAGATGCCTCAGGTCGAAAGCCTGGCGCGGCGGGTGCGCGGTGCCTCGCCGTCGCCGGACACGCCGTGAAACCGTCCCTAGGGAAGGTCTGAACAACGAGACCTGACAGGGCGGAAGGTGGCGTCGTTCCGAAGAGTGGCTTTTGGAACTTCGGAATTTC
>NZ_JAGHWU010000084.1:0-22904 GCF_017746145.1 Xanthomonas sp. D-99 | reverse complement strand
TTGAGCCGGCGGTTCTCCTCCTCCAGCTCCTTCATGCGCGCGACCATGGACACGTCCATGCCGCCGAACTTGCTGCGCCACTTGTAGAACGTCGCCGAGCTGATGCCGTGCTCGCGGCACAGCTCCGGCACGGGCGCACCGGCCTGGGCCTGCTTGAGCACGGCGATGATCTGGCTGTCGGTAAAGCGGGACTTCTTCATGGAACCTCCTCGAGAAAGGGTACGAGAAAATTCCACTTCTGGCGTCTGCTAATGGGCGGGGGGATTACCCTCGGCCTTCAAGTCGCACGAGAAGAACAACCTGATCGGCTCCAGCGACAGCGCGTCCAGTACCGACAGCGGCAAGCTGAAGGTCACCATTCACAACACCCTGTTCGAAAACATTTCTGCGCGCGCCCCGCGCGTGCGCTTCGGTCAGGTCCATCTGTACAACAACTACCACGTCGGCAGCACCAGTAATGCGGTGTATCCGTTCTCCCACGCGCATGGCGTGGGCAAGGAGTCGAAGATCTTCTCCGAGCGCAACGTGTTCGAGATCGGCGGTGTCAGCAGCTGCGACAAGATCGCCGCCGACTACGGTGGCAGCGTGTATCGCGATCAGGGTTCGCTGCTCAACGGCAAGGCGCTGTCGTGCTCGTGGAATACCAGCATCGGCTGGACACCGCCCTATACCTACAATCTGCTATCGGCAGACAAGGTCGCTGCAGACGTCAAGGCGAAAGCAGGCGCCGGCAAGCTGTAACTGCCGCTGGCTGCAGGGATGCAAACGCTGTACAGCACGCAGTTGCACAACGCCCGCAGTGATGCGGGCGTTGTGCGTTTGGCGTGGCGATGAATGTGGTCTCTCGGAAGTAGCGGCGTTGCAACGGGCGGTTGGGAACTGCTTGCAGCACCCTGATCTGTCCATGCCGATCCATGACCGCTGGACATGCCGCAGGTACGTCCTCACCGCTACCTGCGCGGCGTCGATGTTGCGTCAGGTGCCGTGCGCAATGACGGCGCCGCGCACGCGCCAAGGCCCTGCAACCGTGCAGGCCGCCTGGCGTCGCTTAATCCTGCGCGGCGTTATTGGCAGCCTGGCCCGGGGTGCATACCGGTTTCAGACGCTTGTCCACCAGCTTGCCCATGAGCCGGTCGCTCAACGGCAGCATGTCGCCGTTGAGGCGCCAGTCGTAGATCACGCTGAAGGCCAACACGCGCGCGACATATTCGCGGGTTTCCTTGTAGCTGATGGTTTCGATCCAGAAGTCCGGCTCGAAATTCGGCCGCTGCGACTGCCAGCGCCCGGTGGGGCCGGGACCTGCGTTGTAGGCGGCAATGGTGAGGTAGGGCAGCCCGTAGGTGTTGAGCAGCTGGCGCAGATACGCCGTGCCGATGGCGATGTTGGTGTCCGGCTCATAGAGGCTGCTTGCGCCCGCATAGCCGGGCAAGGCGATCCCCTTGGCGACGGCCGCGCCAGTGCCAGGCAACACCTGCATCAGGCCCATTGCGTTGGCCGGCGAACGCGCGCGCGGATTGAAGATGCTTTCGGCACGAATTTCTCCGGCCACCCAGGCCGGATCGATTGCGTTCTTGGCGGCTTCACGGCGAATGGTGTCGTCGTGGTGCAGTGGGAATCGCAACGCATAGAGCCGTTGTTCGTCCGGCTGCTTGCCGAGCGCGAACACCGCACGGTCGAACCAGCCGTTGTCGCTGGCAATTTCCACTGCCAGCCGGCGCTGGGTGTCGTCGAAGCGGGTGGCGGCATCGTTCCATTCGGCCACGGCCCAACCGGGGCGGTCGATCTGGAATAACGCGATTGCGCGGACCAGGGCCGGGTCGCGCGCAACGGCGGCCTTTGCCTGCGCGCTGTCGTTGGGCTCCCAGGGGCAGAGCCGGTAAGGCTGCTGCAGGCGGTCGGCAGCCAGGAAGCCGTGGAAGGTCGGCGATTGCGCGGCGGCGCGATACAGCGGCTGGGCGGCCGCAGCAGCGCCGGTCTTTTCGGCCAGACGGGCTTCGAAGTACTGCCAGCGTGAGTCGCTGCGCTGGCTCGCCGGCATCTTGCGAATCGCGGCCAACGCCGCCGGCCAGTCGCCGCGCGACATCGCTTCACGTGCACGCCATTCGTGCAGGCGTTCGTCGTAGGACGCGTCCGGTACGGCATTGAGCCGGCGCGCCGAATCCGGCAGATACGAGGCGACGGTCCACAATGCGATCTGGTACAGCACCTGCCCACGTTGCGCCTCGCTGAAGCCGAGCGCACTGGCAAGTTGCGGTAGCTGTTGTTCGGCAGCGTCGGGATCGCTCTTGGCCAGCTTGGACAGTCCGTCGACCGCGATGCGGCGGCTGCGCTCGGTCTTGGGCCAACCTAGTGCACGCGGGTGGACCTTGTCGAGAAAGGCAGCGTAATCGGTGGTCAGCGCCAGATCGGCGGCGGGGAGTCCGCGTGCGGCCGTGCGCATGACCGCCGGCTGCTGCGCATCGGCAGCGGCGTCCACGCGTTCCCAGCGCAGCGCCGGCGTAAGTTCACCGCGCGATTCCAGCCCGGCGACCACTGCATCGCAGGCATCGGGCAGCGCCTTGCCATTGCGCCACAGGGTCAGCGCGTCGCGGCTCCATTGTGCATCGGCCTTGCCGGTGGTCAGGCGCGCGGTCAGTTGTGCGCAGCGCAGGCCGAGGTTGTCGGTGGACTTCCAGTTGGCCAGCAGCGTGTTCCAGTCTTGCCGCCGCGCCACCGCCGGCAGCCACGTGCTGCGGAAGCTCTCAGCCACGGGCTGGCCGGCATAACGCTGCAAAAATGCCTGCGCCTGCGCATTGGAGACGGTGTCGATCGTGCGCTTGAGCGCGGCAAATTCCAGCCATCCATACAGCGGATGGCGGCTCAATGCAGCGAGCTGGCCGGCATCGGTCTGGCCGCGCTCTGCGGCCGCGATGGCATCGCGCATGGCAGTCAGCTGTGGGTCGAGGGTCTGCGCGTGCAATGCGGTGCTGCCAAGGCACAGCAGGCCGATGAAAACAGTGGCAAGGCGGGGGGCATAAGTCATGGCGTGATGATACCCAAGCACGCCTGAGCGCCTGAGTGAATACGCGTCATTCGCGCTGGCCATTTTCGCTTGCATGCGCGATGGGTCGGGCACGCACGTGCTTGCGGATGACATCTCGTCACGACCGCTGCGGCACCGTGCGTTGCTGCACCGCCAGTTGCGGCGCGTTAATTTTTCGTTTAAGAATTGGAGAGGACCGCAGGGCACGGGGGCGTGCGGACACTCAAGAATCCTTCTGGAGAGAGAAAGGATGAAGCGTCTGATTGGCCCCCATCGGTCATGCCTGGCCGTGCAGTTGTCGTTGTGTCTGATCCCCACGCTCGCCTGGGCGCAACAGCCCGAGGCCGCAGCGAGCACGCGTACGCTCGACAGGGTGCAGGTCACCGGCACGCGCATCAAAACCGCCGAATTGCAGGGTCAGGTACCGATCCAGACGCTCAATCGCGCCGACATCGAACGCACCGGCCTGACCTCCATCGGCGAAGTGCTGCAGGAGCTGACCGCGTCCGGTTCGGCGCTCAATGCCAAGTTCAATTCGTCGGGCAACTTCGGCTTTCCGCCCGATGGCAGTGGCGTGGGTGCCGGCTCGGCGCAGGTGGATCTGCGCCATCTCGGGTCCAAGCGTGTGCTGGTGCTGGTGGATGGCATTCGCTGGGTCAATGAATCCTCCGCGTCCGGCGTGGGCTCATCGACCGATCTCAACACCATTCCGCTGGCGATCGTCGAGCGTATCGAAGTGCTCGAAGACGGCGCCTCGTCGCTGTACGGTTCGGATGCGATTGCCGGTGTGGTCAAC
This sequence comes from Xanthomonas sp. D-99, assembly GCF_017746145.1. Taxonomy (NCBI): domain Bacteria; kingdom Pseudomonadati; phylum Pseudomonadota; class Gammaproteobacteria; order Lysobacterales; family Lysobacteraceae; genus Xanthomonas; species Xanthomonas sp. D-99. The sequence continues at coordinate 19,086 of NZ_JAGHWU010000084.1, read as the reverse complement.
ATCATCACCCGTCGCAGTTTCGACGGTGCGCAGGTCACGCTCAACTACGGGCAGTACGGCAAGGGCGATGGCACCAACCAGGGCATGGACCTGGCGTGGGGCAGCAGCGGAGAGAATTTCAGCCTGTTTCTGGGCGCAAGCTATGTCAAACAGGATCCGATCTATGCGCGCGATCGTGCGCAGGCCCGCTTCCCGATTCCTGGCACCGGGCTGACCTTCGCCAGCTCGGCAACGCCGGATGGCCGCTTCCAGTTCGTCGATCCCAACACCGGCGTGCGCCAGAATCTCACGCCTAATGCCGGCGTCGGCACACCGCAATACGATGGCAGCGGCGGTTGCATGCGCAGCGACGATTATCACTGCTTCGGCACCGCAGACCGCTACAACTTCGCCGAACAGAATCTGTTGCTGACACCGTCCGAGCGCAAGGGCGTATTTGCGCAGTTCCGCTATTACTTCAACGACGACGTGCAGTGGTACGTCAAGGCGTTGGGCAACCGGCGCGAATCGACCAACCAGGCCGCGCCGGAGCCGATCTTCCTCGGGCCCGATGCCGGCACCGGCAACCCGCTGGCCGACAACATCGTGATCTCCGCGCTCAACCCGTTCAACCCGTTCGGATTCGATCTGGATTCGGCGACCAATCTGATCCAGATCGGTCGCAGGCCGGTGGAAGGCGGGCCGCGGCGTTACGAGCAACAGGTCGATACCCAATATTTCGGCACCGGCCTGGTCGGCACGTTCGAAGGCGCAGGGCGGACCTGGTTCTGGGACGTCAACGGCATGTACAGCAAGAACAAGGCCGAGCAGACCAACTACGGCAGCTACAACCTCTACAACATCAACCTGGCGCTGGGCGACCCGGCTGGCTGCGCGGCCGTGGCTGGCTGCGTGCCGCTGGATATCTTCAGCGGTGCCGGCAGCATCACACCGGAGATGTTGCGCTGGATCCAGCCGGTGGTGCGCGACCGCAGCCAGAACGAATTGAGCCTGTTCACCGCCAACCTCAGCAGCGAGTTGTTCCAGTTGCCCGGCGGTGCGGTGTCGTTTGCCAGCGGTTACGAATACCGCAAGTACGAAGGCTCTTATCAGCCCGATCCGCTCACTGTGGCCGGGCGTTACAACGGCGTGCCTTCGTTGCCCACGGCGGGCAGCTACGACGTCAACGAAGCCTATCTCGAACTCAATATTCCGATCTTCGCCAACTCCGCATTGGGCGACAAACTGGATCTGAATATCGCCGGGCGCTATTCGGACTATTCGACATTCGGTGGCGAGTTCACGCCGAAGTACGGTCTGCGTTGGCAGGTCACCGATGAGTTCGTGCTGCGCACCAGTTATGCGGAAGGCTTCCGTGCGCCGACCATCGGCGAGTTGTTCGGTTCGGCGGCGCGTGCGGATCTGCAATTGTCTGACCCGTGCTCGATCGGTCTGGGCGGCACCGCGCCGCGTGGCAGCGCGGCCAATTGCGCCACGCTCGGCGTGCCGGCGGGCTACCAGCAGGCCAACCAGCAGATCTCGGTCACCACCGGCGGCAATGAACAACTGGATCCGGAGCGTTCGCGCAGTTTCAGTGCGGGTTTTGTCTTCAGCCCGGGCTTTGCGAGCGATGCCAGCTGGTCCGACCGCCTCGATCTGGAGGTGACCTTTTATCGCCATCATGTGGATGGTGCGATCCAGGCGATCAATGCGCAGACCCAGCTGGATCTGTGCGTGGATACGCTGGATGCGTTGTACTGCGATGGCATCGGGCGGGCGTCCACCGGCGGCATCAATGCCTTCAACAACCGGCTGACCAACCTGGGCTCGATCAAGACCGACGGCTGGGACGTGGATCTGTTCTGGACCTTGCCGCAAACCGCGTTCGGGCGCTTCAAACTCTCGTGGCAGAACACCTTGGTAGGCCGTTACGAGGCGCTGGGCGCGGCCGGTCAGCGGCAGCCGCAAGGGCCGGGTATCGAAGTGGTCGACAGCGCAATTCCGGAGTGGACCAGCAACGCGGTACTGGATTGGTCGATGGGCAACTGGACGGCTTCGTGGACCGCCCGGCACATTTCCAAACTCACCGAGCAATGTGGTGACGCGGTGGAGTTTGCGGTGTGTTCTGATCCGACGGTGGGAACCAACCGGCTGGATGCGATTACCTATCACGATGCGCAGGTGGGCTATCGTGTGGATTGGCTCAAGGGCCTGCAACTCACTGCCGGCTTGAACAACGTATTCGACAAGGATCCGCCGATCTGCCTGTCCTGCTCCCTCAATGGTTACGACGCATCCACCTACGATATTCCCGGCGGACGCTTCTGGTATGCGCGTGTGGATTTGAAGTTCTAGTTCAACCGCACTTGATCTGGTTGGTGGGCGCGTGAGTCGGTTGCAAGGCGTTGGGGCTCTTGCCTCACTGCAGGGCCCTTGCCCGCCCACCATCGCGGGACACGCTGCAAGTACGTCCTTGTAAGCTCCGTGGCGGCATCCATGCCGCCAAGGGTCCCGCGACGGTGGGCGGGCAAGGACCAGTCGAGATGGTCGGTTTGCAAGTTTGCAAACAGGGCACGACGGATATTGTTGGAATGGCTGCGTGGCGTATCAGCTTCCCAATCAGGGCGAGCCCCGGTAGAGCCTTTTGGAAAGCCACCGACTGACTTTCTAGTGCGGTGTCGTCACCGATTGCGGACCCTTTGGCGGCATGGATGCCGCCAACGAGCCCGATGGACGGGTTCACGCGTCTCCCGAGAGCGGTGAGGGCACCGCGCAATCGATACACCAGGCTTGAAGATCGCCAAGCCATTGCAACGCGCGACTTCAGGCTAGTCGGATGAGATGCCAGGCACTGAGCGCGACCGCATGACTGCAGCGCGCTCGACTGACCGCCTTGCTCAGATCTTCGCGCGCTGCTCGCGCAAGCCGGTCAGTTGCGTGGTCCAGTCGTTCAAGCGCGCACGCTCCTGTTCGACCACTGCAGCTGGCGCATTCTGCACGAACGTCGCGCTGCCGAGTTTGCCGTTGCACTTGGCGATCTCGCCTTCCACGCGCCTGATTTCCTTGTCCAGGCGGGTGCGCTCTGCATCCATGTCGACCAGGCCTTCCAGCGGCACCAGCAAGGTGAGTTCGCCGACGATGGCGGCAGCCGACGGCGGTGTGTCCTGGCGGGCATCCAGCCAGTCGATGCGTTCCAGCTTGAGCAGGAACGACAGCTGTGAGGCGAAGCGGGCAACACGCGGGCGGTCGTCGGCAGTGCCGGCCTGCAGCAGCAGGCGCACCTGCTTGGACGGCGGCACGTTCAATTCGCTGCGCACGCGGCGCAGCGCCGACACCATCGATTTGAGCCATTCGACATCGGCTTCAGCGGTGGCATAGCTGCCGGTATCGACATCGCCGGGCTGCGGGAAGCTCTGCAACGAGATTGTGGCGGCGGTAATGCCCAGGCGCGGTGCGACCTGCTGCCACAATTCTTCGGTGACGAACGGGGTGAGCGGGTGCAACAGGCGCAGCAACGATTCCAGCACATACAGCAGCGTGTGGCGGGTGCTGGCGGCCGCGTCGGCGTCCTGATGGTTGAGCGCCGGCTTGGCCAGCTCCACGAACCAGTCGCAGAACGCGTTCCAGGCGAACTCGTACAGCGACTGCGCGAGCAGGTCGAAGCGATAGTTGGCGTAATGCGCTTGGGTTTCTGCGGTGACCTTGTCCAGACGCGCCAGGATCCACTTTTCCGCTTCGGTGCGCGGCTGCGGCACGCCGGTAAAGCGTGCGCCTTCGGTGTTCATCAACACGAAGCGCGTGGCGTTCCACAGCTTGTTGCAGAAGTTCTTGTAGCCCTCGGCGCGGCCCAGATCGAACTTGATGTCCCGGCCATGCGTGGCGAGCGCGGCGATGGTGAAGCGCAGCGCGTCGGCACCGTGGGCGATGATGCCGTCCGGGAATTCCTTGCGTGTGGCTTTTTCGATCTTGGGCGCATCCTTCGGCTTCATCAGCCCGGTGGTGCGCTTGGCCACCAGGTCTTCGATGCTGATGCCGTCGATGATGTCCAGCGGATCGAGCACGTTGCCCTTGGACTTGGACATCTTCTGGCCCTGCGCATCGCGAATCAGGCCGGTGATGTAGACATCGCGGAACGGCACCTGGCCGGTGAAGCTGTCGGTGGCCATGATCATGCGCGCCACCCAGAAGAAGATGATGTCGAAGCCCGTCACCAGGACCGACGACGGCAGATAACGTTCGAAGCCGCGCTCGGCCATCGCCTGCGCATCCGGCCAGCCCAGCGTGGAGAACGGCCACAGCTGCGACGAGAACCAGGTTTCGAGCACGTCGCTGTCCTGATGCAGCGCAATCTCCGCAGCCAGGCCATGTTTGGCGCGCACCTCGGCTTCGTCATGGCCCACGTAGCACTTGCCGGCATCGTCGAACCATGCCGGAATGCGATGGCCCCACCACAGCTGACGGCTGATGCACCAATCCTGGATATTTTCCATCCAGTGACGAAAGGTGTTGATCCAGTTCGGCGGCACGAACTGGATCTGGCCGCTTTCGACCAGCTCCAGCCCGCGCTTTGCCAGCGCATCCATTTTCACGAACCACTGGTCGGTGAGGTAGGGCTCGATCACCTGGCCGGTACGATCGCCGCGCGGCACCTGCAGCTTGTGCGGCTTGGTCTCGACCAAGACGCCCAGGTCTTCCAGCTCGGACAGCACCAGCTTGCGTGCGTCGTAGCGATCCAGACCGCGGTAGCGCTCCGGTGCGTTGTCGTTGATGGTGGCGGTGACGGTGAACAGGTTGATCAACGGCAAGTCATGCCGCACACCCACCTGGTAATCGTTGAAATCGTGCGCAGGCGTGACCTTGACCACGCCGGTGCCGAAGGCGCGGTCGATGTAATCGTCGGTGATCACCGGCACGTGCCGGCCGGTCAGCGGCAACACGATGCGCGCGTTATGCAGCGTGAGATAACGCGCATCTTCCGGATGCACCATCACTGCGGTATCGCCGAGCATGGTTTCCGGGCGCGTGGTGGCCACCACCAGATAATCGCGGGTTTCGCGCAGCGTCTCGTTGCCCTCGGCATCGTGCTCGACATGTTCGTAGCTGACGCCATCGGCCAGCGGGTAACGGATCGACCACAGGAAGCCGTCTTCTTCGACGTTTTCCACTTCCAGGTCGGAGATCGCGGTCTTCAGCACCGGGTCCCAGTTGACCAGGCGCTGGCCACGGTAGATCAGACCCTGCTCGTACCAGCGCACGAAAGCTTCGTTGACTGCGGCCGACGGCTGCGGGTCCATGGTGAAGGTGCTGCGCGACCAATCGCTGGACGTGCCCAGCCGGCGCATCTGGCGCTCGATGGTGTCGCCGGATTCGGCTTTCCATTCCCACACCTTGGCGATGAAGCCCTCGCGTCCCAGCGAATCGCGCGTCTGTCCCTTGCCTTCCAGCGCCAGATTGCGCGAGACCACCATCTCGGTGGCGATTCCGGCATGGTCGGTGCCCACCTGCCACAAGGTGTCGTAACCGCGCATGCGGTGATAGCGCACCAACGCATCCATCAGCGTCTGCTGAAACGCATGGCCCATGTGCAGCGTGCCGGTGACATTGGGCGGCGGCAGCAGCACGGTGTAGGGCTCACCCTTGCCGGATGGCACGAAATAACCGGCCGCCTCCCACTGCGCATACAGGCGCGATTCGAAGGAAGAGGGATCGTAGCTGGAGGCGAGGGTGGTCATAGACGGGCTGGGATTCGTTGTTCGGGATTCGGGATTGGTTGCGTCATGGCGCCGGCGAGAGTCACTGGCAACCCACGCATCAACGTCAGTGTTCGTGCTGCGGAGCGAAGATCGGCTGTCTAAGGTTGGATGCAGTCATTGGAGACGCAAGATCTGCTTTACGAATCCCCAATCCCAACTTCCCAATCCCCGCACCTCTCACATGTCGTACTTGGTCAGTTCCAGGCCCAGGGCCTTGTACTGTTTCCAGCGTTCGCGCAGCGGTTCGCGGGCGGCGGGGTCGGCAGGGACGACTTCGAGCACGCGGTCGCAGGCGCCCAGGTACGGGTCGTCGCGCAGGTTGATCACCAGCGGGCGCGAGGGAGCGGCGAATTCCGGTGCGGCAATCAGTACCGGGGCCAGTTCGTCTTCCTCGTCGGTGCCGGCGATCTGGTGCGGCACGTAGGCTTCGTCGTCGAATGCCCACAGCAGATCGTCCAGCGCCTCGGCCTGCTCCGCATCGCGGGCCAGGATCAGCGTGGACAGGTTGGCGTCGTTGGCCTTGCGCGCCAGCTCGCACACCAGCCGCAGCGGTTCGTTGAGGAAGCGCGGCTTGGCGATCAGATAAAAATCGGCACGGGGCATGGTCAGATCACGAAACGGAAGGGAAAACGGATTCGGCAATGATGCTGCCGAGCGTGAACAGCAGGCCGGACGCCAGGATCACCAGCACGAACCCGCCCATCGCCCATAAGCGCCGACCGGCAGGCCGCGCGCGATACAGATAGATGGGGATGAATATCAGCCAGGCCAGCACCATCCCGATGTTGAGCCACATGTGACGGCGAACGCCGTACTGGCGGCTGTCGGCCGCCAGCCAGACGAAAATCAGCGCCAGCAACAGCGCAAATCGCACCAGGTCGCTGGCAAGCCCGTTCCAGTTGGGCAGCGCGCTGGTAACCCCGTCCGCCAGCGTGAACCCGGCGATCAGGGCCAATGCCGCGCGCGGCGACATCAGGCGGCGCGGTCCAGCAGCCACTGCGTCAGCAGGCCCACCGGGCGGCCGGTGGCCATGCCGCGCTTGCCTTCGTCGCTGGCCACGCCAGCGATGTCCAGATGCGCCCAACGCTGGTTTTCGGTGAAGCGCGACAGGAAGCAACCGGCGGTGATGGCGCCGCCCCAGCGGCCGCCGATGTTGTAGACATCGGCGAAGGTGGAATCCAGCAGGCCCTGATATTCGTCCCACAGCGGCAGGCGCCAGGCGCGGTCGAACACGTGCTCGCCGGCGGCCAGCAATTCGTTGGCCAGGTCGTCGTGCTTGCTCATCAGGCCGGCGGTCTGGTGGCCGAGTGCCACCATGCAGGCACCGGTCAGCGTGGCCACGTCCACCAGCGCTTCGGGGTTGAAGCGCTCGGCGTAGGTCAGCGCATCGCACAGGATCAGGCGGCCTTCGGCGTCGGTATTGCCGACCTCGATGGTCTTGCCGGACATGCTGGTGATCACGTCGGAGGGGCGGTAGGCGTTGCCATCGATGGCGTTTTCGACCGCCGGCACCACCACCACCAGGTTGATCGGCAGCTCGGCCTTGACCGTGGCCACGAAGGTGCCGATGACGTTGGCGCCACCGCACATGTCGTACTTCATTTCCTCGATGCCGCCCTGCGTCTTGAGGTTGACGCCACCGGTGTCGAAGGTGATGCCCTTGCCGACCAGCACGTAGGGGCGCGCGTCGCCGCCGCCATTCCACTTCAGCACGATCAGGCGCGGGCGGTTGGCCGAGCCACGTGCCACCGACAGCAGCGAACCCATGCCGAGCGCTTCCATCTGCGCCTCGTCCAGGATCTCGGCTTCGGCACCCGGGAACTTGCCGGCAAAGGCGGCCGCGGTGTCGGCCAGGTAGGCCGGGGTGCAGTAGTTCGGCGGCAGGTTGCCCAGCTCGCGGGCGAATTCCACGCCTTCGGCGGTGGCCACGCCCACGGCGAGCGCGCGGGCGTCGTCGCCGGCAATCGCCAGGGTGGTCAAGCCGGTTTCATCCACCTTCTTCTTGCCCAGCGTGGCGGTGTAGCGGTAGGCCGCATGGTCGCTGACGGTCACCGCCTGGCGGATGTTCCAGGCAGCATCGCGGGCCTTGACGGTGAGTTCGGTCAGGGTGAGCAGGGCGGTGCCGACCGCGCCGGTCTTCAGCGCCCGGGTCGCATCGCCGACGGCCTTGAGGTAGGGCGCCACGCCGAACTTGCCGGCGTCGCCCAGGCCGACCACCAGCACGCGCGGCGCGGTGACGCCGGGCAGGTCGTGCAGCAGCGTGGTGCTGCCGGTCTTGCTGGCCACGTCGCCGCGCGCGACCAAGGCCGTCAAACGGCCCTGGCTGGCGCTGTCCAGCGCCTGGGCAGCGGGCGAAAGGGTCTTGTCGGCGAACACGCCAACCACGATGCAGTCGACGGCAGCGCTTGCCGGCGCGTCTTGGTTCAGGGTGAATTGCAGGGCCATTGATCAGATTCCGTAGGCAAATCCGTACAATCGCGGGCTGTTTACGCCAACCGGACTAGGCTGGCGGCGCCGCGAACGAATCCGAGAGTTTAAAACAAGCCCACCCCATGCCGAAGCTCGATCGATACCTGCTCAGCGATTTCACCCAGAGCTTCCTGGCCACCTTGATCGTGCTGCTGGTCGTCAGCGTCGGCGGCGTGCTGGTGGACATCCTCGGCAATATCGCCGATGGCCGCATCCCGGCGCGCTTGCTGCTGTCGCAGGTGGGGCTGCAATTCGTGGCCTACCTGCCCATCATCCTGCCGCTGGCCTTGATGCTGGGGCTGCTGCTGGCGCTGGCGCGGCTGTACCGCGATTCAGAAATGGCCGTCATCACCGCCATTGGCGTGGGTCCCAGGCGCATGCTGTGGCCGATGCTGATGCTGGTGGTGCCGGTGGTGGTGGTCATCGGGTTGTGTTCGCTGTGGCTGGGCCCCTGGGCGAGCCGCACCGCCGAGGCGATGCTGGAAGATGCCAACCGCAGCGTGCTGATGGCCGGTCTGGAGTCGGGCCAGTTCACGCCGTTGTCCGGCGGTGGGGTGGTCTACCTGCAGACGATCTCTGCCGACGGCAAGGGCCTGGGCAAGGTCTTCATGCAGCGCCAGCAGAATGACCGCATTGATGTGGTCACTGCCGACCGCGGCGCGATGTTCTTCGAGGGCAAGACCGACCGTTACCTGCGCCTGGACGATGGCTACCGCACGGAAGGCCCGGCAAGCGGCGCGACCCTGGACTATCGCTTGATGAAGTTCGCCAGCAGCGATATCGCCTTGCCCGACCGCACCCGCGTGCACGATGCCAACGATCCGGAAGTGATGTGGACCACCCAGTTGCTGTCCGACGAGCGTCCTGCCGCGCGCGCGCAGCTGCATGAGCGCCTGGCGCCGCCGTTGTTGGCCCTGGCGTTTGCCTTGCTGACCTTGCCGCTGTCGCGCAGCGCACCGCGGCAACAGCGCTATGGCCGGATCATGCTGGCGTTTCTGGCCTACATGGTGGGCACCAATCTGATGATCGTCGGCACCCAGTGGATCGCCAACGGCAAGACCCCGGCGGCGCTGGGCCTGTGGTGGTTGACGCTGCCGCTGTTGGCAGTGGCGGTGTGGGCGTATGCGCGCGATGGCCGCGTGCGTCGGCCGAGGGCGCGCGCATGAAGCTGATGCCGCGGGTCCACGATTGGTATGTCGGTCGGGTGGTGCTGTTTACCGTGCTGCTGACCTGGGCGGTGCTGCTGGGGCTGGATCTGGTCAACGCCTTCGCCAGCGAAGCCAAGAACATCGGGCAGGGCAGCTACACCTTCGGGCACGCGGTGGCTTACGTGGCCTACACCGTGCCGCGCCGGGCCTATACCTTGTTTCCGACTGCCGCGGTCATTGGCGCGCTGATGGGACTGGGCCAGTTGGCCGCCACCTCCGAGCTGACGGCGCTGCGCGCGCTGGGTGTGTCGCGCAAACGCATGTCCGCCTCGGTCGTCGCGGCGATGGCGCTGCTGACCGCCAGCATGGTGATCAGTGGCGAAACCATCGGGCCATGGGCACAGAATCAGGCCGACACGCTCAAGGCCAGTGCCCGCTACAACAGCAATATGGCGTCTTCGCGCTACGCCGGGCTGTGGGCGCGGGAGGGCGACACCTTCCTCAACGCCTTGAGTGGTGAAGAGAAGCTGCTCGATGGCGGTGGCACCGCGCTGGATCTGCACGATGTGCGGCTCTACCACCTTGATTCCAGTGGCAGGATGCAGCAGTTGACCTACGCCTCGGTGGCCGAACACCGCGACGGCCGCTGGACCCTGCGTCAGGTCCGTCGCGACACCTTCCAGGAACGCTCGGTGCAGCGCGAAACCTTTCCCGAATTGCCGTGGCAATCGCAACTGAATCCTGCTGCGCTGGCCGCTGGCCTGGCCAAGCCGCGCAATCTCTCCGCGCACGATCTGGAGCAGAGCATCGAATACCGTCGCCGCAATGGATTGGACGCGCGCGATTACGAAGATCAGTACTGGAGCCGGTGGTTCTATCCGCTCAACGTGCTGGCGTTGTGCATGGCGGCAATCCCGTTCTCGTTCGGCTCGCTGCGCAGCGGTGGCCTGGGCAAGCGCCTGTTCCTGGGCATCCTGTTCGCGCTGGGTTTCTGGCTGCTGCAGCTGTTCTTCGGCCGCATGGCCGGCGCCCTTAAGCTCGATTACCGCATTGCCTATGCGCTGCCGCCCATGGTGATGCTGGGTGTGTCGGCGTGGTTGTTCCGCAGGCGTAGTAGCTGAGCGCATGCGGCGGGTGAGCATGGTGGGTGTGGCGCTCTGCCTGCTATACCTGGCGGCAACTGCTTTTTGCGTGTGGGGTGCGCTCAGCGCTCAGGGCGATCCCAAGAGCCACTTCGTTCTGCTGCAATTGCCCTTGACGCCTCAGCTGATCGCACTGGACGCCCTCCACGCGGATGCCTGGTTGACCAACATGCGTTGGGAGACAAGTTATGCGTTGTTGGTTCCGCCATTTTTAGCGGTGCTGTATGCGTTTGGGCATGCATTTCAGCGGTTGATTGCGCGCGCCTTCTTGGGTGCCAAAGAAGCCGCAACCCGGTTTGGTCGCTGCCGCTAGCCCCTTAGCACTCCAGGTGCAGTCGCATGCATCGAACATGCGGGAGCTTCGATAGGCAGGTTGTCACTGCCGACCCGATCACTTCAATGTCCTGGCAATACGCGCCAGCCGTGTGTTACTGGCGCGGTCATGCCAGGTCAGCCGGTCGCGATCCAGCCACGCCCACCAGAATCCCAGCCCGCCCAGCGCCAGCGACAAGCTGCCGACGGCATAGCGGATCCACAGCGCACGCCATGACGCCTGTGGGTCGATCAAGCGCAGCCGCCAGGGGCGCATGCCCAGCGTCTGCCCGCCGCGCCGCCAGCTCACGGTGGCGTAGAGGCCTGCGGCGATCCAGCAGCACAGCCACAACAGCCATTGCCAGCCGCTGAAAGGCGCGATGTTTTCGCGCGTGGGGTGCCCGGCGAGCGTAAAGCCCAGCGTGAACACGGTGGAGATCAGCATCGACAGCGCCAGCACCGGCCAGGTGTCGTAGCACAACGCCAGCAGCCGCCAGCCCACCAGGGCAGGCGCGCGCGCAACGCGAGGCGAAGGGATCGAGGTCATGGCGCGAGCATAACGGTCGCCAAGCACGGCGCAACGCCGCGCTGCAGTAGCCACGCTCTGGTGCCTGCACGCGCTGACGCACGCGATACATCGAACTGCGATCAATTGCACCCTGGCGCGACGGTCGGTGCGCAGACGCGGCATGTTCAAATGGGCGCATGCCCATGCTGGGACCTACCGGCCATGGCAGCTCTGGCGTCGCGATCCGGATAGCCTTCCCGCCTGCGGCCGACGCGTGCTGATCACGCATAACAACGACGCGCACATGTCCTAACCCCGCGCGCGCAGGCAGGCACCTACCGGCAACCCGCACTGCGTCCGCTCTCAAGACGCGCGCGGCGTTTTATGCTGTGGCGATGTCTGCCAGCAGCCCCGCCGAACGCCGCCAACTAGCCCGCCACCTGCCGCCGGTGCAGCCGGCTGATGCCAGCGTCATCGAACGGTTTCTCGACCGGTTCTGGGCCGAGCAGGGCGTGGCGCGGCAGACCCTGGAGAGTTATCGGCGCGACCTGGAAGGGCTGGCGCGTTGGCGCGACGGCGCTGGTGGCGGCTTGCTGGGCATCGACCGTGCCGCCCTGTTCGACTATCTGCGCGGGCGTACCCGGGCCAATTATTCTCCGCGCAGCACGGCGCGGCTGTTGTCGACCTTGCGTGCGTTCTACGGGCTGTGCCTGCGCGATGGCGTGCGCAGCGACGACCCCACCGCCTTGATCGACCCGCCGCAACTGCCACGCTCGCTGCCAAAGGCCTTGACCGAAAGTCAGATCGAGGCCCTGCTGGCTGCGCCGGACCTTGACACACCTGCGGGCCTGCGCGATCGCGCCATGCTGGAACTGATGTACGCCGCGGGCCTGCGTGTGAGCGAACTGGTCAACCTGCCGGCAGTGGGGGTGAACCTGCGCCAGGGCGTGCTGCGGGTGACCGGCAAGGGCAGCAAGGACCGGCTGGTGCCGCTGGGCGAGGAATCCCAGCACTGGTTGGAGCGTTACCTGCGCGAGGCGCGCCCGCTGCTGGCCGCGAACAAGCCGGTGACGGCGGTGGACGGGCAGGTGCCATTGTTCATCGATGTCTCCCGCCAACCGCTCAGTCGTCAACAATTCTGGGCGCTGGTCAAACGCTACGCAGCGGCGGCCGGCATCGACCCGGCCACGGTCAGCCCGCACGGGCTGCGCCACAGCTTTGCCACCCATCTGCTCAACCACGGCGCCGATCTGCGCGCGTTGCAGATGCTGTTGGGCCACAGCTCGTTGTCGACCACCCAGATCTATACGCTGGTGGCGCGCCAGCATCTGCAGAAACTGCACGCCAGCCATCACCCGCGTGGTTAGTCCGCGCGGCGCCTCGCCATGGGCATGCGTGCTGGCGACGCGCCGGTCGCGGTCGCGGTAGAGCTGCGACCAGGCCAATCGCCTGCCCGCGGCCGCAGCAACGCCGCCAACTGACGTTGTTGCTGCCTCGCCAGACGCGCTCGGCGGCCGCGGCGGCGTTGCCGGTCAGGCTGGCGCCGGCCGGCGTGGCCTCCTCGTTGTCATACCTTGAGCTGACGGTCGGCGCCGGACGCCATGCGGCGGGGCACCCCAGGAAGCAAAAGAGCGCAGGAACGACGCTTGGTGGCACCTTCATTGGCGCCTTGCGACGGCGAAAGTGCCGAGCCCACCGCCAGACGCGGCAAACCACGCTCTGCACTGCGTCTGTCCAACAGGTGCAGCAACCGGGTGCCTGCAGCGTTCACAAACTGTCGCGGCCGCGGCCAGGCTTCATCTGCGCTGTGCGAGAATCCCGGCACCTCATTCCATCTGGATGCGTGAATGTATCGTCTTGCCATTGCCGCGCTGCTGGGCGCGATCAGCCTTACCGCCTGCGCACAATCCTCGCAGCCTGCGGCAAGCACTGCCGGCGCCAAGCCAGCCGCCGCGGCCGCCGCCGCCGCCGGCACGGTGGACCAGCGCGTGAGCACGGCGCTCAAGGCGCTGGACCCGGATTTCAAGCCCGATTACATCGGCGCTGCGCCGTTCCCCGGTTTCCGCGAAGTGGTCGTCGGTGGGCAGGTGCTGTACGTCAGCGACGACGGTCGTTACCTGATCCAGGCGCAGCCGTTCGACATCCAGAACAAGCAGTTCGCCGCCAGCCCGGGCTTGCTGGCCTACCGCCGCAAGCAACTGGACACCGTGCCCAAGACCGACCGTATCGTGTTCGCGCCGGCCAACCCGAAGTACACCGTCACCGTCTTCACCGATGTGGAATGCGGTTACTGCCGCAAGTTGCATAGCGAGATCGGCGAGCTCAACAAGCAGGGCATCGCGGTGGAATACCTGGCGTTCCCGCGCATGGGCCTGGGCAGCCAGGACCACAAGGAAATGATTGCGGTGTGGTGCGCTGCCGATCGCAAGCAGGCGCTCACGGCCGCCAAGTCGGGTCAGCCGGTCGCCTCCAAGGACTGCAAGAACCCGGTGTCGATGGAATACAACCTGGGCCAGCGCCTGGGCGTCAACGGAACGCCGGCGATCTTCGCCCCCGACGGCACCCAGCTCGGTGGCTACCTGCCGCCTGCCCAGTTGCGTGAGGCGCTGGAAAAGCGTGCGGTGACCACGGCCGGCGGCAGCCGCTGAGGCCTAATTGGCTCTGATCATCGTGGCGCGTCGCCGATGGCGCCGTTGCGGTGGTCGTCTGCGCAATGACAAAGGCCCGGGTGCGACCGGATCCGGGCCTTTGCCGTCTCTGGGGGTTAGCCGCCATCTAGAGCGTGTTATGCACCTTGAGATGCGATGCGTTGGCTGCCGCGCGGCGCGCGCTGGCGGCCAACCCTCCGGGAAGTGCCCTGTGGCGCGCCGATATCGCGTCGCGCGCCTTGGGCCCAGGCGGCCAGCCTGGGCAAGGCGCACGGCTTGTCTCGACGCGCCACGGGACGCTTCGTACGTACCTCGACGTACGTAACACGCTCTAGCCGCGTCCTTCATGCCGGCCGGTGCAACGTGCGCGCATGGGGGCGGCGACAAGGATCCTGCCTGACGATTCCATTCCCGATTCCCGCCATCGCACGCGCAGTCCGGCGTCGACCCATCAGCTCCGTTACAATCTGCAGCCCCGTTTCTGACACGGTTCCCCGGACATGATGGTCCTCGAGGGCGCTTCCGCCCTTTCGCCGTTCCGCCGCGCTCGGCTCGAAACCCGCCTGCAAACCCTCGTTCCCGCGCTGCGTATCACTGGCGCCTGGCACGTGTACTTCATCCGTGCCGAGACCGGGCAATCGCCCGACCAGGCCACCTTGCAGCGGATCCTGCAGGCCAACGCCGCGCCCGCCGAGCGCGATGCCGATGCCTCCTCGCGCTACGTGGTGCCGCGCCTGGGCACCTTGTCGCCGTGGTCGAGCAAGGCCACCGAGCTGGTGCGCGGGGCTGGGCAGCCGATCCAGCGCGTGGAGCGCGGCACCCGCATCGATCTGGCCGGCTGGCCGGACGACGCGGCTGCCCAGGCCGCCGTGGCCAAGTTGCTGCACGACCCGATGACGCAATCGCTGCTTGGTTCGGCCGCCGCTGCCGAAGCGCTGTTCAACGTGCCCGACCCGGGCCAGCTGCAGCGCGTGCCGCTGGATGGGCTGGAGCAGGCCAACCGCGACCTGGGCCTGGCCCTGGCGCAGGACGAGATCGACTACCTGCGCGAACGTTTCGGCGCGCTGGGCCGCGACCCGGCCGACGTCGAGCTGATGATGTTCGCCCAGGCCAACTCCGAGCATTGCCGGCACAAGATCTTCAATGCCAGCTGGACCATCGACGGCAAGCCGCAGGAGCGCTCGCTGTTCCGCATGATCAAGCACACCCACCAGCAGACCCCGCAACACACCTTGTCGGCCTACAGCGACAACGCGGCGGTGGTGGAAGGCGTGCCGGCTGCGCGCTATCGCCCGGATCCGGCCACCGGCCAATACCGCAGCGAAGCAGTGCTGCCGTCGGCATTTGCGATCAAGGTGGAAACCCATAACCACCCGACTGCGATCGCACCGTTCCCCGGCGCGGCCACCGGTGCGGGCGGCGAAATTCGCGACGAAGGTGCCACTGGTCGCGGCGGCAAGCCCAAGGCCGGCCTGACCGGGTTTTCGGTCTCGCACCTGCGCATCCCGACCCTGCCGCAGCCCTGGGAAGCGCCGCGCGCGCTAAACCCGCGCATGGCGCCGGCGCTGGACATCATGCTCGACGGCCCGCTCGGCGGCGCAGCGTTCAACAACGAATTCGGCCGACCGAACCTGCTCGGCTATTTCCGCAGCTTCGAGCTTGCCGAAGGCCCGGGCCTGACCCGCGCGTACGACAAGCCGATCATGCTGGCCGGTGGCCTGGGCGCGATCGATCGCAACCAGGTGGAAAAGCTGCGCCTGCAGCCGGGCGATGCGGTGATCGTGCTCGGCGGCCCGGCGATGCTGATCGGCCTGGGCGGCGGTGCGGCCAGTTCGGTGGCGGCCGGCGACAGCGCCGAGGCGCTGGATTTCGCCAGTGTGCAACGCGAAAACCCGGAAATGGAACGTCGCTGCCAGGAGGTCATCGACCGCTGCGTGGCGCTGGGCGTGGACAACCCGATCCGCTGGTTCCACGACGTGGGCGCGGGTGGTTTGTCCAACGCCATCCCCGAGCTGCTGCACGATTCGGGCGTGGGCGGCATCATCGACCTGGGCCGCGTACTTACCGACGATCCGTCGCTGTCGCCGCTGGAATTGTGGTGCAACGAATCGCAGGAACGCTATGTGCTCGGCGTGCCGCAGGCGCGCCTTGAAGAATTCGCCGCCATTTGCGCCCGCGAACGCTGCCCGTTCGCCGCGGTCGGCGTGGCCACGGCCGAGGAGCGGCTGGTGGTCGGATACGGCGTCCTGGACGCCGGGAATGGGGAATCGGGAATCGGGAATGGTAACGGCGTGCTGCCGGTTGCCGAAGCCGCTTCTCCCCATTCCCCATTCCCGACTCCCGATTCCCAGCTCCCGATCAACCTGCCGATGGATGTCCTGTTCGGCAAGGCGCCGAAGATGCATCGCGATGCGGCGCATCCGGCCGCGCCGCAGTGGCCGGTGCTGCAGACCGCGTCGCTGGACCTGCAGCAGGCCGGTTTGCGCGTGTTGGCGCATCCCACCGTGGCGTCCAAGAGCTTTCTGGTCACCATTGGCGATCGCAGCGTGGGCGGGTTGACCGCACGCGAACAGATGATCGGGCCATGGCAGCTGCCGCTGGCCGATTGCGCGATCACCCTGGCCGGTTTCGACACCTTCGAAGGCGAGGCGATGTCGATCGGCGAACGCACGCCGCTGGCGCTGTTGAACGCGGCCGCATCCGCGCGCATGGCAGTGGGCGAAGCGATCACCAACCTGTGCGCCGCACCGGTGCAGCGGCTGGACAGCATCAAGCTCTCGGCCAACTGGATGGCCGCCGCCGGCCATAGCGGCGAAGACGCGTTGCTGTACGACGCCGTGCGCGCGATCGGCATGGAGCTGTGCCCCGCACTCGAACTGAGCGTGCCGGTCGGTAAGGATTCGCTGTCGATGCAGGCGCAGTGGCAGGTTGGGAATGGGGAATCGGGAATCGGGAATGGTGAAACGCCAGAGTCCTCCGCTTCCACCATTCTCGATTCTCCATTCCCTATTTCCGGTGAAACGCTGAAAAGCGTTTCACCCGTATCGTTGATCATCAGTGCATTCGCGCCCGTGGGCGATGTGCGCACGCAGCTGACGCCGTTGCTGCGCAGCGGTGAAGAGAGCGAGTTGTGGTTGATCGGGCTGGGAGGCGGCAAGCAGCGGCTGGGCGGGTCGGTGCTGGCGCAGGTGTATGCCGACGACACCGCGCTGCCGGCGTTCGGTGGCGAGGTGCCGGATCTGGACGATGCGCAGCGGCTGCGCAGTTTCTTCGAATTGATCCGCGACGCGCGCGACAGCGGGCTGTTGCTGGCGTATCATGATCGCAGCGATGGCGGTGCGTTTGCCGCGTTGTGCGAGATGGCGTTTGCGTCGCGGCAGGGCCTGGACATCACGCTGGATGCGTGGGGCGACGATGCGTTCCGCAGCCTGTTCAACGAAGAATTGGGCGCAGTGGTGCAGATCGCCAGCGAAGACCGCGCCGCGTTCGCCGACCTGGTCGAGCGCCACGCATTGACCGAATGCGCGCAGCGCATTGCACGCCCCACCGGCACGCCGCGCATCCGCGTGAGCGGGCAGGGCCGCGTGCTGGCCGAATGGCGCTGGGAAGAGCTGTTCGATGCGTGGTGGTCGGTGACCCATGCGATGCAGAAGCTGCGCGACAACCCGGACAGCGCCGATGAAGAGCGCGCGCTGGCGCGTGATTTCAAGGCGCCAGGCCTGCGCCCGAAGCTGGTGTTCGACCCGTCCGACGATGTGGCGGCGCCATTCGTGGCCACCGGCACGCGGCCCAAGGTGGCGATCCTGCGCGAGCAGGGCGTCAACGGGCAGATCGAAATGGCTTACAACTTCGAGCGCGCCGGTTTCCGACCCTACGACGTGCACATGAGCGACCTGATCGAGGGCCGCGTGGACCTGAGCGAGTTCGTGGGCTTTGCGGCGTGCGGCGGTTTCAGCTACGGCGACGTGCTGGGCGCAGGCCGCGGCTGGGCGACATCCATCCTGGAGCGCTCGGCGCTGCGCGACGCGTTCGCCGCGTTCTTCGCACGCAGCGATACGTTCGCGCTGGGCGTGTGCAACGGATGCCAGATGCTCAGCCAGCTCAAGGACATCATTCCCGGTGCCGAGCATTGGCCGCGCTTCCTGCGTAATCGCAGCGAGCAGTTCGAAGCGCGCACCGCGCTGCTGGAAGTGGTGGAGTCGCCGTCGATCTTCCTGCGCGGCATGGCCGGCTCGCGGATTCCGGTGGCGGTTGCGCACGGCGAAGGCCGCGCAGAGTTCGATAGCGCCGTGGACCAGGCCGCCGCACGCGTGGCATTGCGTTACATCGATGGCGACGGCGGGGTGGCGTCGCAGTATCCGCTCAATCCGAACGGTTCCCCTGACGGCATCACCGGGCTGACCAGCAGCGACGGCCGCGTCACCATCCTGATGCCGCATCCGGAGCGCACGCCACGCAGCGCAAACCTGAGCTGGTACCCGGTCGACTGGGGCGACGACTCGCCGTGGCTGCGGATGTTCCGCAACGCGCGGGTGTGGTGCGGTTGATGCCGTGCGGCTGATCGGCAGCCGCTGACGTATGACCCGACGGCCGTGTGCAGCGACACGGCCGTTGTCGTTTTGGCAGGCGCGCTGAACTTCCGGTCGGACGTCGGGAATAGGGTGAAGGTTCGTTGCGTGCTGCCGCTACCAATACACATGCGCGACGCGATCAATAGCCTCGTTTCCAAGCTAAGCGTGTTTACCGGCCTCGCGGGTGCAAGCTGCCGGCGCGCTCGAATCACGTGCTGGAGCGGCGCGATCGGCAATGGTCGTTCGATGAGCCAGGTGCGCAATGCACTGCAATCGCAACCTTTTTTTGCCAATATCTTTGATTAAGCGGTGGCGAAGTTGCGACTAAATAATCAATCGATACCTGGTCATTTTTTAGTAACTTAAAAATATTGATTATTTATTTCGTCTCGCTGATTTTGCGGTGTGTGACGGCAATCGCATTGAAGGTCCACTTTTCAATTAGGGAAGGTCTGATCAACTCACCGCAGATGCGCGACACTATCGCCTTATGTAGAGGATTCATCCATGCAGCTGACGTTCGGTGACGCTGAGGGCTTGGGCAAGCGTAAGCAGA
>NZ_JAGHWU010000083.1:24431-32761 GCF_017746145.1 Xanthomonas sp. D-99 | reverse complement strand
AAAGCTCAGCGCACCGGCACCGAGCACGGAACTCATGGCGGCGGCATCGGTTGCCGTGATTCTCTGGCTCCATGTCGAAAACGGGAGCAAGTTCACCCGAGGCAAAAAGCGGGTTCGGGAGGACATCGACGACCTGATCGCCACCTCGCACAAGAGCACAAAGCTCAGTGATACCGAATACCGACTGGTGATTCGTTACGCCGACGATGCGGATTTGAAGCAGCAGATCGACGATCTACTGCACGAAATCTTGCATTTGGCCGAGCTGCGCAACTGCGTGGTCGATGACATGAGTGTCAAGCACGAGGCAACCGGTTCGTTCTGGGACGAATGCGATGGCGGCTGGAAATGAGAGACGGATTTTTCTGGGGTTCCGGCTTACAACCCCCTGTGGGTGCGCCGAAACAAGGGCGTGCCCAGCTCGCGTTCCAGGGTCTGGATCTGCTGGCTGAGCGGCGGTTGCCCAATGCCCACGCGCGCGGCAGCGCGGGTGAAGTTGCCTTCTTCGGCAACCGCGAGGAAATAACGCAGGTGGCGCAGCTCCATCCATCTGTTCCAGATATGGAAACTGCCACCATCATATATTGGACAGGGGGTGTCCACAGGCGAATACTGGCCTTCCCACGTCGCATGTGTACTGCTGTGTCTTCCTCCCATCATCGCTCGGGCTCGCTGCCTGACCCCTCCACGCGTTCCGACACCGGCACCGATGCCCCTGCAGCGGCGCGCATTCGCGTGGCGTTGTTTCTGGCCGGCTTTGCCACCTTCTCGCTGCTGTACAGCGTGCAGCCGGTGCTGCCGGAATTCGCGCGCGCCTTCCAGGTGGACGCAGCGACCGCCTCGCTGCCGCTGTCGCTGGCGATCTTCTGCGCTGGCGCGGTGTCGGAAAACCTGGGCCGGCGCGGATTGATGTTCGTGTCGATCGCCATCGCGGCAGTGCTCAACCTGATTGCTGCGTTCCTGCCGCACTGGGGCGCGCTGGTGGCGGTGCGCACCTTGTCGGGCATCGCGCTGGGTGGGGTGCCGGCGGTGGCGATGGTGTACCTGGGCGAAGAATTGCCGGCCAGCAAGATGGGGGCGGCCACCGGTCTGTACGTGGCCGGCAATGCCTTCGGCGGCATGAGCGGGCGCATCGTGATGAGCGTGCTGACCGACCACACCGATTGGCGCACCGCATTGGCGGTGTTGAGCGCGTTCGATCTGCTGTGTGCGCTGGCGTTCTTCTGGTTGCTGCCGCCGTCGCGCAACTTCGTGCGCCGGCACGGCATCAACCTGCGCTTTCATCTGCGCGCCTGGGCGGGGCATCTGCGCGATCGCAATCTGCCGTTCTTGTTCGCGCTGCCGTTCCTGTTGATGGGCGTGTTCGTGTGCCTGTACAACTACGCCGGCTTTCGCCTGGGTGGGCCGGAATTCGGCTTGAGCCAGAGCCAGATCGGCCTGATCTTCAGCGCCTATGTGTTCGGCATCGTCAGTTCCTCGGTGGCCGGTGCGGCATCGGACCGGTTCGGGCGCGGGCCGGTGGTCACGACCGGCATCGTGCTGTGCGTGCTAGGCGTGGCGCTGACCCTGGCGCACGCGCTGGCGTTGGTGGTGGCCGGCATCGTGGTGGTGACGATCGGGTTCTTCATTGCGCATTCGGCCGCCAGCGCATGGGTGAGCCGGCTCGGTGGCGCGCATCGCAGCCATGCCGCGTCGCTGTATCTGCTGGCGTATTACGCCGGATCCAGCGTGATCGGCGCGCTGGGTGGCTGGTTCTGGCAGCACGGCGGCTGGGGCGCGTTGGTCGGCATGTGCCTGACGCTGTTGGCGATCGCCTTTGCGGCGGCATACGTGCTGCGCCAACGTGCCGACGATGCACGCCCCTATGGCCGGTTTGCTCCGCATCCTGCGCGAGGCGAGTGATGCACAGCGAGCGAGGCTTCTAGCGCGCCCCCTTGCGCCGTGTGGTTTGCGCGGCTGAAGACGTGGCAGCCCTTGCATCCGAGGCTGACTGCGCCAGGGTCGCCAACAGACGCGCACGCCGCCGCTCCAGATCGGCCAGCTGACGCTCGACCATCTGCAGGCGCGCGCGATGCATGGGCGCGGTTTCCGGACACATCTGCGCGCCTTCCACCAGGCGCATGCAATCGGGAAAGCCGAGAATGTCGTCCAGGCTGAAACCCGTCGCGATCAGGCGCTGGATCTGCCGTACCTGCGCGATGCACGCGGCAGGAAAAACCCGGTAGCCGTTGGCGCTGCGCGACGACGTCAGCAACCCATGGGCGTCGTAGTGACGAATCGAGCGCACGCTGGCCCCGGTCTGCAGCGCCAGCGCGCCAATACGCAGCGAGGGTTCGGAAGATGTAGTCATGCGGCAAGGATACGTTGCACGCAAGGCTTGACCCTCACATTGGTGTGAGGCCGGAGGATGGCGGCTCTCTCGTCTGGAGCCCACCACGATGTCTGTTCGCTTCCTGCCTGTCGTCCGCCTGCTGCCGGTGCATTACCTGGTGGCCTGCCTGCTGCTGTTGTGCTCGACCCTGGCGCAAGCCAGCCCGGCCGCCTCCGCTGCCTCGCGCAGCTATACGGTCATTGCGCCCGACGGCGTCGCCCTGGCAGTGCAGGAGCACGGCGCCACCACCGGCCCGGCGATCGTGTTCGTGCATGGCCTGCTCGGCAGCCGCATCAACTGGGATGCGCAGCTGGACGATGCGCGCTTGCAACGCTATCGGCTGATCACCTACGACTTGCGCGGGCATGGCTTGTCCGGCAAGCCGGGCGCGGCATCTGCGTACCAAGAGGGCGCACGTTGGGCCGACGATCTTGCCGCCGTGCTGAAGGCCGCGAGCGCGCGCGATGCGGTCCTGGTGGGTTGGTCGCTGGGCGGCGCGGTGATCAGCAACTACCTGAGCCGGCATGGCGATGCCGGGCTTGCCGGCGTAGTGTACGTCGATGGCGTGATCGAATTGCGCGCCGAGCAGCTGGGCGCGCATCCGGCGATCTATCGCAATCTGGTCTCGCCTGATCTACGCACGCATCTGCAGGCGGTGCAGGATTTCCTGCGGCTGTGCTTCGCCACCCAACCGCCGGCACCGGTGTTCGAGACCTTGCTGGCCAACGCATCCCTGGCCTCATGGGATATGCAGCGTGCGGTGCAGGGCATGTCGATCGATGTCGCCGGCCTACAGCGCACGCGCCTGCCGGTGCTGCTGATGTATGGCGCTCGCGACGCGCTGGTGACCACCGAGCCGACGCTGGCGCGTGCGCGGCAGTTGCAGCCGCATGCGCAGACCGTGGTGTATCCGAACGCCGGGCATGCGCCGTTTCTGGAAGACAGCGTGCGCTTCAATCAGGACGTACTGCAGTTTGTGGAGCAACTACGCGCCGCACACTGAGCGCCGGCAGCAACCTCCCTGGCCCGCAACGCGAACCGATTGCGACCGAATGCGCGGCCATCGCATGATGCTGTACCGTATACAGGCATGCCTCCAATGCGATGCATTGCGCGTCACGCGCGCATCTTCACGACGCCGACGACGGTGTGATGCTGTGCTAGCGCAAGCGTGCCGGCCTGGTTGCCGTTGCGTCGCAGCGGGCGAACGACGCGCTGCTGGTGCAAAGTGCTCCCATGGCTTCCAGAATGACCACATGACTGCTGTCCTCGCCCACGACGACCACGCACTGCAGGACTTCATCGAACGCCATCAGCGCCTGTTCGTGCTGACCGGCGCTGGCTGCAGCACCGATTCGGGCATTCCCGATTACCGGGACCTGCAAGGCGGCTGGAAGCGCCCGCAGCCGGTGACGTTCCAGGCCTTCATGGGCGAGCTGTCCACGCGGCAGCGCTACTGGGCGCGCAGCCTGGTCGGCTGGCCGCGCTTCGGTCTGGCGCAACCCAATGCCACCCATCATGCGCTCGCTGCGCTGGAGGCGCGTGGCCACTTGGAAGTGCTGCTCACCCAGAACGTGGACCGCCTGCATCAGGCCGCCGGTAGCCAGGCGGTGATCGATCTGCATGGCCGGCTCGATGTGGTGCGCTGCATGGGCTGCGAGCGGCGCATGCCACGCACCGAATTTCAACTGTTGCTTGAGCAGGCCAATCCGGGCTGGGCAGCGCTTGAGGCCGCGCAAGCGCCCGATGGCGATGCCGATCTGGACGATGTGGCCTTCGAGCATTTCGTGGTGCCGCCGTGCCCGGTGTGCGGTGGCGTGCTCAAGCCTGATGTGGTGTTCTTCGGCGAGAACGTGCCGCGGGCGCGGGTGGAGCGTGCGTTCGCGCATCTGCAGGCCGCCGATGCAGTGCTGGTGGTGGGCTCGTCGCTGATGGTGTATTCGGGGTTTCGGTTCGTGCAGACCGCTGCGCGCAACGGCCTGCCGATCGCCGCGCTCAACTTCGGACGCACACGCGCCGACGAGCTGCTGACGTTGAAGGTGGAGCAGTCCTGCGCGCAGGCGCTGGCGTTCCTGCACGCGCCGCCGCATTTGCCGCGTGCACGCAGCGTCAATGACGCCAGTACCCGCTCTGCATGACGCAGTGATCCATCGCAGCGGTTGTGCCGGCGCGCGCGGCGCAGTGCAATAAGCACCCCATGTCAGCTGTGGATGCCGCCTTGAGCCAGTTGTTCTCCCCCATCGCCTTTGGTCCGCTTGCGCTCGCCAACCGGATCGTCATTGCGCCGATGTGCCAGTACTCGGCACAGGACGGCCGCGCCAGCGATTGGCACCGCATCCATCTGGGCACGTTGTCGCAATCCGGCGCCGGCTTGCTGATTCTCGAAGCGGCCGCAGTGGTGCCGGAAGGGCGCATCAGTTACGCCGATCTTGGGTTGTACGACGATGCGACCGAGCAGGCCCTGGCCGAGGTACTGCAATCGGTACGACCCTGGTCGCCGATGCCGATCGGCATCCAGCTGGCGCACGCCGGCCGCAAGGCGTCGACCGATCTGCCGTGGAAAGGCGGCGAGGCCATCGCCCCCGACCACGCGCATGGCTGGCAGACCGTGTCCGCATCGGCGCTGCCATTCCGCCAGGGACAGCCGGCGCCGCAGGCACTGGATGAGGCGGGGATCGATGCCGTGGTGGACGCGTTTGCCGCATCGGCAACGCGTGCCGAACGGCTGGGCCTGGAGTTGATCGAACTGCACGCCGCGCATGGTTATCTGATGCATCAATTCCTGTCGCCGCTGAGTAACCAGCGCAGCGATGCATATGGCGGTTCGCTGGAAAATCGCATGCGGCTGACGCTGCGCATCTTCGATGCGGTGCGTGCGGCAGTGTCGGAAAAAATCGCCGTTGGCGTGCGCATCTCGGCCACCGACTGGGTCGAAGGCGGGTGGGATGTGCAGCAGAGCATCGCCTTGTCGCAGGCGCTGGATGCACGCGGTGCGCATTACATCCATGTCTCCAGTGGCGGGCTTGATCCACGCCAGCAGATTCCGCTGCAGGCGGGCTATCAGATTCCGTTCGCGCAGGAGATCCGCGCGCAGGTGAGCACGCCGGTGATTGGCGTAGGCTTGATCACCGAGCCGGCGCAGGCCGAGGCGATTGTGCAAGAAGGCCAGGCCGATGCGATCGCGCTGGCGCGTGGCATCCTGTACGACCCGCGCTGGCCGTGGCATGCCGCCGCGGCGCTGGGCGCCTCGGTCACTCCGGCACCGCAATACCTGCGTTGCGAACCGCGCGATGCGCGGGGCGTGTTCGCCAACTGACTGCACCTGACGTCATACCCAACAAGGACACCGCATGCCGATAGGATTTCTGGGCTTGGGCACGATGGGCCTGCCGATGGCGCACAACCTGCTGCGTGGCGGGTTCGCGTTGAGCGTGTGGAACCGGTCGTCCGAACGCGCTCACTCGCTGCGCGATGCTGGCGCCACGGTGGTGGAGCAACCGCGCGATGCCGCGCACGGCCCGCTGCTGTTTTCGATGCTGGCCGACGACAACGCAGTGCGCCAGACCTTGCTGGAGCGTGGCGTACTGGATGCGCTGCCGGCGGGCAGCGTGCACGTCAACATGGCCACCATCTCGGTGGCGCTGGCACATGAGTTGACCGCGCTGCATGCCGAGCGCGGTGTGGCCTACGTGGCCGCGCCGGTGCTTGGGCGTGTGGAGGTGGCCGAAGCCGGCAAGCTCAATATCCTGGCCGCCGGCGATGAAGCGGCCGTGGCCCGGGTGCAGCCGATGTTCGATGCGCTGGGGCAGAAGACCTGGCACATCGGGCGCGCACCGGAGCAGGCCAATGCGGTGAAGCTGGCTGCCAACTTCTGCCTGGCCAGCGCCATCGGCGCCATGGCCGAAGCCAGTGCGCTGGCACGCGGTCATGGCGTAGATGCGACGCAGTTTCTGGGCATGCTCACCAGCACCCTGTTCGCCGCGCCCGCCTACCAGGGCTACGGCCGCCTGATCATGCAGCGCCAATACCTGCCGGCGGGTTTCACCGCCACGCTGGGCCGCAAGGACGTGGACCTGGCCATCCAGGCTGGCGCCGACAAGCAGGTGCCGATGCCGTTGGGCGAATTGCTGCGCGCAGGGCTGGACGAGGCCATTGCGCATGGCGACGGCAGCGCAGACTGGGCGGTACTGGCGGAAGTCTCGGCGCGGCGCGCAGGGCAGGTCGCCTGATCACCATTGCGCAACGCGGATTGAGTCCTGCGCAAGGCACTTCGCTTCACGCCACGGCGGCCCACCGCTTGCTCACCTAAACATGCAGCAGACCTTCTAAAATGCCGGCTCGTTACAGCCGCCGCTCCAGGGAGGATGCGATGCGACACCTGCAGATCACGCTCGGTTTGACCGAGCGCGCGCCGCGCGCACTGGCTTGCGCCGGTGGCACACGATGACCGACGCGCCGGTCGTCAACCAGGGCCCGGTGGGTCCCGACCATCCCGAGCACCCGGACCACTACCTGTTCGCACAGATCCGCGAAGCGGTCGGCGTGCTGGACGCCGAGTTAGGCAAGCCCGTGGACGAGGCGAGCGAGCGCATGGCCGCGCGCCTGCTGCCGCTGGCCAAGCAGCATGGCTTCGATCAGGTGGACTACGTGGTGCTCAGCCGCCATCTGGGCGAAATCGGCGAGAACGTGTTCCTGGTGCGTGGCGAGCTGTCGGACCCGGCGCATCTGCGTGCACACATCACCACGCAGGAAGCGATGGAAACATCGGTGGACGCATCGCTTGCGCAGCTGGACGAGATCAACCGGCGGCTGATGCTGCGTTTGCCGCCGCGCTGAGTGCATTGCCCGAGGTGCGTGGGGGTGTCGCGCAACCGGCATCGGTACACGCACTGCACTGCCGCGCTACATGTCCTCCTGGCTGCGCGTCATCTTGCAGCGCGAGCGCAACGCAACCACGGTCAGGGCGTCAAACATCGGCTGGATGGCACGCCGGTTTTCGTACCTGTCCGCACGGCAAAAGTTACCGACGCAAGCACTGCGTCGGTGATGTCGCGCATTGGCTATCATGCGCCGATGCGCTCCGACTACATCCTCACCCTGTCCTGCCCCGACCGTACCGGTATCGTCTATCGCGTGACCGGGCTGCTGTTCGACCTGGCC
Source organism: Xanthomonas sp. D-99 (assembly GCF_017746145.1). Lineage (NCBI taxonomy): Bacteria > Pseudomonadati > Pseudomonadota > Gammaproteobacteria > Lysobacterales > Lysobacteraceae > Xanthomonas > Xanthomonas sp. D-99. The sequence goes on along the minus strand of NZ_JAGHWU010000083.1, from coordinate 25,230 downwards.
TGCAACATCCTCGACGCGCAGCAATTCGGCGACGACGAAAGTGGCCGATTCTTCCTGCGCGTGCATTTCGACAAACCGGCAAAGACCGACATTGCCGCCCTGGAGCAGCGCTTTGCCGTGCTGGCTGACGAATTCCAGATGGCATGGCAACTGCACGACGCACGCCGCCGCGCGCGCCTGCTGGTGCTGGTGAGCAAGCAGGGCCATTGCCTCAACGACCTGCTGTTCCGCATGCACAGCCGGCAGTTGCCGGTGGAGATTGCCGCGGTGGTCTCCAACCACACCGATTTCGCCGCACTGGCCGGCTCCTACGGCATCGCCTTCCACCATCTGCCCGTGAGCGCGGACACGCGCGCCGCACAGGAAGCGCAGCTGCTCGCCCTGGTCGACGCGCTGCAGATCGATCTGGTGGTGCTGGCGCGCTACATGCAGATCCTGTCGCCGCAGCTGTGCCGGGCACTGGCCGGGCGCGCGATCAATATCCATCACAGTTTTTTGCCCAGCTTCAAGGGCGCGCAGCCGTATCACCAGGCGCACGCGCGCGGGGTCAAGATCATCGGCGCCACCGCGCACTACGTCACCGAAGATCTGGACGAAGGCCCCATCATCGAACAGGACGTCGCCCGCGTGGACCACGCCATGACCCCGCGCGACCTGGTCCGCTTGGGCAGCGACATCGAATCGCTGGTCCTGGCGCGCGCAGTGCGCCGCCACGTCGAACACCGCATCGTGCTCAATGGACATCGCACGGTGGTGTTTCGATGAGGCGGGGAGTCGGGATTGGGGATTGGGGAATGGG